>NZ_CP076103.1:2706629-3007365 GCF_018732085.1 Lysobacter capsici | reverse complement strand
GGCGTGCCGGGGCGCAAACTGTTCATGGGCGACGCCGGCAGCATGCTGATCGGCTATGTGCTCGCCTGGAGCCTGATCTACCTGAGCCAGCGCGGCTCGCCGCGCATCGATGCGGCCGAGGCGGCGTGGTGCGTGGCGCTGCCGGTGTTCGAAACCCTCACCGTGATGTACCGCCGCGTGCGTAAGGGCCTGTCGCCGTTCAAGCCCGATCGCCAGCACCTGCACTACATGCTGATCGATCAGGGCCGTTCGCCGAACAACGCGCTGCTGACCATGATCGGCATTGCCTGCAGCCTGATCGCGTTGGGTTATGCGCTGCGCCAGCAACCGATCGGGATCGGCCTGCTGCTGTTCGCCGCGGCGCTGTGCGTCTATGCGATCAGCCTGTCGTACGGCGGAAAACTCAAGCGCGCCCTGCTCGAGCCGGCCGCGGACAACGACGGCGAACTGGCGTTTTCGCCGCACAATCCGAGCAAACTGCCCGACGCCGAGACGCCGGTGCCGCTGGCGTACGCCCGCACCGGCCTGGCCGGCGAACTCGCGGCCGCAACGGCGCCGGTGCCTGCCGGCGCGATGCCGCAGGCCGCGCGCACGATCAAGACCCTGTGCGTGTTCGGCACCCGCCCCGAAGCGATCAAGATGGGACCGCTGGCGCTGATGCTGGCCCAGGACCCGCGCTTCGACGCGCGCGTGTGCGTCACCGGCCAGCATCGGCAGATGCTCGATCAGGTGCTGCAGTTGTTCGAGATCCAGCCGCACTTCGATCTGGACATCATGAAGCCCGGCCAGGACCTGACCGACATCACCACCGCGATCCTGACCGGCATGAAGAAGGTGCTGTCGGAACTCAAGCCCGACGTGGTGCTGGTCCACGGCGACACCTCGACCACCATGGCGACCACCCTGGCCGCGTACTACCAGCAGATTCCGGTCGCCCACGTCGAGGCCGGCCTGCGTACCGGCAACCTGTATTCGCCGTGGCCGGAAGAAGCCAACCGCAAGCTCACCGGCGCGCTGGCATCGATGCATTTCGCCCCGACCGAGCTGTCCGGACGCAACCTGCTCGACGAGGGCATTCCGGACGCGCGCATCCAGATCACCGGCAACACCGTGATCGACGCGCTGCGCGAGGTGTTGCTCAGAATCGAGAACACGCCGTCGCTGCGCCGCGAGCTCGAATCGCAATTCGCGTTCCTCGATCCGAAACGGCGGGTGGTGCTGGTCACCGGGCATCGTCGCGAAAGCTTCGGCGGCGGTTTCGAGCGCATCTGCCACGCGCTGCGCGACACCGCGCTGCGCCATCCCGACGTCGACATCGTCTACCCGGTGCATCTGAACCCGCAGGTGCGCGAACCGGTCAACCGTCTGCTGCGCGACATCCCGACCATCCATCTGATCGAGCCGCTGGACTACCTGCCCTTCGTCTATCTGATGAATGCCGCGCACATCATCCTGACCGACTCGGGCGGCATCCAGGAAGAAGCGCCGTCGCTCGGCAAGCCGGTGCTGGTCATGCGCGACACCACCGAGCGGCCCGAAGCGGTATCGGCCGGCACGGTCAAGCTGGTCGGCACCGATCGCAAGCTGATCGCCGACGGCATCACCGCGCTGCTCGAAGACCGCGCCGCCTACGAGGCGATGAGCTTCGCCCACAACCCTTACGGCGACGGCAAGGCTTGCCAGCGCATCGTCGAAGCGCTGGCGCTGTTCAAGCACGGCGAATCGCGCCTGGCCGCCTGAGCTCCCTTCCCTGTGCCGCGGACCTCAGCGTCCGCGGCGGATACGACACCCATTGCGCCTCCCCACGGGGCCTACCGGAGTTTTCATGAGTTTCGACACCGTCAGCGTCATCGGCCTGGGCTACATCGGCCTTCCCACCGCCGCCGCCTTCGCAGCCGCGCGCAAACGCGTGATCGGCATCGACGTCACCGCCTCGATCGTCGATACCATCAACCGCGGCGAGATCCACATCATCGAACCCGAACTCGACACCGCGGTGCGCGCCGCGGTGTCCGGCGGTTTCCTGCGCGCCTCGCTGCGGCCCGAGGCCGCCGACGCCTTCCTGATCGCGGTGCCGACGCCGTTCAAGAACGATCACGAACCCGACCTGAGCTACATCGAAGCGGCGGCTAAATCGTTGGCGCCGGTGCTGCGCAAGGGCGACCTGGTGGTGCTCGAATCGACCTCGCCGGTCGGCGCGACCGAACAACTGGCCGGGTGGCTGGCCGCCGCGCGTCCCGACCTGAGCTTTCCGCAGGACGCCGACGAGCAGGCCGACGTCAACATCGCCTACTGCCCCGAGCGCGTGCTGCCCGGGCATGTGATGCGCGAGCTGATCGAGAACGACCGCGTGATCGGCGGCATGACCGCGCGCTGTTCGCAGCGTGCCTGCGAGTTGTACAAGAGCTTCGTGCGCGGCGAATGCATCGTCACCAACGCGCGCACCGCCGAGATGTGCAAGCTGACCGAGAACGCGTTCCGCGACGTCAACATCGCCTTCGCCAACGAGCTGTCGATCATCTGCGACAAGCTCGGCATCAACGTCTGGGACCTGGTCGGCCTGGCCAACCGCCATCCGCGCGTCAACATCCTCCAGCCCGGCCCCGGCGTCGGCGGCCACTGCATCGCGGTCGACCCGTGGTTCATCGTCGACAGCGCGCCGGACGAAGCGCGGCTGATCCGCACCGCGCGCGAGGTCAACAACGGCAAGCCCGGCTGGGTCATCAACAAGATCGACGAAGCGATCGCGCAGGCCAAGGCCGACGGCAAGCCGCACGAGGACCTGACCATCGCGGTGTTCGGCCTGGCGTTCAAGCCCGACATCGACGATCTGCGCGAAAGCCCGGCGCTGGACATCGCGGTCGAACTCGCCGGCCGCCATCCCGGCCGCGTGCTCGCGGTCGAGCCGCATATCTCGGTGCTGCCGGCCAAGCTCGATGCGTCGAAGTTGATTTTGGTGGACCTGCCGACCGCCAGCGCCCAGGCCGACATCGCGGTGCTGCTGGTCGATCACAAACCGTTCAAGGATCACAGCCTGCCCAGCCATATGAAGATCATCGACACCAAGGGCATCTGGACCTGAGCGCCCACGCGCTCGATTCGGACCGTAACCCATGATGCGACGCCTCATCGGCACCGCCAGTCTGTCCGCGCTCAGCGCGCTCGCCTCGCGCGGCGCGCTGTTCGCCGGCGTACTCGCGGCCGCGCATTTCCTCGGTCCGACCGCGTTCGGCCAGTTCACCCTGATCCAAACCACCGCGCTGCTGTTCACCACGTTCTGCGCGCTGAGCCTGGGCCAGATGGCGACCAAGATCGTGTCCGAGGCGGTGGCGACGAAACCCGATCGCATCGCCGCGGCGCTGACGGTGTCCTACGGCTCGGCGTTGTTGGCTTCGTTGTTGTTCGCCGGTTTGCTGCTGGCGTTTTCGCAGCCGCTGGCGCTGCGGGTCGGCGGCTCGGCGGACCTGGTCGCGGTGTACGCGAGTTCTTCGTTGCTGGTGCTGACCGGTTTCATCGGCGCGGTCCAGAACGGGGTCGCGCTGGCCTTGCACAAGGTCAAGCAGCAGGCGCTGGCGAATCTGATCACCGCGCCGCTGGTGTTCGGCATCATGCTGCTGGCGGCGAGCCGGCGCGATATCGGCTGGGCGGTGTACGGCTCGATCGCGGCGCAATGGCTGATCGTGATCGGCCAGGAACGGGTGCTGCGCCGCTATCGACGCGAGCACGATTGCGCGCTGTCGTGGACGGCGACCCGACGCGAAGACTGGTCGGTGGTGTGGCGGCTCGGCCTGCCGTCCTCGCTGTCGGGCCTGCTGACCATGCCGGCGATCTGGCTGTCGATGGCGATGCTGTCGCACAGCGTCGGCGGCGCGACCGAACTGGGCAATTTCTCGCTCGGCAATCAGGCCCGCTCGATCCTGCTGTTCGGCATGGGCGTGGTCGCCAACGCCACCCTGCCCTTGCTCGCTTCTGCGGTCGCTCGCGGCGCCAGCGGCGAAGCCAGCACGGCCTTGCGGCATTCGATCGCGCTGCTGGTGATCGCCACCAGCGCGATCGCGATGGTGCTGGCGATGGCCGCGCCGTTCTTCATTCACCGCCTGGCGCCGGCCTACATCGACGCGATCGTGCCGCTGCAATGGCTGCTGTTGTCGGCCATCGCCACCGCGCCGACCACGGTGCTGATGCGCAAGGCCACCGCCGACGGACGGCCCGGCGTGCTGCTGGCCGGCAACGGCGTGTTCGCGCTCGCGCTGATCGGCGCCAGCGTGGCCTCGCTGCATCTGCACGGCGGCGCGACCGGACTGGCGATCGCCTATCTGATCGCTTCGAGCCTACAACTGGCGACCTATTCCCTGTGCAACCGCCACGAGTTCCGCTGGAACTCGGCGACCGACGGCAGCCGATAAGCGCATGCCGATGAGAGCAGTCCAATGAAAATCCTGCGTTTGATCAAGAAAGCCGTGGTCCTGACCGTGATCCGGGTCGGCTGGTTCATCAAGCCCGGCCTGGTGACGCGCCTGTACGCCTGGTTCCTGCGTTCGGAAGGCGCCAACGTCGAAGCCGATCCGAATTACCTGTCGGCCAAGATCTGGTTCGACGGCACCGACTATTCGCTGATCAGCCTCGGCCGCGGCTGCACGATTTCCAGCAACGTGCGCATCCTCACCCACGACTGGGCGATCCACACCGTCGCCAAGGAACTCGGGCTCAAGTTCGACACGCCGCAAGGGCGGATCAGGCCGATCTCGATCGGCCGCCACGCCTTCATCGGCACCGGCTCGATCATCATGCCCGGCACCGACATCGGCGCGGGCTGCATCGTCGGCGCCGGCACGGTGGTGCGCGGCACGATTCCGCCGCTGAGCATCGTGATCGGCAACCCCAGCCAGATCGTCGGCTCGGTCAGCGACTACGTCGACAAATCGCTGCGCAAGGGCCGCGAGGCCTGAGCCGTCCATGCGCATTCCCGCTCCCCGCCTGTTCCTGGCACCGGCCGCGCTCGGCGCGTTCCTGCTGTCGGGCTGGGCCTCGGTGTTCTTCAGCGTGGACACCGACGTGGTGCAGTACGCGGCGATCGCCGCGACCATCGTGCTGGGCGCGTTTTCGCTGTCGTATTCGGGCCTGAACCGGTTCGCGTTTTTGCTGCCGATCATCGCCACCTTGATCGTGTTCGCTCAGATTTCCTTCCTCGACACGCGCCAGCCGCATCCGCCCAAGGAACTCAAGTTCTATCTGATCCTGGTGTTCTGCGCCTATTGCGCCTGTTTCGTGTTGCGCGGCGCGGCGGCCGAGCATTTCGTGCGCATCTACGTGGCGTTGTGCTTCGCCCTGAGCCTGGCCGCGCTGGGCTTCAACCGCACCGCCGACACCGGCGCGCAGCGTTTGATGCAGGGCGACGGCAATCCGATCTGGATCGCGCGCGCGGCCGGCACCGCGATCATGTACTTCGCCTACCGCTTGTTGATCGAACCGCGCCATCGCGCCGCGCGCCTGCTCGCGCTGCTGCCGTGCGCGGCGGCGCTGATCCTGGCCGGTTCGCGCGGCCCGATCGTGTCGTTGCTGCTCGGCCTGGGCGCACTGGTGGTGATGACCAACCGCGGTGCGTTGCTGCTGTCGCGCAAGGTCTGGGCGGCGGCGGTGCTGGTCGTGCTGCTGGCGATCGCGGCGGTGGTGCTGGCGCCGCAGGGCATCCAGGATCGCCTCGCCAGCCTGTTCGTCAGCAACTACAGCGGCAGCGACGTGCTGCGCATGAATCTGTACGAAGTCTCCTTCGGCATGTTGCGCGAAACCTTGTTCGGCCACGGCTTCGGCGCGTTCGAGGCCAGCGGCGCGCTGCAACCCTACCCGCACAACCTGCTGATCGAAGCGCTGATCGAGCCCGGACTGATCTTCAGCGCGTTCTTCTTCGCCCTGATCGGTTACGCGATCCGTCGCCTGTACCTCAGCGCCAAACGCAGCCAGGGCCGCGAGCTGGTGCCGACCTTCCTGTGCGCGCTGGCGATCTATTCGCTAGCCAATGCGATGTTCAGCGGCGACATCACCAGTCCGAAGGAGCTGTACCTGTGCCTGTTCTTCGCGCTTTCGACTGCGCTGGTGGTGCGACGCGAACCGGCGCCGGTGCGATCGCCACCAACCCGACATCCAATCCCGACCTGAGCGAATCGCCCCATCCCGAATCTCGAATCCCCAATCACGAATCCCGAGCCAGCCATGCAAGCGATCATCCTGGGCCAAGGCAATCCCTACCTGAAGAATCCGTACCTGAGCAAACTGTCGAAAGTGCTCGACAGCGCCAGCGTGCCGTACGAGTTCTGGATATGGAGCCGCGACAAACAGCCCGCCGATCTGCCCAAGGTCAAGGTGCTGCTGAACTTCGGCTCCTGGGGCGGCGGCGCGGTCAATGCGCTGGGCTACGCGCTGTGGGTGGCCTGGCTGACCGTGCGCGTGTTCGCCCAGCCGCGCGCCGGCGTGTACTTCTGCTCGCGCCTGGACGCGGCGCTGCCGTGCGCGATCGTCGCCTCGGTGCGTCGCTGCCGCTACGTATTCCTCGACCGCGACAAGCTGTCCAAGAGCTACGCCTGGCCGGCGCCGGTCAAACGCGCGATCGAGGCGATCGAAGGCTTCGTCGGCCGTCGCGCCAGCCTGCACGTGGTGCCCGGTTCCTCGCGCGCCGGCGACAACGACAGCGACAACCTGCGGATCGTGCGCAACACCCCGCACACCGAGGTGATCGAACGCGCGCGCAGTCTGGCCGAGCGCCTGCCGCCACGCAGCGGCCGACTGCGGGTGCTGATCAGCGGATTGATCTCGCCCGAACGCGGCGCGCGGATGATGCGCGAGGCGATCGAACGTACCGCCGGCGAGGTCGAATTCATCGGCGCCGGCCGCCTGCTCGGCGAGGATGCGCAGCGCCTGGTCGAACGCATGGGTCCGGACTATCGCGGCATCGTCAGCAACGAGGACGCGCTGGCGCTGCTGCTGAGCGCCGACCTGGTGCTGGCGTTCTACGACCCGGCCCTGGAGATCAACCGCCTGGCCGAGCCGAACAAATGGTTCGACTGCGCGGCGCTGCAGATCCCCTTCGTCACCAACCCCGGCCTGCTGACCTCGGCGCCGTTCGAGCAGCACGGCGCGTGCTTCCTGTGCGAGTACGGCGACGGCGAGCAACTGAGCGCGCAATTGCTGCAGATCGCCGCCGACCGTTCCTTGCTGGAAGCCCGCCGCGCCGGCCTGCGCCAGCTGCGCTACGAAGCCTGGGACACCGCGATGACGCGGGTGATCGCCGAGTGCGTGAGGCTGGCGCCATGAGCCGGCGCGGCACGCTGTTGTTGACGATGCTGCTGGTCACCGCGCCGCTGGGCGCGCGCGCCGGCGAGCGCGGCTTCATCCTGTACAACAACACCAAGTACACCGATCTGGTCGACCAGCGCCTGGCGATCGCGCGCTCCAACCTCGTCGGCGAACCGCACCTGCCCGAACTGCGCGACGGGATCATGCCCGACGAGCAACGCTTCAAGGCCGCGATCAAGGCGAACCTCAAGAACCCCGGCCCGCTGGTGCTGGATTTCGAACACATCAACCTCAGCCGCGACGCCGAAATCTCGGCCAAGCACCTGCAGATGTTGCAGACCCTGGCGCGCTGGGCGCACGAGGCCGCGCCGGGCCGCAAGATCGGTTACTACGGTTTTCCCGGCGCGATCGACCACGCCGATCCGCAGCGCGCGAAACAACTGGCGACTTCGGTCGATCTGTTTTTCCCCTCGCTGTACACCGTCGACGACGATCGCGACCGCTGGCGCCGGCGCATGGACAACATGGTCGCCGCGGCGCGCAAGCTCGATCCGGACAAACCGGTGCTGGCGTTCATCTGGCCGCAGTACCACGACGCCACCGCGCGCAGCGCGCAGTTCGTCCCGGCCGATTACTGGCGCTTCCAGCTCGATCAGCTCCAGCGCGCCGCCGACGGCGCGGTGATCTGGAGCAAGCGCGTCGACGGCGGCGACCGCGACTGGGTGCCGGTCACCCGCAGTTTCCTCGACAAGGCCGCGCGCGCCGCGCCCGAGCGCTGAGCGCACGCAACGCCCTGTCCCTTCCCGAATACTCGCTCACGCATTGGAATCACCATGCAACAAGTCCTGCAAAACCTGCGCGACGGCAGCACCGAAGTCGCCGACGTGCCCGCCCCGGCCCTGCGCCGCGGTCATCTGCTGATCCGCAGCCACATCACCCTGGTATCGGCCGGCACCGAGCGCATGCTGGTCGAGTTCGGCAAGGCCAACATGCTGCAGAAGGCGCGCCAGCAGCCCGACAAGGTGCGCATGGTGCTGGAGAAGGTCCGCACCGACGGCCTGGCCACCACTCTCGATGCGGTGCGCAGCAAGCTCGATCAGCCGCTCGCGCTGGGTTATTGCAATGTCGGCACGGTGATCGGTGTCGGTCCCGGCGTCAGCGGTTTCGAGATCGGCGACCGGGTCGCGTCCAACGGCAAGCACGCCGAAGTGGTCGCGGTGCCGGTCAACCTGTGCGCGAAGATTCCCGACAACGTCGGCGACGAAGCCGCGGCGTTCACCGTGCTCGGCGCGATCGCGCTGCAGGGCATCCGCTTGGTCCAGCCAACGCTGGGCGAAACCGTGGTCGTCACCGGCCTGGGCCTGATCGGCCTGATCACCGTGCAGTTGCTGCGCGCGCACGGCTGCCGGGTGCTCGGCATCGACTACGACCCGGCCAAGCTCGCGATCGCGCGCGAGTACGGCGCGGAAACCGTCGATCTGTCCAGGAACGAAGACCCGCTCGCGGCCGCGGCGGCGTTCTCGCGCGGACGCGGCGTCGATGCGGTGCTGATCACCGCCTCGACCAAGAGCAACGAACCGGTCGCGCAGGCCGCGCACATGTGCCGCAAGCGCGGCCGCATCGTCCTGATCGGGGTCACCGGGCTGGAACTGTCGCGCGCGGATTTCTACGAAAAGGAACTGTCGTTCCAGGTCTCGTGCTCGTACGGCCCCGGCCGCTACGACCCGTCCTACGAAGAACGCGGCAACGATTATCCAGTGGGCTTCGTGCGCTGGACCGAGCAACGCAACTTCGAGGCCGTGCTCGACATGATGGCCAGCCGCGCGGTGCAGGTGCAGTCGCTGGTCACCCATCGCTACCGCGTCGCCGAGGCCGAACGCGCCTACGCCGTGCTCGGCGGCGGCGAACCTTCGCTCGGCATCGTGCTCGATTACGGCCTGGGCGAAGACATTCCCGAGCAACTGATGCGGCGCAAGGTGCCGCTGCACGCCAAGCCGTCTGCGAACGAAGTGCCCAGCGAGGCCGGCGGCAGCGCGATCGCCTTCGTCGGCGCCGGCAACTACGCCGGCCGCGTGCTGATCCCGGCGTTCGCGCGCACCGGCGCCAAGCTGCACACGCTGATCACCAACAACGGCGTCGGCAGCGTTCATTACGGCAAGAAGTTCGGCTTCCGCAACGCCAGCACCGACACCGACGCGGTGCTGCGCGACGCGAGCGTGGGCTCGATGGTGATCGCGACCCAGCACGGCAGCCACGCCGAACTGGTGTTCAAGTCGCTGCGCCGCGGCAAGCACGTGTTCGTCGAAAAACCGTTGTGTTTGACCTTGGAAGATCTGCAGACCATCGAAAAGGCCCACTCCGAGCAATCGGTATACGGCATCCCGCCGGTGCTGATGGTCGGCTTCAACCGCCGCTTCGCCCCGCAGGTGCGCAAGATGCACGCGTTGCTCGCGGGTGTGCGCGAACCCAAGGCCTTCGTCATGACCGTCAACGCCGGCGCGATCCCGGCCGATCACTGGACCCAGGACCCGCAACTCGGCGGCGGCCGCCTGATCGGCGAAGCCTGCCACTTCGTCGACTTGCTGCGTTTCCTCGCCGATTCTCCGATCGTCGGCCATCAACTCACCGCGGTCGGCAACGTGGCCGGCGTCGGCATCCGCAGCGACCGGGTCAGTTTCACCCTGAGCTTCGCCGACGGTTCGTTCGGCACCGTGCACTACCTCGCCAACGGCGACAAATCCTTTCCGAAGGAGCGCCTGGAAGTGTTCGCGGCCGGGCGCGTGCTGCAACTGGACAACTTCCGCCGCCTGCGCGGCTACGGCTGGCCCGGTTTCACCCGCATGAACCTGTGGCGCCAGGACAAGGGCCAGGCCGCGTGCGCCCAGGCCTTCATGCAGGCGGTTCAAGGCCAGGCGCCGGCGCCGATTCCGATCGAACAGATTGTGGAAGTCGCGCGCGTGACCATCGAACTGGACGCATCGGTCTGAGCGCGCCATGACCTCGTTATCGCGACTGCCGCGCATGTGGCATACCGTGCGCCATCTGCGTCCGGTGCAGATCTACGGCCGCGCCTGGCACCGGCTGCATCGTCCGCGCGTGGACGCGTCGCAGGCGCCGGCGACCGCGGCCCTGCGCGACCGCTGGATCGGCTGCGCGCGCACGCCCACGATGTTGGCCGCGCGTCGCTTTCGTTTCTTGAACGATGAGCACGAGCTGCCCGCCGACGGCTGGAACAGCGCCGCACTGCCGAAGCTGTGGCTGTACAACCTGCACTACTTCGACGATCTAAACGCCGACGGCGCCGACTCGCGCCTGCGCTGGCATCGCGATCTGATCGGGCAATGGATCGCGGCCAATCCGCCGGCCGCGGGCAACGGCTGGGAGCCGTATTGCCTGTCGCTGCGCATCGTCAACTGGATCAAGTGGCGCTGCGCCGGTCACGGTCTGGGCGACGACACGGCCGAACACGCCATGCTCGACAGCCTGGCGACCCAGACCCGCTACCTGCGCGGCCGCCTGGAACGGCATCTGCTCGGCAATCATCTGTGGGCCAACTACAAGGCGCTGCTGTTCGCCGGCGCGTGCTTCGAAGGCGAACAGGCGCAGCAGTGGCGCGAGCTGGGCCTGCACGGGCTTCGGCGCGAGATCGGCGAGCAGATTCTCGATGATGGCGGCCACTTCGAACGCAGCCCGATGTATCACGCGATCCTGCTCGAAGACCTGCTGGACCTGGTGCAACTGGCGGAACGCTTTCCGAACGCATTCGCGATGCACGAGGTCGCGCTGTGGCGCGAACGGGCCTTGAGCATGTTCGCCTGGCTCGCGGTGATGACCCATCCCGACGGCCGCATCGCCTTCTTCAACGACGCCGCGTTCGGCATCGCGCCGACCCTGGCGCAGCTGCGGGCCTATGCGCACGCGCTCGGCATCCACGTGCCCGCCGCATCCGAACAGCCGCTGCAAGTGTTGGCCGACTCGGGCTATGTGCGGATGCAGGCCGGCAACGCAGTGCTGATCGCCGACGTCGGCGAAATCGGCCCGGACTACCTGCCCGGCCATGCCCACGCCGACACGCTCAGCTTCGAGCTGTCGATCGACGGCCGGCGCGTGCTGGTCAACGCCGGCACCTCGCGCTACGACATCGGCGCGCAGCGGCTTTGGCAGCGCGGGACCGCGGCGCATAACACGGTGCAGATCGACGGCCGCGATTCGTCCGAGGTGTGGAGCAGCTTCCGGGTGGCGCGGCGCGCGCATCCGCTCGCGGTTGTGCATGGCGTCGATGACGACGGCCTGTGGCTGGACGCGAGCCATGACGGTTATCGGCGGCTCAAGGGCCGGCCGCTGCACCGTCGCTGCTGGCGCCTGCAGGCCGATTGCCTGCGTATCGAGGACGCGATCGAGGGCGGCTTCGAACATGCGGTCGCGCGTTTCCGCATCGCCCCGGACCTGCGCGTCGACGGCGATCGCGTGCGCGCCAAGAACGAAGACGTGCTGCATTGGCAGATCGAACCACCGTCGGCGCTGACCCGCATCGACGTGAGCACCTACCACCCCGAATTCGGGCTGAGCCAGGCCTGCGAAGTGATCGAAGTCGCACTCGAACCCACCGGCCGATCGGTCGCCACCTTCCGCTGGGACGGTTGAACCCGCATGCGCATCCTGTTTTTGTCCGACAACTTTCCGCCCGAGGGCAACGCGCCGGCCACCCGCACCTACGAGCACGCGGTGCGCTGGGTGCGCGCCGGGCACGAGGTCACGGTGATCACCTGCGCGCCGAATTTCCCCGAGGGCCGTTTGTTCGACGGCTATCGCAATGCATGGCGCAGCGTGGAAACCATCGACGGCATCCGGGTGGTGCGGGTCAAGACCTACATCACCGCCAACGAGGGCTTCGTCAAGCGCAGCCTGGACTACATCAGCTTCATGACCGCCTCGGTGCTGGCCGGCGTGTTCGAGCCGCGTCACGACGTGATCGTGGCGACCTCGCCGCAGTTCTTCTGCGCGCTTGGCGGCTGGGCGCTGGCGCGGCTGCGGCGGCGGCCGTTCGTGTTCGAGCTGCGCGACCTGTGGCCGGCCTCGATCACCGCGGTCGGGGCGATGAAACGCAGCCTGGCGATCCGCGTGCTCGAACGGCTGGAGATGTTCCTGTACCGCAGCGCCGACGCGATCGTGCCGGTGACCCAGTCGTTCCGCGAGGAACTGATCCAGCGCGGCGTCGACGCCGGCAAGATCCATGTCGTGCTCAACGGCGTGGACCTGCAACGTTACGCGCCGTGCGCGCGCGATCCGGAGCTGGGCGAGCGCTACGACCTGCATGGGCGGTTCGTGGTCGGTTATCTCGGCACTCATGGCATGGCGCATGGTTTGGAAACCGTGATCGATGCGGCGCAGCGGCTGCAGCACGACCCGCGCATCGCGTTCTTCTTCGCCGGCAGCGGCGCCGAGCGCGCGCGGGTCGAGCAGTTGGTGGCGCAGCGCGGGCTCGCCAACGTGCGCATGATTCCGCGCCAGCCCAAGGAGATGATGCCCAAGCTATGGGGGCTGTGCGATGTGTCGCTGATTCCGCTACGCGACAACCCGGTGTTCGCCGGGGTGATCCCGTCCAAGCTGTTCGAAGGCATGGGCATGGGGGTGCCCGCGCTGATGTCGCTGCCGCGCGGCGAAGCCACCCGCATCGTCGAGAGCACCGGCTGCGGGGTGTGCGTGCCGGCCGAGAACGCCGAGGCGATGGCCGCGGCGATCGTCGCCCTGGCCGAGGACCCGGCACGCATGCAGCGCCTGCGCGCGGCCAGCGTCGCCGCCGCGCCGGCGTATTCGCGCGATCGCCAGGCGCGGTTGATGACCGATGCGCTGGCGAAGTTGGTCGATGACGATACTCAGGATTTGCTGCGGGTCGGCAAGTAGGCGCGGCGGGTCGTGGCGGGCGCCGTGCTGAGTTGGCTGATCGATCCGCTGCATACGAGCGTCTGCCTGTTGGTACTCGGCAGCCTGGTGGTCTGGCGATGGCGACGTGGCGCTCGACTGGGCCTGGGGTTTGGCTTGATCGCGATCGGACTGGGCTGGGGCCTGCTGTGGTCGCTGCCGGTGGCGTCGGAGGCCTTGCGTGATTCGTTGGTTCGGCGGCGTCCGTCGCTGCCGCTGCCTCAGTCGTCGCAGCCGTTGCAGTCGCGCTCGTCATCGCTGCACCCATCGCAGTTGCACCGGCCACAACTGCAATCGCCACAGTCGCACACGCCAAGAGCCGACGCGATCGTCCTGCTCGGCGGCGCGATCGGCCCGGTCAGCCGCTTCGATCAGGGCGATGCGGATGCGCCGGCCCTGGCCGGCAATCGGGTCGCGCTGGCGGCGCGGGTCTGGCGTGAGCACCGCACCGCTTCGATCCTGCTCAGCGGCGGACCGGCGGCGCGTACGCGCGGGGTCAGCGAGGCGCGGATCATGGCCGCGGCACTGCGCAAGCTCGGTGTTCCGCAGCAGGCGATGGTGCTGGAGGATCGCAGCACCAGCACTGGCGACAACGCCCGCAACAGCGCGGCGATCGCACGGCAGCGCGGCTGGCATCGGGTGGTGTTGATCACCTCGGCGATGCATCTGCCGAGAGCGACGCGGCTGTTCGAACGCGAGGGGCTGCAAGTGCTGCCGATGTCGCCGCCGGAGCCGCGCGTCGCCATCGGTCCCGCGTGGCGACCTTCGCTGCAGGCGGTGCGGCGCAGCGGCGAGACCTTGAAGGAATATGGGTTGTTCTTGCTGTCGGCGGCCTGATCGAAAGGCGTCGAGGCTGAAGCCCCTCCCACAAAAGACTTCCGAGCACTTCGCGATCCGGGTGGCGAGCCTTGCATTCCCCTATCGAACGACATCTACAAATCCGCTGCGATCAAATCGCCGCGCTATCGCGAGGTTTGTTGTGGTAGGGGCTTCAGCCCCGACGCCTTTCGATCAGGCCGTCATGCAATCACCTTGCCTGAAACAAGAGCATCGGGGCTCAAGCCCCTGCCACAAAAGACCTCAGGCGGCGTCGCGATCCGAGTGGCGAGCCTTGCAGTCCCCTATCGAACGAAATCTGCAATCCGCTGCGATCGAATCGCCGCGCTATCGCGAGGTTCTTTGTGGGAGGGGCTTCAGCCCCGATGCCTTTCGATCAGGTCGCCAAGCAATCGCCTTGTCTGAAACAAGAGCATCGGGGCTGAAGCCCCTCCCACAAAAGACCTCAGGCGGCGTCGCGATCCGAGTGGCGAGCCTTGCAATCTGCTATCGAACGAAATCTACAATCCACACAATCCACTGGGACCAAATCACCGCGCTGTCGCGAGGTTTTTGTGGGAGGGGCTTCAGCCCCGACGCTTTTCGATCAGGTCGTCACGCAATCACCTTGCCTGAGACAAAAGCATCGGGGCTAAAGCCCCTCCCACAAAAGACTTCAGGCGGCATCAAGATCGGGATCGCGATCAGGTGAATCGCCTCTGCGACCGCCCGCGTCCCCGACTCGCTGCGCAACCACCAAAGCGCAACCCCGTACAAGCCAGCCCGCGCGGGTTTGCTGCATGATGGCGCTCCACCCTCAACGCCTTACGACCATGCGCCTGCTGCGCGATCTGTCCCTGTCCGCCGTCATCGCCGGCTTCGTCGCGGTGCTGGTCGGGTTCACCAGTTCGGCGGCGATCGTGTTCAGCGCCGCGCAGGCGTCGGGGGCCAACGATGCGGAAATCGCCTCGTGGATGTGGGCGCTCGGGCTCGGCATGGGCGCGACCTGCATCGGCTTGTCGCTGCGCTACCGGGTGCCGGTGGTCACCGCCTGGTCGACCCCGGGCGCGGCGATGCTGATCACCGGCGCGGCCGGACTGCCGCTGGCGGAAATCATCGGCGCGTTCGTGGTCAGCGCGGTGCTGACCACCGCGCTGGGTTTCAGCGGCTGGCTCGAACGCGCATTGAGCCGGCTGCCGACCAGCCTGGCCTCGGGCATGCTCGCCGGGGTGCTGCTGCGCTTCGGCTTGAACGTGTTCACCTCGATGCCGGCGCAGTTCGCGCTGGTGTTCGCGATGTTCCTCGGCTGGCTGCTGGCGCGGCGCTGGAGTCCTCGCTACGCGGTGGTCATCACTTTGGCGATCGGCGTGGCCATCGCCGCGGTCCAGGGCCAGCTGCACCTGGGCGAGGTGCGGCTGAGCATGGCGCAGCCGATCTGGATCACGCCGAAGTTCTCGCTGGCGGCGGTGATCGGGGTAGCGATCCCGCTGTTCGTGGTCACCATGGCCTCGCAGAATATTCCCGGCATCGCGATCCTGCGCGCGCACGGCTACCAGGACACCCCGGTGTCGCCGCTGATCGGCTGGACCGGGCTGGTCACCCTGGTGCTGGCGCCGTTCGGCGCGTTCGCCCTGAATCTGGCGGCGATCACCGCGGCGATCTGCATGGGCAGCGACGCCCACGAGGACAGCCGGCGGCGTTACGTGGCCGCGGTCGCGGCGGGCGGGTTCTACCTGCTGACCGGCCTGTTCGGCGCCACCGTCGCCGCGCTGTTCGCCGCGTTTCCGAAGGAACTGGTGCTGGCGATCGCCGGCATCGCCCTGCTGACCACCATCGGCAACGGCCTGGCCGCCGCCGTCCACGACCCGCAGGAACGCGAACCGGCGCTGATCACCTTCCTGGTCACCGCCTCGGGCGTGAGCGCGTTCCAGATCGGTTCGGTGTTCTGGGGCATGGTCGCCGGGCTGCTGGCGCTGGCGATCACCCGCCGCCGGCCGCCGGCCTGAGTCGCCTCGCGGCGGCTGGCCATGGCGCAGGCTCACGCAGCGATGGGACTTGCAAGCCCTTTGAGCTAGCGTATGCGCTGCCACCCCGCCCTGACGGTGCAACCTTCGAATGCGCATCACCGACGCCAGCTACGGCTCCAACGAAGACGGCCTGATCTGGGGCTATCGCTTCGTCCCCGGCGAACCGGCGCAGCCGATCAGCACCGACGCGGTGGCCGCGTTCCTGGCCCAGGCGCAGCAAGGCGCGAACCCGGGCTTCCTGTGGCTGCACTTCTCGCTGTCCAACGTCGGCGCCGAACGCTACCTGCACCGCGCGCTCGACCTGCCCGACGCGTTCTTCGACAGCCTTCGCAGCGAGGTCGGCTCGACCCGGCTGGAGCTCGACGATGGCGCGCTGATCGCGGTCATCCACGACGTGCTGTTCGACTCCAGCTTCGACGCGTCCGAGGTCGGCACCACCAGCCTGTGCATCGGCCCGCGTCTGCTGGTCAGCGCGCGCCTGCGGCCGTTGCGCTCGGTCGATCAACTGCGCGCGGCGGTGCGCAGCGGCCAGATCTTCCGCTCGCCGGTCGAACTGCTGGCCCACCTGCTGCGCGATCAGGCCAGCGTGCTCGGCGACATCCTGCGCAAGTCCACCGTCCAGGTCGATCGCATCGAGGACCGTCTGCTCGCCAACCGCATCGCCGACGACCGCAAGCAACTGGGCGCGCTGCGGCGTTCGCTGGTGCGCCTGCAACGGCTGCTGGCGCCGGAACCGACCGCGCTGTTCCGCCTGCTCAACCGTCCGCCGGACTGGATCGATCGCGACGACATCCAGGACCTGCAACAGGCGGCCGAAGAATTCTCCACCGCGATCGGCGATTCGGCCGCGCTGGTCGAGCGGGTCAAGCTGATCCAGGAAGAACTGGCCGCGCTGGTCAACGAACAGACCGGCCGCACCTTGTTCGTGCTGACCGTGGTGACCGTGCTGGCGCTGCCGATCAACCTGATCGCCGGCCTGTTCGGCATGAACGTCGGCGGCGTGCCGCTGTCGGACAACCCGCATGGGTTCTGGAGCGTGGTGGTCGGGCTGTTCGTGCTGACCGCGGTGCTGGCGTATGCGGCGTTCGGGCGGCGGCGGGATTGAGGGGGGCGTCCGATGGGGCGCGCGCGCCCTGATCCGGCCCTTCGGGCCACCTTCTCCCGCAAGCGGGAGAAGGGAGTTTCAGGCACTCTCCCGCGTGCGGGGAAGGGAGCTCTGAGCCCCTCTCCCGCTTGCGGGAGAGGGGTTGGGGTGAGGGAAACACGGTTCGCGCTCAACGCGGAAACTGCACCACGCTGTTGGACCCAGGCAACTCATCGACCCGCTCGGCCGTAACCTCGCCGCTCAACGCCTGCCATGGCTTCGACCCCAGCCGATCAAGCTGCGGGTAATACCCCAGCAACCGAAACCCGGCAAACCCATACGGCACGCCTTCCGACGCCAACGGCGTGCGCCCATCGGCAAGATGAAAATGCAGATGCGGCCCGGTCGAATCACCGGTAAAACCCAGCGCGCCGATGGTCTGGCCGACCCGCACCGCGTCGCCTTCGCGCACCTTGATGCTGCCCGGACGCAGATGCTCGTAGGTCGCATAGCGGCCGTCGGCCAACGCCAGCACGACGTAGTTGCCGGCGGCCTGATCGAAATCGTGGCGCGGATTGTCCGAGACCTTGACGCTCTCAGGCTGCCCGTCGCGCACCGCCGCGACCCGCGCGTCGGCCACGGCCAGCACTTCGGCGCCGTAGCCCAGGCTGTTGGCGGCGATATCGGCATCGCCCTTGGCGATCCGTCCGTCCGCATCGACCCGCACCCAATCGATCGCATGCCGGCCCGGTAGACGCGCGCGGCCGTTCAAGGTGTAGAACACACGGCGATGACCGCGCGGCCACTGTGGCGCGTAGATCGCGACCCACGGCCCGCCGCGCAGCGGCGGCGCGAGTTGCAACGACGCGGCGGCGCCGACGTCGAGTTCGGCGCCTACGACCGTCTGCGTCGCCGATGCCGACACGGCGCTCTTGCCCGCGGCGGCATCGAGCGCGGCGAAGCTGAGTTGATGCCGCAGCCGCTTGGGCAACGCCTGCGTCGCCTCGAATTCCAGATACACCACCGCGCGTTCGCCGGGCTTGACCGAAGCGGTCGGCGCCGCAGCGCGGCCGATCACCTGGGTACGCGCGGCCAGTTCGCCGCCGCTCCAGGCCGCCACGCTCGCGCCGGTGGCGGCATCGATCGCGCGAAGCTCGGCCAAGGCCCATTCGGACTGACCGAAGTTGCTCAGGTGCACTTCGTAGACCAATCGCTGCCGGCCCTCGACCCGCACCGGTATCGGCGCCTGCGTCACGCTCATGTCGAAGCTATCGACCGGCGCGGCCGCGTGGGCCGGCGCGGCGACCGCCAACAAGTACAGCGAAACGGCCAGCGCGAGCGGACGCAGCATGCGGGATGATCCTGATTATGAAACCAGACAGAGGGACAAAGACCGTGCGAGGCAGCTTCAGTGAGGCGCGCAACGCCGTCCCATGCCATTTGTCATCTCGATCGCCTGCCCGCCGCCGCCGCGGAGTGTGCGTTCAGCCGGTTCGTGCCTGAAAGCGGCGCAGTCGCTTGACTGCTAAAATCGAAGCCATCATCCCATCCGTGCAGGACGTACAAAATCCATGGGCCTCAAGGGATTGCAGCTTTCAGCGCTGATCGTGTCGATGGTGTTGGTCGGGTACGGCGTGATCCGTATCTCTAGCGGCCTTCGACATGGCTATGCCTGGTCGCAGATGGATTGGAATCTTGACGGCGTCACTTCGGCTTTCGAACTGATCGCGGCAAGCGACATCGGCATGCGCTGGACCGAATACGACGATTCGCACTGCAAGGAATATTTCAGTCTCAAGGATGGCCTGCCGTTGAAGACGATCTGTCCTGTCGACGAAGTGGCGGCGGCACCTCGAGACAAAGCCGAAATGCCCAGGTAATCGATCTCGATCGCCAATTCAGCGCGGTAATGGCGCACCGCACGCCTGACGCCGCATACCGACCCCACCGGGATCGATCAGCACCACGCTCATCCACGGCACGCGGATCGCGATACGCCCCGCGGATACACGGCGGCGTTGGCGATGAAGGTGGCTCGCAGGCGTCTCGCAAGCCGAAGCGGGCCGGTGACCCACTGCGCGATGGCTCGGCAACGCTTTAGGGATTGGCTTCGCCCTGCCCCGCATGCCAACCGCCACCCAACGCCTGGATCAACGCGACCGCGGTGGTCTGTCGATCGCGGGTGGCCTGGGCCAGCGACTGCCGCGCCGACAGCGCGGCGGTCTGCGCGACCACCACGTCGGTGTAGGCGACTAGCCCGCTCTTGTAGCGGTTCAAGGCGATACGCTCGGCTTCGTCGGCCGATTGCGACGCCTGCGCGTAGAAGCCGGCGCGTTCGACCAGCACGCGGGTGGCGACCAGTTGATCCTCGACGTCCTGGAACGCGGTCAAGGCGGTCTGCCGGTACTGGGCCACGGTCTGGTCGTAGCCGGCTCGCGCCGCGTCGCGGGTGGCGCGGCGTGCGCCCGCGTCGAACAAAGTCTGGGCCAGGGCCACGCCGAGCGACCACAGGCTCGACGGCGCGTCGAACAAACGTCCGATCTGCGAGGCGCCGCCACCACGCGAAGCACTCAAGGTGAAGCTCGGAAAGAACGCGGCCTGGGCCGCGCCGACTTCGGCGTTGGCCGCGGCCACGCGGCGTTCGGCCGCGGCGATGTCGGGACGGCGCTGCAGCAGTTCCGAGGCCACGCCCGGCGGCAGCTCGGGCACCTGCGCGCGCCAGCCCGGATCGGGCGCGAGGGCGAAATCGGCCGGCGTCTTTCCGACCAGCACCGCGATCGCGTGTTCCAGTTGCGCGCGTTGCTGGGTCAGGTTCGCCAGGCTGGCCTGTGCATTGGCCAACTGGGTCTGCGCCTGCAGCACGTCGCTCTTGGCCGCGATCGCGGCGGCGTAGCGATTGCCGGTGATGGTCAAGGCGCGCTGATACGCCGCGACGGTCGACTGCAACAGCCCGGTTTCGATATCGGTTTCGCGCAACTGGAAATAGTTCGCCGCCAACTCGCCTTGCGCGGCCAAGCGCGCCGAAGCCAGATCCGCCGCGCTGGCATCGGCCTGCGCGCGTGCGCCTTCGACATTGCGCCGGATACGGCCCCATACATCGGGTTCCCAACTCGCGCCGATGTCGTAGCGATAGGTCTGGCCGACGCTCGAACCGCTGCTGCCGGCACTGCGCGCGCGAGTGCCCGAACCGTCCAGGCTCACGCTCGGAAACAAGGCCGCGCGCTGCTCGCGCACCAGCGCCCTCGCCTGCCGATACGCGGCTTCGGCCGCGGCGAGGTTCTGGTTCGACACCTCGACCTGCGCCATCAATCCGTCCAACGCCGGATCGTGGAATACCGACCACCACGCGCCGCGATCGGCCGCGTCGGCGGGCACCGCGGGATTCCAGTCCTTGACCGGTTCGCCTCGAGCCTCCTTGTATTCGGTCGGCACAGCCAGGCTCGGCCGAACATAGTCCGGGCCGGCGGCGCAACCGCTCACCACCGTGGCCACCAACGCGACTAGCACACCATGAGCGCGCATCCGATCTCCTAAGCGCCTTGCGCGTGCAGGCCGTCGTCGCCCAGGCGCGACAGCGAGGCTTCGTTGCGACCGGGCCGGCGCAGCCGGTCGAGGTAGTAATAGACCACCGGCGTGGTCAGCAGGGTCAGCACCTGGCTGGCCATCAACCCGCCGATGATCGCCACGCCCAGGGGCTGGCGCAGTTCGGCGCCTTCGCCGAATCCAACCGCAAGCGGCAGAGCGCCCAAGGCGGCGGCGAGCGTCGTCATAAGAATGGGCCTGAACCGCAACATCGACGCCTCATAGATCGCATCACGCGCCGACAACCCACGCGCACGCTCGCTCTCCAATGCGAAATCGATAATCAGGATCGCGTTCTTCTTGACGATGCCGATCAACAGCACCAACCCGATCAGCGCGATCACCGAGAACTCCATGCGCAGCAGCATCAACGCCAGCACCGCGCCGATCCCGGCCGACGGCAGGGTCGACAGCACCGTGATCGGATGGATCATGCTTTCGTAGAGAATGCCGAGCACGATGTAGATCGCCACGATCGCCGCCAGGATCAGGATCGGCTGGCTCTTGGTGGTGTCCTGGAAGGCCTTGGCGGTGCCCTGGAAGCTGCCGTGGACATTGGCCGGCATGCCGATCTGCGCCTGCGCGCGGGCGATCGCGTCCTGCGCGTCGCTGAGCGAACTGCCCGGCGCGAGATTGAAGGAGATGGTCGTCGCCAGCTGCGCGTCCTGATGGTTGATCGAAGTCGCCGCGGCGGCATCGGAAAACTTAGCGATCGCCGACAGCGGCACCATCTGCCGCGCGCTCTGGGTCAGCGCGCTGCCCTGCGAGGCGTTGCGCACCGGCGATGCGGTCGAGCCGGACTGCGCCTGCACGCCGGTGCTGGTCGGCGTGGCGTTGTTGGCCGGCACGTACACGTCGTTGAGCGCGGACGGATCGCGCGCATAGGCCGGATCGACTTCCTGGATCACGTGGTACTGGTTGAGGTTCTTGTAGATGGTCGACACCTGACGCTGGCCGAACGCGTCGTACAGTACGTTGTCGATGTCGGCCGGCGTGATCCCCAATCGCGAAGCGGTGGCGCGATCGATCTGCACGTACGACTCCACGCCGTGGGCCTGGGTGTCGGAATCGATATCGGTCAATTCGGGCTGCTGCTTCATCGCCGCGGCCAGTTTGTCGGCCCAGATGCGCAGCGCATCGCTGCTGTCGGCCTTGAGTGTGTACTGATAGCTCGCATTGCTCTGGCGCCCGCCCAGGCGCACGTCCTGGACCGGATTGAGGAACAAGGTCGCCCCCGCGATCCGCATCAGCTGCGGGCGCAGGCGCGCGATCACCTGCTCGCTGCTGTCCTTGCGCCCAGATTTAGGCTTGAGGGTGACGAAGACGAAGCCGCCGCCGGCGCGCGAGCCGCCGGTGAAACCGACCACGGTCGCCACCGCCGGGTCCTTGCGCACCACGTCGACGATTTCCTTGAGCTTGCCCTGCATGGCCTGGAAGGAAATGCTCTGGTCCGCGCGCAGGCCGCCGTTCAACTGGCCGGTGTCCTGTTCGGGGAAGAAGCCCTTGGGAATCGCCACGAACAGATACGCGTTCAGACCCACCACCAGCACCAGGGTGGCGAGCATCAACGCCGCATGGTCCAGCGCCCAGCGCAGGCTCGCGCCGTAGGCGCGATGGGCGCGGTCGAACTGGCGGTCGAAGAACGCGCCGATCCGGCCCGGCGGTTTTTTCTGCGAATGCGGCCGCAGCAGATACGCGCACATCATCGGCGTGGTGGTCAGCGACACCACCAACGAGATCAGCACCGCCGCCGACAAGGTCACCGCGAACTCGCGGAACAAGCGCCCGACGATCCCGCCCATGAACAACAGCGGGATGAACACCGCGACCAGCGACAGGCTGATCGAGACCACGGTGAACCCGACCTCGCGCGCGCCCAGCAGCGCCGCTTCGAACCGGTCCATGCCCTGTTCGAGATGGCGGCTGGTGTTTTCCAGCACCACGATGGCGTCGTCGACCACGAAGCCGGTGGCGATGGTCAGCGCCATCAGGCTCAGGTTGTTGAGGCTGAAACCCAGCAGGTACATCACCGCGACCGCGCCGAGGATCGATACCGTCACCGCGACCGCCGGCACCACCGTCGCGCGCCAGCTGCGCAGGAACACGCTGACCACGAGGATCACCAGGATCAAGGCGATCACCAGGGTCGCGGCCACTTCCTCCAGCGACGCGCGGATCGTGTTGGTGCGATCGGACGCGATCGACAGCTCGATATCCGCCGGCAATTGCTTGCGCAGCACCGGCAGGGCCGCGCGCACGCCGTCGACGGTGCGGATGATGTTGGCGCCGGGCTGGCGGCTGATCACCGCCACCACCGCCGACTCGCCGTTGAACAGGCCCAGGGTGTGGACGTCCTCGACGCTGTCGATCACCCGCGCCACATCGCGCAGGCGCACCGGCGCGGCGTCGCGCCAGGCCACCACCAGATCGCGGAAATCCGCCGCGGTCTGGCCGTTGTCGTTGGTGTATATCTGGAACGCGCGGTCGCCGTTCTCGACCACGCCCTTGGGCCGGTTGGCGTTGGCCGCGGAGATCGCCGCGCGGATGTCCTCCAGGCCGATGCCGTAGCGCGACAAGGCGTACGGCACGATCTCGACCCGCACCGCCGGCAGCGAGCCGCCGCCGATCTCGACATCGCCGACGCCTTCGACCTGCGCCAGCGTCTGCTGCACGATGTTGGTGGCCGCCTCGTAGATCTGCCCGGGCGTGCGGCTCTTGGAGGTCATCGCCACGATCATGATCGGCGCGTCGGCCGGGTTGACCTTGCGATAAGTCGGATTGCTCTTGAGCGTCGCCGGCAGATCGCCGCGCGCGGCGTTGATCGCCGCCATCACGTCGCGCGCGGCGCCGTCGATGCTGCGGCCCAGATCGAACTGCAAGGTCACCCGGGCCTGGCCGGTGGAGCTTTGCGAGGTCATTTCGGTGACGTCGGCGATCGTGCCCAGCCTTCGCTCCAGCGGCGTGGCCACGTTCGAGGCCATCGTCTCCGGGCTGGCGCCGGGCAGATTGGCGCTGACCGAGACGGTCGGAAAATCCACCTGCGGCAGCGGCGACACCGGCAGATTGAAGAACGCCGCGATGCCGCTCAACGCCAGACCGATGGTCAGCAGCACGGTGCCGATCGGACGGCGCACGAACGGCGCGGACAGGTTCATGGCGGCGACTGCGCGGGGCTGGACGGATCAGCCGATGCGACCGAATCGTTCGCGCGCGAAGACCGATCGCGACGTCGCCGCGCCAGTCGGTCGAACGCCAGATACACCACCGGCGTGGTGAACAAGGTCAGGATCTGGCTGAGGATCAGCCCGCCGAAGATCGCCACGCCGAGCGGACGACGCAGTTCCGAGCCCTCGCCCCAGCCCAGCATCAGCGGCAGCGCGGCGAACAGCGCCGCCAGCGTGGTCATCAGGATCGGCCGGAAGCGCAGCAGCGCGGCCTGATGGATCGCCTCGCGCGGCGCGCGGCCCTGCTCGCGTTCGGCGTCGATGGCGAAGTCGATCATCATGATCGCGTTCTTCTTGACGATGCCGATCAGCAGGATGATGCCGATGATTCCGATCACGCCCAGGTCCGATCCGGTCACCATCAGCGCAAGCAACGCGCCCACGCCGGCCGACGGCAGCGTCGAAAGAATCGTCAACGGGTGGATATAGCTCTCGTACAACACACCCAGCACGATGTAGACGCAGATCACCGCGGCCAGGATCAGCCACAGCTCGTTCTGCAACGAGGCTTCGTAGGCATTGGCCGCGCCGAGGAAGGACAGGCTGATGCCGGTCGGCAGGGCGGCGTCGGCGGCGGTCTTGCGGATCGCGTCGACCGCGGTGCCGAGCGACACGCCCGGCGCGGTGTCGAAACCGACCGTCGCTGCCGGGAACTGGGCGACGTGATTGACCTGCAGCGGCGCGGCGCGTTCGTGGATCTGCGCGATCGCCGCCAGCGGCGTGGGCGCGTTCGCGGTCGGCAGGTGCAATCGGCCCAGGTCGGCCGGTTGCGTGGCCAGGCCGGGCTGCGCTTCCAGGATCACCCGGTATTGGGTGGTCTCGTTGAAGATGGTCGAGACGATGCGCTGGCCGAACGCGCTGTACAGTGCTTCGTCAACGGTCGAGGCGCTGATGTTGAGGCGCGCGGCGCTGTCGCGGTCGATCGACACGTACGCGGCCGAACCGGTCGCGCCGGCGTCGGTGATCACGTTGCGCAGCTGCGGCAGCCCGCGCAGTTTGTCGACCAGCGCATTGGCGGTGCGATCGACCGCGGCCTGGTCCGAGCCCTGGATCGAGAAACGGTTCTGGGTCGGCCCGGTTTCCGCGTCGATGGTCAGGTCCTGCACCGGTTGCACGTACAAGGTCACGCCGGCCACCGCCGAGGCGCGTTCGCGCAACTGCTGCATGATCTGCTGCTGCGAACCGCTGCGCTCGGGCTTGAGGTTGATCAGCATGCGCCCGGCCGACAGCAGCGTGGTGTTGGCGCCGTCCACGCCGATGTAGGCGCTCAGCGACGCGACATCGGGATCGTCCAGCAACGCGCGCGCCACGTCCTGCTGCACCTGGGCCATGCCGGCGTAGGACACCTGATGGCTGTAGCGCACTTCGGCCTGCAACTGGCCGGTGTCCTGCATCGGGAACAGGCCCTTGGGAATCACGATGTACAGCAGCACGGTCAGCGCCAAAGTCGCCAGCGCCACGATCAAGGTCGCGCCCTGACGGTCGAGCACCCAGTCCAGGGCCACGCCGTAACGGTCGATCAGGCGCTGGAAGCGGTCCGGGCGTTCGGGCTCGCTCAATTCGTCATGCGCCTTGGGCTTGAGCCAGCGCGCCGCGAGCATCGGTGTAAGCGTCAGCGACACCACCGCCGAGATCACGATGGTGATCGCCAGGGTGATCGCGAATTCGCGGAACAGACGCCCGACCACGTCGCCCATGAACAACAGCGGGATCAGCACCGCGATCAGCGACACGGTCAGCGAGATGATGGTGAAGCCGATCTGGCGCGCGCCCTTGAGCGCGGCCTCGAACGGCGGCTCGCCCTCCTCGATGTAGCGCGAGATGTTCTCGATCATCACGATCGCATCGTCGACCACGAAACCGGTGGCGATGGTCAGCGCCATCAGGCTGAGATTGTCGAGACTGAAACCCAGCAGATACATCGCGCCGAACGTGCCGATCAGCGAGATCGGCACCGCCAGGCTGGCGATCACCGTCGCCGCGACGCTGCGCAGGAACACCAGGATCACCGCCACCACCAGCGCGATCGCCAGCAGCAATTCGAATTCGACATCGCGCACCGAGGCGCGGATGCCGGTGGTGCGGTCGCTGAGCACCTCGACCTTGAGACCGGCCGGCAAGCCCGCCTGCAGCTCCGGCAGTTTGGCCTTGATCGCATCGACGGTGGCGATCACGTTGGCGCCGGGCTGGCGCTGCACGTTGACGATGATCGCCGGGGTCAACCCGGACCAGGCGCCCAGGCGGACGTTCTCGGCGCTTTCGATCACGTTGGCGACATCGCGCAGGCGGATCGGCGCGCCGTCGCGATAGGCGACGATCAGTTGCTTGTATTGCTCGGCATCGGTGAGCTGGTCGTTGGCGTCGATGGTGTACGACCGGCTCGGCCCGTCGAAACTGCCCTTGGCGCCGCTGGCGTTGCCGTTGGCGATCACCGTGCGCAGGCTGTCGATGCCCAGTCCATACGACGCGAGCAACTGCGGATCGGCCTGGATGCGCACCGCCGGCCGGTTGCCGCCGCTGAGCGACACCAGGCCCACGCCGCCGACCTGGGAAATGCTTTGCGCCAGCCGCGTGTTGACCAAGTCCTGCACCTGGGTCAGCGCGATCGTGTCGGAGGTCACCGCCAGGGTCAGCACCGGCGCATCGGCCGGATTGACCTTGGCGTATACCGGCGGCGCCGGCAGATCGGCGGGCAGCAGATTGCCGCCTGCGTTGATCGCCGCCTGCACTTCCTGCTCGGCCACGTCCAGGGTTTCGTCGAGGTCGAACTGCAAGGCGATGACCGAAGCGCCAGCGGCGCTGGTCGAACTCATGCGTCGCAGCCCCGACATCTGCCCGAACTGGCGTTCCAGCGGCGCGGTCACGGTGTGCGCCATCACCTCGGGACTGGCGCCGGGGTACAGGGTCTGCACCTGGATGGTCGGGTAATCGACTTCGGGCAAGGCCGACAGCGGCAACAGCCGGAAACCGGCCAGGCCGGCCAGCACGATCGCCGCCATCAGCAGCGAGGTCGCGACCGGTCGCAGGATGAAGGGCCGCGAGGGATTCATTGCGCGCCGCTGCGGCCGCCGGCCTTGCGTTCGCCTCGCGGCTTGGCGGATGCGGCATCGCCCGCGCCGCCGCCCTTACCCGAGCCGGCCGCGGCATCCTCGGGCAAACGCACCGTGGCCCCATCGGTGAGTTGATCGCCGCCGGAAATCACCACCTTCTCGCCCGCGCGCAGACCCTGCGCGATCGACACCGAATCGCCCGAGGCCGGCCCGCGCTTGACCGTGCGCAGCGACGCCTTGCGGTCGGCGCCGACCACGTACACGAAATCGCCCTTCGGCCCGGTGCGCAGCGCCGCCGACGGCACCACGATCGCGTTGTTCAAGGTGTCGAGCAGCACGCGCACGTTGACGAACTGGCTCGGGAACAGGCGCGCGTCGGCATTGCCGAACCGCGCCTTGGCCTTGACCGTGCCGGTGGTCGGGTCGATCACATTGTCCAAGGTCAGGAACTGGCCCTGACCGAGCACCTGGGTGCGGGTGCGGTCGAGCACCGTCACCGCCGGCGCATCGCCCTGCGCGAGCCGCGCCTGGATGCGCGGTAGATCGTCCTGCGGCGCGGTGAATTCGACATCGATCGGCGTCACCGCGGCGATCACCGCGACCCCGGCCGCGTCGCCGGAGGTCACGTAATTGCCCAGGTCGACCACGCGCAGGCCCACGCGCCCGGCGATCGGCGCCTTGACCTGGCTGTAGTCGAGATTGAGTTTGGCGGTGCCGACCGCCGCCTCGTCGGTGGCAACCACGCCAGCCAGCTGGCGCACGGTGGCCGCCTGCGTATCGACATCCTGTCGCGCGATCGAGTCTTGCTTCAACAAGGTCTGATAACGCTGCAAAGTCAACTGCGCCACGCGCAACTGCGCCTGGTCGCGGACCAGGCTGCCCTGCGCCTGCTGCAGGGCCAGTTGGAACGGCCGCGGGTCGATGCTCAGCAGCACCTGTCCCTTGGCCACCGTCTGGCCTTCCTTGAACGCGATATCGACGATGTTGCCCGAGACCTGCGGCCGCACCGTCACCGTCGCCAACGGCGTGACCGTGCCGAGCGCTTCGAGCGTGATCGGGATCGAACCGGCCTGGGCGACGGCGATGCCGACCGTCGCGGTCGGCCGTCGGTTGCCGCGCTCCTCGCTCGCGCGCCCATGCACCAGCCACCACACCAGCGCGATCAGCACCAGCACGCCGAGAAGCGTCAGCAACAGGCCTTGGTGGCGTCGCCATCCCTCGCGACGGGGCGGCGCATCGGAGGAGTGAGCTTGCGGCGTCGTGCCCATAGGCCTGCCTGCATCCGCTTGATTCGTGAGATTCGGATAAAGCTAACGCGCGAAGCCCGATTGCGTTGTCCGCATTACAGAACCGTAATGGATGACCAATGTTCGGAAGGCCGTGTGAACGTGGTGTGGTGGCAGGCTTTGCCGGTTCGGCTGCGAACGCGTGCCGACGGCGCCGCACCGAGGTCTGTTGTGGGAGGGGCCTTCAGCCCCGACGCTTTCTTTTCAGGAAGCGAGCCTCTACCAGCCCTGATCGAAAAGCGTCGGGGCAGATAGCCCCTCCCACAAAAGCGGATCGCCCGATCAAGTCCGCGGCTGATCCAGCACGACCTCGCGACTGAGCGGATCGACCCGCACCTTCACCGTCGCGCCCGGTACGATCTGCGCCATCCGGACCGGGCTCAAGGCCACGACGATCTCGGCCGGAAACCCGTCCACGCCGTCGGCGGCGGCGACCTGCAACCGCAGGCGCACCAGCAGATAGATCGCGTCGATGCGTCCACCGGTATCGGCCGCGTCGAGCACCTGCGCGGTGGTCGCCACGCCCTCGCGCTGCAGGCGTTGCTCCAATGCAACATTGGAGACCTTGTCGATGACCCGCCGTTGCAACTTCAAGATCGCGAATGCCCCGGCCGGGATCGCGATCAGCGGCACGACGACGATCAACACAATCAGCACGATCAACAACACGGTCATGGTGCGGGGCGTCAACGCGAGTGGCCAGCAGGACGCCGAGCATACGCAAGCCAGGCCGCGACCGCCAAAACCGCGGATCGCCAAGCACCGAGCACCGACCGATGACGCTCAGTCCACAGCCACCGCCCGCATCGGATAGGCCCAGCCATGCGGCAGCGAATGTGCATCGATGAAACAAATCGACCCGCGAGCATTCCCGCCACGACCGGCATCGCACTAAACAAACGAGACCATCGACATTGCGATGTCGTAGCCAACGACCGGCGCATCCACGACGCCGAAACGCATGGCCGATGAAAATACAAGCGCCGACTTGCGCGCATTTTCAGAAACGGCAAGCGCGTTTCACATCTGCCATCACACATCGCGCATTCCCCTTGAAACAAGGGACATTGCGGCCATGGCGGCAAGCGCGTAATCGACCGCATTCACGCGACAATCACAATGGCGTTTCTGTGATGCAGCACGTCGGCTAATGCGATACGCATCGCTACTTCGACCAACAGGCAACCCGGATCGTTGACCCACCTGACAACAGGACGTAACACTGTGTTGGCAACGTGCAGCAATGCATCAACACGCACCAAAGCGGCTCGCTCACTAACTAGAAAAATAGCGCGCCGTCTCGCCACACCCGTCCGCACCGTCCGAATCCAGTGCGCGACAACCCTTCTCGTGACACGGAGCAAGTCGATTGAAGAACTCCAACGTACGACGCGTGGAATCCCGCTCAGGTCCGATTCCACCTGGTCTGATCCAGCCCGATCCGATCCCGCCGCGCTCTCCGCTCGCAGCGCCGGTTTCGCGGCCGCTGGCATGCATCGACGCACGCACTATCCGCACCGCGTCGCAACGCTGTCCAGGATGAGCCGCGGGCCACGGCGCGGCGCCGGCCGGATTCGCATCTAGGTCCCACGCTCCGCCCCACGCCCTGGATCCAACCAGTTGGCCAACGGTTTGCGCATGCGCACGCCGCGCGCGTCTTCGCGCCGATTCCATCATCGGCGCGTCGTGCCTGCGCGTCGATCGCGTCATAAGCGAGCGATCGCGAGAACCCGTGCAGCCGCGGGCCAATCCATGGTGTCGCGGCGACCGGGTTTTCCGGATGACGCGGATCGATGTCGCGCCCGAACCGCCGACGAGCCTGGCGACGCCCTTTCACCGATCGTGATCCCGACGCGTGTTGCAGACCTTGCACTCCACGTATTCGACCCGAACCGAGACAGCGCACCATGACTTCGCTCAATTTTCACGGTCGCAAGACCCTGCCCGTCCGGGGCCAGCCCTGGACCGAATTGCAGGTCGCCATGTCGGACCTGCGCGGCGGCGATCCCGACTGGCGCTATGGCCCGCCGTTGAACGTGTATTACGCCGGCGAGGACGTGCTCGACGTCGCCCGCCGCGCCTACGCCATGTTCATCTGCGAGGACGCGATGGCGCCGGCGGCGTTTCCCAGCCTGCGCAGGATGCAGGACGACATCGTCGCGATCTCGCTGTCGCTGCTCGGCGGCGGCAGCGACGCGGTCGGCACGATGACCTGCGGCGGCACCGAGAGCATCCTGCTCGCGGTGCGCAGCGCGCATCGCGCATTCCGCGCGTGCCATCCCGGGGTGCGGCGCCCGCACCTGCTGTTGCCGTCCAGCGCGCATCCGGCCTACGACAAGGCCGCCGACCTGATGGGCCTGGACGTGCTGCGGGTATCGATCGGCGGCGACTACCGCGCCTGCGTCGATGTGCTGGCGCAATGCGTGTGTCAGGAAACGATGATGATCGTCGCCTCGGCGCCGTCGCTGCCGTTCGGCACCATCGACCCGGTCGAGGACATCGCCAGGCTCGCGCGCGAACACGAGGTGTGGCTGCACGTGGACGCCTGCATCGGCGGCTTTCTCGCTCCCCACGTCGCCCAGCTCATGCCCGGCCTGCCGCGCTTCGACCTGAGCATTCCCGGCGTGCGCTCACTGTCGGCCGACCTGCACAAGTTCGGCTACGCGGCCAAGGGCGCGTCGGTGCTGTTGTATGCCGACGCGGAGGATCAGGAGTACCAGCACTTCGAATACTTCGACTGGCCCAAGGGCGTCTACCGCACCGACACCCTGGCCGGCACGCGCCCCGGTGGCGCGGTCGCCGCGGCCTGGGCGGTGCTGCATTACCTGGGCGAATCGGGCTATCGCGCGCTGGCCCAGCGGGTGATGCACATCCGCGATCGCTACATCGAAGGGATCGAACGTATCCCCGGACTGCATCTGCTCGGCGCCCCGCACCTGAGCGTGATCGCGTTCGGCTCCGACGAATACGACATCCACCTCATCGGCGACGCGATGCAGGCGCGCGGCTGGCATATCGGCCGCCTGTCCAATCCGGCCGCCTTGCACATGACCGTGACCCCGGGCCACGACCAAAGCGTGGAGGCTTACCTGGGCGACCTCGAACGCGCCGTCCACCAACGCGAACGCGGCGCGCTGCGGTCGCAATCGCGGACCATGGTCGCGTACTGAAACCTTGTCCATGGCGGATCATGCGATCCGGCCCGTCGGGCAGCAGCGCCTCTTTTCACGACAACCCGCAGGAACAGCACATGAGCAATCCCTTCGAAGACCCCAACGGCACTTTCCTGGTCCTGGTCAACGACGAAAACCAGCATTCGCTGTGGCCCGAATTCGCCGAGATCCCGGCCGGCTGGCGCAGCGTCCACGGCCCGGCCGTACGCCAGACTTGCCTGGAGTACATCGAGAAAAACTGGACGGATATGCGTCCTTTGAGCCTGATCAAGGCGATGGAGCAGCATGGCGGTTGATAAGCGGCGCGGTGAATGAACCCGCAGTGCGGCTGCGCAACGCGTGATCACTCACGATTGCTCGGGCTCGTCATTCCCGCGAACGCGGGCTCCGCTTTACTTCGGCGGAGTCGAACATCGAGCGACTTCACAGTCATGTCGTGGGGGAGCGAAGTTACGGCGAGGCTGCGTAATTCTTGATCGCGACGACCGCTGTGGCTCGTCATTCCCGCGCAGGCGGGAATCCAGAGACTTCAGAGCGACACCTCGGTGAAGCCCTGGATCCCCGCCTTCGCGGGGATGACGGCTTGGGAGTTCACCAATATAAAGTCAGACGGTAACGCGCCAATCAGCGCTCCCACCTACTCGTCATTCCCGCGAACGCGGGAATGACGGTGACTATTGACGATGCCATTTGATCCAGACGTCTAGCACCCTGGCAAAGGCAACAGCGTCCAACAACCGAATCGATGCGCCTTGTCGAAGATCGTGGCCGGAGCAATCGCGCACCCAACCTCAACTACGAATATTCAAAGCCCGATTGACCCCAAGCGCCGCCATCGTGCAAACCGCACCCGACAACAAGTACACGCCGACAAACCCCAGCCCGAAGTGTGCGCACAACCCCAGCGCCACCAGCGGCGCGAACGCGGCGCCGATCAACCAGGCCAGATCCGAGGTCAAGGCCGCGCCGGTGTAGCGGTACTTCGAACCGAAGTTCGCGGTCACCGAACCGGCGGCCTGGCCGTAGGACAGGCCCAGCAGCACGAAGCCGATCAGGATGAACACGTCCTGGCCCAGTTCGCCCGAGCCCAGCAGGGTCGGCGCGAAACCGCTGAACATCGCGATCGCCGCGGCCAGCGCGGCCAGCGTGCGCGGACGGCCGAAGCGGTCGGCGATCCAGCCCGACGCCACCACCGCGCCCGCGGCCAGGCAGGCACCGACGATCTGCACGACCAGGAACTGGCTCACCGACTGGTCCGAGTACAGCAGGATCCACGACAACGGAAAGATCGTCACGATGTGGAACAGCGCATAGCTGGCCAACGCGGCGAACGCGCCGATCACCACATGCCGGCCCTTGGCCTGGAACAGCTCCAGCACCGGCGTGGGTTCGAGTTCGTGCTCGCCCAGCTCGCGGGCGTACTCGTGAGTGACGACCAGGCGCAGGCGCGCGAACAGCGCGACCACGTTGATCGCGAACGCGGCGAAGAACGGATAACGCCAGCCCCAGTCGAGAAAGTCGGCGCGCGGCAGGCTGGTGTTGAGATAGGCGAACAGCGCGGCGGCGATGATGAAGCCGACCGGCGCACCGAGCTGGCCGAGCATCGCGTACCAGCCCCGGCGTTCCTTCGGCGCGTTGAGCGCGAGCAGCGACGGCAGGCCGTCCCAGGAGCCGCCGAGCGCGATGCCCTGGCCGATCCGGAACAGCGACAGCAGCACGATCGACAACGAACCGACCGTACCGAAACTCGGCAGGAACGCGATGCCCGCGGTGCAGGTGCCGAGCAGGAACAAGGCGATAGTGAGCTTGGTGCTGCGATCCCAGCGGCGCTGGATCCACATGAAGGTGACCGTGCCGATCGGCCGCGCGACGAACGCCAGCGAGAAGATCGCGAACGACCACAGCGTGCCTTCGAGCTTGCCCAGGAACGGGAAGAAGATCGACGGGAACACCAGCACCGAGGCGATGCCGTAGACGAAGAAGTCGAAGTACTCCGAGGCGCGGCCGATCACCACCCCGACCGCGATGTCGCCCGGCGCCACTTCGGCATGCGAACCGGTGTCGTGGACCGACACGGTCTGGGAGGAATCCGGGTTTGCGAGATTTGGCGTTTGCATCGTCGAGTCGGCTTGCGGTGCGTGGAGCGATTGGGCCTGACCGGTTTGCTGATGCAGGCGGATACGTTCAGCTATGACGGGAATCGGGAATCGGGAATCGGGAATCGGGAATCGGGAATCGGGAATCGGGAATCGGGAATCGGGAATCGGGAATCGGGAAGAGCGTAGCGCGCTATGTCTGCAAAGTACGTAAACAATCCGAAGCAATGCAGCTCTCAGACCCCCGCGACTCCTACCTACCGTCATTCCCGCGAACGCGGGAATCCAGGGCCTTTCGTACGAGAACACCTGAAGTCACTGGATTCCCGCCTTCGCGGGAATGACGTTCTGGAGATGACGCTTAAGTCTCTGGATGTTCGGCTCCGCCGAGGTAAAGCGGAGCCCGCGTTCGCGGGAATAACGTTCTGGAAGGCAATGCAGCATCGGGCGAATCATTCACCCACCCACCACACCACCCAACACCATCACGCCCATTCCCAGGAACGCCGCTAGCTTCCCACCACCCGCCCGGCGCTGCCATAGGACAAAACGTCCAATCGTCGTCACAGTCGCGCGGCACTACAGTGCGCCCATCGCCGCCCTGCCGCGGCTTCGCTCGTGCGATGCGCTGCCCGATGACCATGGTCAAATCCCTGTTAAGCCGCCTGCTTTCGCGTCGCCCGCCCTGTGCCGGCGTGCTCGGCGATGGCGCGACCTCCCGCGGCCTACGCTCAAGCGACACGCCGGCCGACAGGACGTTTCTAAACACGACGTTCCGTTCGCTGCTCGCCGTAGCTGCCCTCGCGCTCCTGGCCGGCTGCAACACCCTCGTGCTGAATCCGCCCGGCGACGTCGCGGCCCAGCAAGGCGACCTCATCGTGGTGTCGACCGTGCTGATGCTGCTGATCATCGTGCCGGTGATCGGGTTGACGCTGTTCTTCGCCTGGCGCTATCGCGCGTCCAACAAGAGCGCCACCTACAAGCCCGACTGGGACCACTCGACCCAGCTCGAGCTGCTGATCTGGGCCGCGCCGCTGCTGATCATCATCGTGCTCGGCGCGATCACCTGGGTCAGCACCCACACGCTCGATCCGTATCGCCCGCTGCACCGCGTCGCCGCCGGTCGCCCGGTTCCGGCCGACGTCAAGCCGCTGGTGGTTGAAGTGGTCGCGCTGGATTGGAAGTGGCTGTTCCTGTACCCGGAACAGAACATCGCCACGGTCAACGAACTGGCCGCGCCGATCGATCGGCCGATCCACTTCAAGATCACCGCCTCGACCGTGATGAACTCGTTCTACATCCCCGCCCTGGCCGGCCAGATCTACGCCATGCCGGGCATGGAAACCCAGTTGCACGCGGTGATGAATTCGCCGGGCAACTACGAAGGCTTCTCGGCGAACTACAGCGGCGCCGGCTTCTCCGGCATGCGCTTTCGTTTCCACGGCATGGACCAGGCCGGCTTCGACCAGTGGGTCGCGCAGAACCGCGCCAGCGGCAACACCCTGCAGCGCGCGGACTACCTCAAGCTCGAGATGCCCAGCGAAAAAGAACCGGTGCGCCGCTACGGCGCGGTCGCGCCGGGCCTGTACAAGGCGATCCTCAACCGCTGCGTCGACTCGTCGAAGATGTGCATGGACGAGATGATGATGATCGACGCCAGCGGCGGCCTGGGTCTGAACACCAACGCGCTGGCGCCACGACGCAAGGGCGACCTGCGCGGCGGCCCGGTGGTGACCTCGGCGATGTGCGTGACCGAACCGACCGCCACGCCGAACTGGGGCGTCGCTTCGCTGGCGCCGTGATCGCGGCGCATCGCATAGCCGAATTGATCGCAACGAATCGAATTCAAGCAAGGCGCGCAAACCGCGCGCCGAGTCCGCGAGCGGACTTCCGGAGTTGAAGATGTCTGACCAAGCCAACCTCACCCAGTCGATCTTCGGCCGGCTCAGCTGGGACGCGGTCCCGCTGCACGAGCCGATCCTGATCGCCACCTTCGCCATGGTCGTGCTCGGCGGTCTGGCCGTGCTCGCGCTGATCACCCGCTACAAGCTGTGGGGGTATCTGTGGAAGGAATGGTTCACCAGCATCGATCACAAGAAGATCGGCATCATGTACATGGTGCTGGGCTTGGTGATGCTGCTGCGCGGCTTCGCCGACGCGTTGATGATGCGCCTGCAGCAGGCGATGGCCTTCGGCGACAACGCCGGCTATCTGCCTCCGGAACACTACGATCAGATCTTCACCGCGCACGGCGTGATCATGATCTTTTTCGTCGCGATGCCCTTGGTCACCGGCTTCATGAATTACCTGGTGCCGCTGCAGATCGGCGCGCGCGACGTCGCCTTCCCCTTCCTCAACAACTTCAGCTTCTGGATGACCGCCTGCGGCGCCGGGCTGGTGATGCTGTCGCTGTTCGTCGGCGAGTTCGCCAAGACCGGCTGGCTGGCGTATCCGCCGCTGTCGGGCATCGCCTACAGTCCCGGGGTCGGGGTCGACTACTACATATGGGCGCTGCAGATAGCCGGCGTCGGCACCTTGCTATCGGGCATCAACCTGATCGCGACCATCGTCAAGATGCGCGCGCCCGGCATGACCATGATGCGCATGCCGGTGTTCACCTGGACCTCGCTGTGCACCAACGTGCTGATCGTCGCCGCGTTCCCGGTGCTGACCGCGGTGCTGCTGCTGTTGTCGCTGGACCGCTACGCCGGCACCAACTTCTTCACGAACGATCTCGGCGGCAACCCGATGATGTACGTGAACCTGATCTGGATCTGGGGCCACCCGGAGGTCTACATCCTGATCCTGCCGTGCTTCGGCATCTTCTCCGAGATCGTCTCGACCTTCAGCGGCAAGCGCCTGTTCGGCTACGCCTCGATGGTCTACGCGACCGTGGTCATCACCATCCTGTCGTACCTGGTGTGGCTGCACCACTTCTTCACCATGGGCTCGGGCGCCAGCGTCAACTCGTTCTTCGGCATCACCACGATGATCATCTCGATCCCGACCGGCGCGAAGATCTTCAACTGGCTGTTCACCATGTACCGCGGCCGCATCCGCTTCGAAGTGCCGATGCTGTGGACGATCGGCTTCATGGTCACCTTCACCATCGGCGGCATGACCGGCGTGCTGCTGGCGGTGCCGCCGGCCGACTTCGTCCTGCACAACAGCCTGTTCCTGATCGCCCACTTCCATAACGTGATCATCGGCGGCGTGCTGTTCGGCCTGTTCGCCGGCATCAACTTCTGGTGGCCCAAGGCCTTCGGCTTCAAGCTCGATGCGTTCTGGGGCAAGTGCTCGTTCTGGTTCTGGATCACCGGCTTCTTCTTTGCCTTCATGCCGCTGTACGTGCTCGGCCTGATGGGCGTGACCCGCCGCGTCAACCACTTCGAAGACCCGTCCTTGCAGATCTGGTTCATCATCGCCGCGTTCGGCGCGGTGCTGATCGCGCTGGGCATCGCCAGCATGCTGATCCAGTTCTATGTGAGCATCCGCCGCCGCCACGAGCTGCGCGACGAAACCGGCGATCCCTGGCAGGGCCGCACCCTGGAGTGGTCGACCTCTTCGCCGCCGCCGGACTACAACTTCGCCTTCACCCCGGTGGTCCACGACAACGACGCCTGGCACGACATGAAGCAACGCGGCTACCAGCGTCCGCAGTCGGGCTTCCTCGACGTGCACATGCCCAAGAACACCGCCGCCGGCCTGGTGATCGCATTGCTCAACACGGTCTGCGCGTTCGGCCTGATCTGGCAGATGTGGCTGTTCGCGGGCGTGGCCTTCGCCGCGATGCTGATCGCCGCGATCGTGCATACCTTCAACTACAAGCGCGACTACCACATCCCCGCGGCCGAAGTGACGGCCACCGAGGACAAGTACACGCAGCAACTGGCCGCCGCCCATGTCTGACGCACACGCCATCGCCACCCACACCGCCGACGGACGTCCGGTCTTCTTCGACGCCCAGGGCAAGCATCATCCGCACAACGGCACCCTGCTGGGGTTCTGGCTGTACCTGATGAGCGACTGCCTGGTGTTCGCCTGCCTGTTCGCGGTCTACGGCGTGCTCGGCCGCAGCTACGCGGCCGGCCCGTCGGGCGCGGATCTGTTCGATCTGCAACTGGTCGCTATCAACACCTCGATGCTGCTGTTGTCGTCGATCACCTATGGCTTCGCCATGATCTCGATGAAGCGGCGCAAGCTCGCCGCGGTGCAGGGCTGGCTGGCGATCACCGGCGTGTTCGGCCTGGCCTTCATCGGCCTGGAACTGTACGAATTCCACCATCTGATCGCCGAAGGCGCCGGCCCGCAGCGCAGCGCGTTCCTGTCCTCGTTCTTCGCCCTGGTCGGTACCCACGGCCTGCACGTGACCTTCGGCATCGTCTGGCTGGTCACCTTGATGGCGCAACTCGGAAAGCACGGCCTGACCGTGGAAAACCGCCGCCGCCTGATGTGCCTGTCGATGTTCTGGCATTTCCTCGACGTCGTGTGGATCGGCGTCTTCACCTTCGTCTACCTGATGGGAGTGCTGCCGTGAGCCACCCGGTCGCCCCGCAACACCACGACAACGATCACGCGCACGGCCACGACGGCGCGCACGACGACGGCGACGATTACCACGGCACCGTCGGCGGCTACGCGATCGGTTTCGTGCTCTCGTTGATCCTCACCGCGATCCCGTTCTGGCTGGTGATGGCCAAGGTGATCCCGAGTTCGGGCACGACCGCGTTCGTGGTCCTGGCCTTCGCGGTCGTGCAGATCGTCGTGCACATGATCTACTTCCTGCACATGAACACGAAGTCGGAAGGCGGCTGGAACATGCTCGCGCTGATCTTCACCCTGGTGCTGGTGGTGATCATGCTGGCCGGCTCGTTGTGGGTCATGCATCACCTCAACACCAACATGATGCCGATGCCGCACGATATGCGGAATATGCCCTGATTCGGGATTCGGGATTCGGGATTCGGGATTCGGGATTTGGGATTTGGGATTTGGGATTTGGGATTTGGGATTTGGGATTTGGGATTCGGGAATCGGGAATCGGGAATCGGGAATCGGGAATCGGAATTTTGCTCGTCATTCCCGCTCACGCGGGAATCCAGCGACTTTCGTGCGAGTACCGTCAAAGTCACTAGATTCCCGCGTTCGCGGGAATGACGAGCAAAGACGGCACGACAACGAAACCCTCGCCACCGCCCTTCACGAAACGACGAACAAGTCGGCATCACCCTGAAGTCGAGCAGCACCGAACGCCCTACCGGCGATTCCTGAAGAGGTCCCGAGCATGACCGCGACCACCAAGCCCCCGCGCAGCCCCTTCGCCCTGGCCGCCCTATTGTTGCTCTTCCTCGCCGCCTTCCTCGGCCTAATCGCCCTGGGCGTGTGGCAGATCCAGCGCCGCGCCTGGAAACTCGACCTGATCCAGCGCGTCGACGCGCGCGTCCACGCCCCGCCCGGCGCCGCGCCCGCTCCATCCGACTGGCCCACCGTCAGCGCCGATCGCGACGAATACAAGCACGTCCAGCTCGAAGGCCAGTACCTGCCGGTCGCGGCCACCCGCGTGCAGGCCGTCACCGAACTCGGCCCGGGCTTCTGGCTGCTGCAACCGTTCCAGACCGCCGGCGGCGAGATCGTCCTGATCAACCGCGGCTTCGCCCCGAACGAACGCAAGGCCGCCGAAGCCGACGAAGCGCCCGCCGACACCCGCGTTACCGGCCTGCTGCGCCTGAGCGAGCCCGGCGGCGGTTTCCTGCGCAAGAACGCGCCGGAGCAGAACCGCTGGTACTCGCGCGACGTGCAGGCGATCGCGGCCAGACTCGGCCTGAAACAGGTCGCGCCCTACTTCATCGACGCCGATCGCAGCGCGCCGCTGCCGAGCGACCCCACGGCCGAGCCGACTTGGCCGGTCGGCGGGCTGACGGTGATAAAGTTTCCCAACAGCCATTTGTCCTACGCATTGACCTGGTTCGCGCTGGCGCTGATGGTCGTGTTCGCGGCCTGGCGCGTGTATCTGGAAGAGCGCCGCCGGCGACGTAGCCACGGCGCCTAGAGTCGAACCGGAGCCGAAGCCCGAAACGATTCGATCCGATCGCCGTTACCGTCGTCGCCAACACCGCTGCGAATTACCTCGCCCCGCACCACCCCGCTACCGCTACCGGCCCACACACCATGCAGGACAGCCCCATCATCGGCCCCGCTCCTGGCGTGGCTCCGTTGACCGCCTCGCAGGACGGCACCGGGGTCAAGAACATGCACCAGCTGATCCAGTTGCGCTGGATCGCGGTGATCGGCCAGGTCGCGACCATCGTGTTCGTGCATTTCGGTTTCGGCATCCGCCTGCCGTTGATGCCGATGGCGGTCGTGCTGGCCTGCCTGGCCGCGTTCAACCTGGTCAGCATGCTGCGCTGGCGGCATCGCGAGGAAGTCACCAACGGCGCGTTGTTCCTGGCGCTGCTGGTCGACGTGCTGACCCTGACCGCGCAGTTGTACCTCAGCGGCGGCGCGGCCAATCCGTTCGTGTTCCTGTACCTGCTGCAGGTGGTGCTGGCGGCGGTGCTGCTGCGCTCGTGGGCGAGCTGGGCGGTGGTGTTCGTGACCAGCGCCTGCTTCATCGCCCTGACCACCTTCGCCGGCCCGGTGGTGATCCCGGCCGACCCGACCCGCGGCCTCGCCGATCCCTACGTGCAGGGCATGCTGCTGTGCTTCGTGCTCAACGCGACTTTGCTGGTGGTGTTCATCACCCGCATCGGCCGGATCCTGCGCGCGCGCGATGCGCGCCTGGCCGACCTGCGCCAACGCGCGGCCGAGGAAGAACACATCGTGCGCATGGGCCTGCTGGCGTCGGGCGCGGCCCATGAGCTGGGCACGCCGCTGGCGACCTTGTCGGTGATCCTCGGCGACTGGCGCCACATGCCGCCGTTCACCCAGCAGCCCGAGCTGCTGCAGGAACTCGACGAGATGCAGACCCAGCTGCACCGCTGCAAGAGCATCGTCACCGGCATCCTGCTGTCGGCCGGCGAGACCCGCGGCGAGGCGCCGGAAGAAACTACCGTGGCAGCCTTCCTGGACGACTTGGTCGAGGAATGGCGCAGCACCCGCCCGGTGCGCGGATTCGACTACCAGAACAGCTTCGGCGAGGATGCGGTCATCATTTCCGACTCCGGCCTCAAGCAGATGATCTGCAACGTGCTCGACAACGCGCTGGAAGCCTCGCCCGGCTGGGTCGGGCTGGAAGCCTGGCGCGACGAGGACAAGCTGGTGCTGCGGGTCAGCGACGCCGGCCCGGGCTTCGCCCCGGCGATGCTGTCGCATTTCGGCAAACCGTACCAGTCGAGCAAGGGCCGCCCGGGCGGCGGCCTGGGCCTGTTCCTGTCGCTCAACGTGGTCCGCCAGCTCGGCGGCAGCATCGCCGCGCGCAATCGCGAACCCAGCGGCGCGGTGGTGACCATGAGCCTGCCGCTGTCGTCGTTGAGCGTAAGCGAGAGCGAGCATGAATGAGCACGACACCGACCCGCCCCTCGACGACGACGCGCTCGACGGCGACGACGCGCGCCGCCTGCTGATCGTCGAGGACGACGCCGCGTTCGCGCGCACCCTGACCCGCTCGTTCGAACGCCGCGGCTACCTCGTGCACAACGCCAGCCATCTGGCCGACGTGGAGAAGCTGCTGGAAACCCACAGCCCCGGCTACGCGGTGGTCGACCTGAAACTGGCCGGCGGCGACTCCGGCCTGGCCTGCGTGCAGGCGCTGCACGAACACGATCCGGACATGCTGATCGTGGTGCTGACCGGTTACGCCAGCATCGCCACCGCGGTCGAGGCGATCAAGCTCGGCGCCTGCCATTACCTGGCCAAGCCGTCCAACACCGACGACATCGAAGCCGCGTTCGGCCGCGCCGCCGGCGACGCCACGGTCGAACTGACCGAGCGCCAGACCTCGATCAAGACCCTGGAATGGGAACGCATCCACGAGATGCTGGCCGCCACCGACTTCAACATCTCCGAGACCGCGCGCCGGCTCGGCATGCACCGGCGCACCCTGGCGCGCAAGCTCGGCAAGCATCGGGTCAAGTAGGCGCGCGGCGGATCGCTGCGCGCTCGTCGGACTGGATCGAAAAGCGCCGCGGCCGCGGCGAGGTTTCTTTCAGGCGGCGGACTGAGCCCCGGACGACCGAAGCACCGCATCTCGACGACCGAGCGCGGCAACCCGGGCCTCAGACGAACCCATGCTCCCGCGCCAGCCGCGTCAGTCCGATGTGGCTGCGCGCATCGAGTTTCTCCATCGCTCTCGCCCGCATCGCACTCACCATCGACCTGGGCATTTTCAACACCTTGGCGATGCCGCGCACATCGGTGCCGCGCAGGCGCATGTGGATCACCATCAGCTCGCGCGCGCTCAGGCGATCGAACGGCGAGCGCGCTACCAGGCTCGTCGACCCCGGCACCGCTTCGTCCAGATAGCGCCGCCCCCGCGCCACCTCGCGCACCGCCTCCAGCACCCGGCCCGGCGGCGACGACTTCGACACGAAACCCAGCGCGCCGGCCGCCAGCAACATCCGCGACACCGGCCCGCGCTCGCGCATCGACACCACCAGGACGCGGAAGGTCGGATCGATATCCAGCAACTTGCGCGTGACCGTCAATCCATCGCTGCTGCCCAGATCGAAATCGCTGACGACCACGTCCGGCGCCGAGAACGGAATCATCCGCAACGCCATGTCGACGTCGCTCGCCTCGCCGATCACCTTGACGTCGCCATCGCCTTCGATCATCAGGCGCAGCGCCATGCGCGCGAGCGAATGATCATCGACCATGAACACATGAATCATGCCGGCCAACCTTCCTTGTGATGTCGAGCATTAATCCGATTCGCGCCAGGCCGGTCAAGCGCAACTTCGCGCCCGGGTCGTCCGCTGCCCAGCTTGCAGCTGACTCATTCATTTTCACGGGCGGACCGGCGCCGAGAACCCACGGTGAGAATACGCCGCCAACTCGCCCAATTAAACCGGGGCGGTGGCGCCGGTTCCACTGTATGGACGGGCGCCCTGACGGGCGACGCGTCCCAGCTCGACGACCTCCTCCAACCCCCGCCCCGACGGCGACGCCGTCGACACGAAACCGCCGCAACCGCCGCAACCGCCGCCAGCAGCATCCGCGACCCGACCGGCGCCGGCGCATCGAGACGATCAGGACACGAAAGGCCGGATCGACCTCGAGCCACCTGCGCGTCGGCTCAGTGCTCGTGCCCGGGTCGAAATCGATGATCGCGATGTCCGCGTCGACAACACAATGATCCGCAGCGCCATGTTCGCGCCGCTCGCCTCGCCATGCACCTCGGCGTCACTGTCGCGCTCGATCATCGGGCGCAGCGCCACGCACGCGGGCGCGTCCTGTTCATGAGTTCGCCTCATCGTTACTACGAGCCGATGCACGCTCGCCATTGAAAGAAAAACGCGCGATTCGATCGCAACTCTCGGTTTCCAATCTCGACGAAAATTCAACATTTCACCGCGCACTCACCTTCGACAAAAACGCGACACGTGTACTGAATACGCATTCAACACACATTAATTGCATTCACTTGTGAGGGTTTGTCTACAACACCCACCAATTATCGAAAAAAATCAATACGGTGTTGATTTCGCTGATTCCATCTGGTTTCTATTGAGCAAAGCAGGAAGCCACACTCGCACGCACGAACCCGCAGGACCGCGGGTTTACTACCGAGGGGAACAGCATGAATGTCCAGCGACAACGCGCCGCATGTGGCGTCGATCGGCAACCCAATCACAAGATCAGGGGAGCGCGCCACATCCGGAGCATGGCGCCCTTGACGCTCGCAATGATCGGGATGTTTGCCGCCACCCGGGCTTGCGCCGGGCTGCCCGTCATAGACCCGGCCGCGATAGCGCAGCACTTTCAGAAAATCCTTGAAGATCGTGCCCAGTTCATCGAACAGGGAAAGCGCTGGATAGAGACCAAGAACCATATCGAACGCCAAATGATCAAACTGCAGCAGTTGCAGTTCGGTCGCTCGGTAATGGCCGACGACTTCCCGGACCGCCCCGTCGACTACGGCATGGAAGACCGCTGTCCAGGTCCCTCCGGCGGACTGCAGGCGCTCAAGGGCCGTTTCATTCCGCAAATGGACGGCAACATCGTCGAACAGCAGCTCAACCTGTGCCAACGAGCCGTACTTGCTGAAAACGCCAAGTACAACGACTCGGTGAAGATGCTCAGGACGCTGATCAAGCGCAATGAAGAGTTCGCCAAGATCGACGAGCAACGTAAGAACGAGGTCGGCGAAAACCCGGGCGCCCTGGAAGCCAACTCCAACGAAGCGCAACGCTTCGTGATCCGCACCAAGATGGACCTGGACTACTGGCAGGCCCGCATGCGCGCCTACGACGACTACATCCTGGCGCTGCAGAACGATCAGTCCCGGCTGGCCCGTCGGGCACTGGAAGGAAAGAAGAGTGGCAGCGGCATCGGCCGGGTGATCGGCACCGACTCGATCAAGAGCGCGTTTTCGTTCTGATCCCGGCGATCGCCAACTTCCAAGCTCGAAGGAACGACTCATGGATGCGCTGCTTTGCCTGCACGACTGGCTCACCCCGCATATCCAGGGCGTGGGCGACTTCGCCTTCTTCAAACTGATCAGCGAGTACTTCGACCACAAGATCGACCAGTTCGGCCTGCGCCTGATGGCGCGGATGATGAAATGGGTCGGCGCGATCTCGCTGACGCTGGTGACGCTGTGGGTGATGATCGCGGGCTACCGCATGGCCACCGGCCAATCGCGCGATTCGATGATGGCACTCGTCGTCAGCATGGCCAAGATCGCGGTCATCATCACCGTCGCCACCAGCATGTCCTGGGCCGGCACCAACCTGCACCGCTTCGTCACCGTCGATCTTGACCGCGAAATCCACTCGCTGTTTGTTGGCACAGCGCAGAGCAGCAGCGACGCGATCGACAAGAACCTCGCTTTCATGCAGGTCGCGCTGAGCGCGATCGACGCGGTGCAGGTGCCCGACAGGGACCCCGCCCTGCAGCGCAAGAAAGAGCAGGCCCTGCTGTTCGCCGGCATCGGCACCGCCAGCCCGCCGATGGCCGCCGGCGCGATGCAACTGCTGTTCAAATTCTCCATCGCCTTGTCGATCGGCCTGGCGCCGTTGTTCATCCTGTGCCTGGTCTTCGAACAGACCAAGGACCTGTTCCGACGATGGCTGCTGTACACCATCGGCACGCTGTTCTCGATGTCGCTGTTGAGCGTGGTCACCGGTTGGGTGATGGAGTTGATGGCGAAGATCGCGGTGTTGCTGTGGGTCAACAAGGCCTTGAACGGGATCCTGGGCAGCGCCGCCGAGGGAATGACCACGCAGGCGATGTTCCAGGGCGGCATCGGCCTGCTGATGACGGTGCTGATCGTGACCGCCCCGCCTCTGGCGGCAGCCTATTTTCAGGGGACGCTGGGGAACTTCATGTCGTATTCGGCGTTTGCTGGGAAGGACAAGGAATACGTTTGCTGGGAAGGACAAGAATACGGACCGGCGGCACTATACATACTACGCAAGAGTCGTGAATGGGCGGACAGCGGCTCACAATCGGGCTACAGCGGCCTCACAGCAACACCACACGCACTGTAGATGTGCGTCCCGGCGCCCCCCTGCGCGAGCAACACCACACGCACTGGAGATGTGCGGTCCGGCGCCCCGAGCCAACCCAACATGCATACCGACAGTGTCAAGGACAAGCCCCAAAAAGACAGAGAGAAATGACTCATGAAGCCATGTCACGCAACGGGACTGTTGCTTCTATTAACGGCCAATCTCGCCTCAGCGGAGGGCGCCTGCCCCCCTGGCCAATACCAAACGACGCCACCGGGTGTAGCGGGCCCAGTCGGCTGCGCACCAATTCCAGAACGAGAAAAAACAAGACAACAGTGGACCAATCAATGGGGCGCACTTGCCAACGACGGGCAGAAAACCTGGGGTATATCCGAGAGCATGCCAAGCAAGAAAATGGCAATTTCCGAAGCCATGGACGACTGTCTGACCAGAGGCGGAAAAAGCTGCAAGCTCAAGCTCGTATATTCTAATCAATGCGCAGCGATTGTAGGAACACAGAAAAATTCCGTCGTATCGCGCGCCGCAACTAAAGACAAAGCGATCAATTTCGCTGCCGATGACTGCCGCAGAAAGGCCGGCAATAATGTGTGCTGGACCTATTACTCAGGCTGCAGCCTACCGATAAAAACTGGCGAGTGAGAAGCCTGAAGCAACATAACGCCATCACCGCGTACTCGATGAAATAAAAAGGTCTACCACTGATGAAGAAACCCTCATGCGACTGTTGAGCGTAAAAACCACCCTCTGCTTGATCCTTGTCACGGGCTGCTCGGCACCCAGCCGCGCCGACAAGGCCGTATCCACCACAACCAATGCCGAATCCGTGCAGCAAAAATCAAGGGGCGCTAACGATTCGCGCGGACAGGAAAAACCGATCGCTGAGTCCATTACCGCTCCGCAAAACAAAGGAGATCAAAACGTGCTTCGTCCTTCCTACGACAAGTGTCTCGATGCAACCGGCGGCGTCACACCCGAAATTCAGGACTGCATCGCCGAAGAGTACGACTTCCAAGACGACCGCCTTAACAAGGTCTATCAATCGCTTCTTGCCAAGCTGCCCAAGGAAGATCAGGAAGCGCTCCGCGTCGAACAACGTAAATGGGTGTCCAAGCGCGACGCGGAATGCGAGATCGATAGCGGCGCGGGTCAAGGCCAACGATTGGAAGCCAATGACTGCCTGCTGGAGATGACCGCCAAGCGCGCCTCGGAGCTGGAACAACGATAGACCGCAACAATCGTGTCAGTGCTTTTGCAAGCCAATCAAATGATCTAGCCAGTGAATTGAAGGAACAAGGATATGGCCGACAACAACCAATGGACCCTGGGTGAAACCTCACGACGTTACGAAACCGGGGGCCGTGGAGCCGGTACGATTTCAACCGGCAGGGGCGACAACGGCGGTGTTTCCTACGGCTCTTACCAACTGTCCAGCCGAGCCGGAACGCTGCGCGAATACCTGAACCAGTCCGAGTACCGCGACCAGTTCGCGGGAATGGCCCCCAACAGCCCCGAGTTCAACGAAAAATGGCGTGAGTTGGCCAGAACGGAACCACAGTTCGCGCAGGATCAACATGACTTCATAAAGCGCTCGCACTACGATCCGCAAGTAGATCGCCTGAAAGATCGCGGCATCGACCTGAGCGATCGCGGTCCCGCGGTACACGATGCGCTATGGAGCACTTCCGTCCAGTTCAGGGCGCTGACACCGCGCATTTTCGAAAAGGGACTGCAGGAAAAATTCGGCGAGAACTATGACCTGACCAAGCTATCCGACAAAGACATCGTCGAGGCTGTCCAGGATTACAAGATCAATCACAACGAGCAGCTTTTCAGCAAATCACCAAGGCTATGGGATGCATTGGAAAATCGAGCACAGAACGAAAAGACCGATCTGGTTCGATTGGCGGAGCAAGACCGCACCCAGCAGCAAGGGCAGCCGGGCCAGAATGCTCCAGACAATACCGGACAGCAGCCTGCGAGAGCGCCGCACGGCACGGATAACGGCGCGAGCAGTGTCGAAATACGGCAACTGCAAGAACGCCTTAGTCATTTGGGCTATACCGACGCCCAAGGCCAGCCGTTGGAAGCAGACGGCAAACTCGGCCAGAAAACCGAAGAGGCCATCAAAGCCTTCCAACGCGACCATGATCTGAAAGTGGATGGCATCGCTGGCCCGCGCACGCTTGAGGCACTGAAAACGGCCGAGCCGTCCAAGCCCCATCAAGACGGAGCGGCGCCGCCCAGTACCGCTCAAGACCCCCTTCTGTCCGACCCCGGTCATCCCGATCATGCGATGTACAAGCAAGCGCTCAACGGTATTGAAAAGCTCGGCGCTGCGGCTGGCTTCAAGGATCAGGCCGAGCGCGAGCGCGCCGCAGCGGCGTTGACCTTCGAAGCGAAGGCCAGCGGCTTGAAGCAGATCGACAGCGTGGCGCAAAACACCACCGGCACGGGACTGTTCGCAGTCGAGGGCGCGCTGGACGATCCCGCCAACAAACGGGCTTACGTGGAAAAGGGCGTGGCGGTTCAACAACCTGTCGAAAAATCCAGCGAATTGCTGCGCCAAGGGCAGGAATTGCCGCAGCAGCCCGGTCCCGAACCGGTACCCGCCACACCGTCGCCCAGACCGCTGTCGGCTTGAAGCTGCCTGATCCGCATCTATGCGCGAATATGCGGCTGCATATCCAGAGCGAGGCAACTCAAAGCCCCGCGATGGCGAGCCGTGACGGCACCGCATGACGGACCTGGTGTCGAACCTGTCGAATCGAGCGGGTCGACCAAGCTGTCGATCCGTTCGACCAACGCTGCCCTACGGCTTGGCCACGCAGGTGGTGTTCCAGTACAGCTGCGGACGTTCAGCGCCTGAACTGATCGATGAATACGCTGGAAGTATCAGGGTCAGGCAGCCAATGGACCGCGAACCCCACGACACCTTCTGATGCCCTGCCGCCTGACAACCACCGTCAGCCCCAGAACTTGGCTAAGCTCGGCCTGTACCTGGAAGGGACACCCCATGAAACGCGTGACGCTGCTGCTGTGCCTGTTGCTGCCCACCGTCGCCCTGGCCGCCTGGAAGGGTCCCGACGGCCAGCCAATCGCGGACGGCGAGAGCCGCCGCAGTGTCGGCGACTTCGGTGCCAGCCTGGTGATCACGCCGGACGAGAAGAAGTTCCAGCGCGAGTGGGACACGCAGCCGGAGCCGCCGTCGTTGCGTACGACCGACAAGGTGCGCGTCGGTCAGTCGGTGTCGGCGATGGTGTTGTTCCATGGTTGCCGGGCCGACCAGGCCGGTCACTGCAACGTGGTGGCACGCTATTTTCTGCTGCGGCCCGGTGGTCAACGGGAGGCCGCCGGCGACGGCCCGGTGTGGACGCAGGCGCCGCTGCCCGAGGGGCGGATTCAACTGGGTCAAAGCAACCCGACGATGGCGTTCGACGGCAACGACGCCCCGGGCGAGTACACGCTGATCGCCGAGGTCGAGGACAAGGTCGCCGGGTACACGCTGAAACTGGCGCAAACGCTACACTTGTCCAAAGACGCGGGTCGCTAGCCGGATCGGCCCGCGCGTGCTGGATGGCCGCTGGCTGCCATCGCACCGATGTCGCAACGGCCGCATCTTCGGGGAATCCATCGTCAACGCCATCCATTACCGCGCCCGCCGTGGCCTCGTTCGGTCGCCTGCGATGCGGACCGCATGCTGAGCATCGTCGCCCGCCTCCTGCTGCTCGCCGGCGCCGCACTGCTGGCCGCCGGCTTCTACTACGACGGCGAACGGCCGGCGCCCGCCGCCTTGTCGCCGTCGGTGTTGCAGGACCCGCTGCAGACTCCGACCGCCCTGCCCGCCTTCCCGGCCCGTGCGGGCGGCGTCGACTACGAGATCACCCCGGTCGCCGAGTACGACATTTCCGGGCTGATCGTCAGCTGGCACGATTCGGAAACCTGGTGGGATCGCGAGCACGAGCAGAGCCGCGATTATCTGAACGTCGCCGACCTGTGCATGGTCTGGGGCGCCAACGCCGCCGACGGCGCTTATGAGTTGATGAGTTTTTCCAACGGCCAGTGGGTCTGCTACATCAGTTATACCGACACGACCAAGGTCGGTGCGCCGCATGTGCGCGCGATCTCCAACAACCACATCCTGACCGACAACGAGGACGTCGCCCGGCAGATCCGCAAGCTGCGGGTCGGCGATCAGGTGCGCCTGCGCGGGCAACTCGCCAGTTACACCCACCATTCGGGCTTCGATTTCCAGCGCGGCACCTCGACCAACCGCGAGGACCAGGGCAACGGCGCCTGCGAGACGCTGTATGTGCGCGAAGTGCAGTTGTTGCAGGCGGCGCCCGGATGGCCGCGTGGCCTGCGCTGGTTCGGCGCGCTGTTGCTGCTCGCCGGCCTGATCGGCTGGTACCGCGCTCCGTTCGGCGAACGTCAGCGCTAGCCAGGGCCGCTCTGAGTCTCACGATTACTCACCGTGTGCCCGCTTCGGCACCGATGGTGCGCCATCGACCCGCCGATGTTGCAAATCCGAACACCCGGCGGTGACCGCCCGGCCACGGTCACCGCGTTGATCGTGCTGCAACACCCCGAAAAGCATCGAACCGGCCCATCGCCGGCCGGCCGTCACGGCTGCGCGGCGATGGTTCGGCGACGCCGCGCGGGGCGGACTGACACGCACAGGGAGGCTGGCAATGGAAGTGCCGTGTTGGGCGGTGGTGCCGCTGGCGAACGCATCGGCCGAACGACGCGCGGTGCTGGCCGCGCTCGCCGATTGCCCGCATCTGCGGCTGCTGCCCGATGGCTATCTGCAGACCGCGATACGCAGCGCCGACGGCATCGTGCTGGTGTCGGGCGCCGACGCGCTGGACGCGGTGCTCGAATGCATCGCCACGATCCGCCGCGAACGCCCGCGCATGGCGATCGTGGTGAGCATGCGCGATGCCGACGAATTCGGACTCGACGCGGTGATCCGTGCCGGCGTCAGCGATTTCGTATCGCTGCCGGCGACCTGCGCCGAATGGGGCGCGCGATTGCAGCGCGCCGGCGCCGACAAGATATCGGCGCTCGATGCCGTTGCCATTTCGTCGGCGCCGATCGAATCCGGCGAACCCTCCGCACCCGAGCCCACGCCCGCGATCCGCGGCTTCGTCCACGCCAGCCCCGCCTGCGCGGCCATCGCCGCGCGCCTGCCGGTGCTGGCCGGCTGCGACGCCAGCGTGTTGATCGTCGGCGAGACCGGCACCGGCAAGGAAGTCTGCGCGCAGGCCATCCATTACTTGTCGAAACGCGCCGACCGGCCGTGGGTGGCGGTCAACTGCGGCGCGATCCCGGTCGACCTGGTCGAGAACGAATTGTTCGGCCATGTCAAAGGCGCCTACACCCACGCCCACAGCGCCTGCACCGGACTGGTCCGCGAGGCCGAGGGCGGCACCTTGTTCCTCGACGACGTCGACTGCCTGCCGCTGTCGGCGCAGGCCAAGCTGCTGCGTTTCCTGCAGGAGCGCGAGTACCGCCCGGTCGGCTCCAACACCGTGCATCGCGCCGACCTGCGGGTGATCGCGGCCAGCAACTGCAACCTGTGCGTGCTCGCGCAGAACGGCGGCTTCCGCCAGGACCTGTATTACCGGCTCAACGTGCTCAACCTGACCTTGCCGCCGCTGCGCCAGCGACGCGAGGACATCGCCCTGCTGGCGCGGCATTTCTCCGCGCATTTCTCGCGCGAGTTCGGCCGTCCCTACGGCCGCTGCGGCCCCGCGTTCACGCCCGGCGCGATGGACCTGCTACTCGCTCACGATTGGCCGGGCAATGTGCGCGAACTGCGCCACGTGATCGAACGCGCGGTGTTGCTGGCGCGCGGGTCGATGTTGGTCCGCGAGGACATCCAGATCGACGGCGCGCAGGGCGGCGAGCCGGACGCCAACGAATTGGCGTCGATCGCCGATGCCGAACGCGCTTCGTTCCGCAGCGCCAAGCAGCGCGTGGTCGACGACTTCGAACGTGGCTATGTCGAACGTCTGCTCGCCGTGCATGGCGGCAACGTCACCCACGCCGCGATGGCGGCGAAGAAGGACCGCCGCGCGTTCTTCGAATTGATGCGCAAGCACCGGATTGAGCCGAGCCGGTTTCGGTCGTTCGAGCATGAGCCGGGGTAAAAGCCCAGCTTGGGGTCAGTTACTCAAGCAAGTTTGATTCTCCCTCATCCGCCTTGCGGGCACCTTCTCCCGCATGCGGGAGAAGGAAGGGCGGTTGCATCGTCATGGATGCGTAGACATGCGCGCATCCTTGATCAAAGCCCCTCTCCCGCGTGCGCGAGAGATGTTTGGGTGAGCGGCGCGCGCTACCGCAATCACAGCGCCACCCATCGCCCAGACACCCTCATCCGCCCTGCGGGCACCTTCTCCCGCATGCGGGAGAAGGAAAGCGGCTGCGTCATCTCCGTGAAAATTGGAAGCCCCTCTCCCGCTTGCGGGAGAGGGGTTGGGGTGAGGGCGCGCGCCACCGAAACCACGACGCAACCTCTCGCGCGAGCGCCCTCATCCGCCCTGCCAGCGCCTTCTCCCGCACACGGGAGAAGGGATGCCGGCGCATCGTCGCCCGAAGTTCCGCCGCCCGGCGGCATCGCACCTTCATCGGCGCGCATCGCGAAGGGCCAACGCAGGTCCGACCCAGGACAAAACCGCCCCGATGCCAGGACAAAGAAATCCTGCCTCCAAACGCTTGCACATCAGTCGCCACGCCCATCACGCCTGATCGATTGCCGATTTCAGCCAGGACGAAAACATCCCACCCAGGGTGTCACGCAAAACATCCACGCGAACGATTTCAAGCATTTACCCACCGCCCGAACGTTGGCATCGCTCTTGCAATGAACTACTCGCACAGAGGCAAGTTCGCGATGGATGACAACAACGCGGCATCAGCATGTGTCAGCAGCTTGGCCGGGTATCTACGCGCCAATCCGCTCGCATGCGATACCGCCGAGGGCATCCGCCGCTGGTGGTTGCGAACCGAACACGAGGTCGCCATGAACGAGTTGCACGACGCACTGGAGTGGATGAAGCGATGCGGCGCGATCGAGGAGATCGTCGCCGTCGACGGTCGCCGTCGCTATCGACGGCTCGGCGACGACGCCCAATTGGCCGCGCTGTCGCAGCCGCCCCAGGCGCGCGAGGACTGAGTGGCCAACTATCGCGCCATCGCCGCCACCAGCACCGCCCTCGCCGGCCTGCTGCGCGATCGCTATCCGCGCGAGGAATTCGGCGCCGGCCTGGACGTGAGCCTGTACCAGACCCGCGACTTCGAAAACCCGATGCAGGACGGCTTCTCGGTCTACCTGTTCCGCACCGCGATCAACGGCGCGGTGCGCAATCTCACCCTGCGCCGCTCGCCCGACGGCAAACGCTTCCGCCCGTCGCTGCCGATCGACCTGTACTACATGATCACGCCGTGGGCGCAGGACACCGAACGCCAGTTGCGCATGCTCGGCTGGGCGATGCGGCTGATGGAAGACACCGGTGTGCTCAGCGCCGGCCATCTCAACCACTACATGCCCGAGACCGACACCTTCGCGCCGCACGAAGCCGTCGAACTGATCTGCGATCCGTTGTCGCTGGCCGACTACCTGACCTTGTGGGATCGCCTGCGCCGGCTGCCGCCGTCGGCGACCTATGCCCTGCGCATGGTCTTGATCGATTCGGACGTGACCATCGAAGACGGCCCCGCGGTGCAGACCCGGCGCTTCCAGATGGAGACCGCGACGTGAGCGCGGTCCTGCGCGAAGGCGAAGTCGTGCAGCGCAACGCCGCGCTCGGTCTGCGCTTCTGGGACGTGGCCGCGGCGACCTCGTTGATCGACGGGCTGAAAGTCGAGGTGTATCCCGTCACCCGCCCGAATGCGCGCAAGCCGGCGCTGCCCAACCCCAGCGGCGTATATGTCGCCCATCGCGTGGATGGCCTGGCCTCGTTCGAATTCGACGCGTCCTCGGACCCGATGCAAGCATGGAACGACGCCGCCGCAGCCTCGCCGCCGCTGGGCGGCCGTTACCGCGTCGAAGTCAGCGATCCGCAGGGCCGCTACCTGCCGATCGCGTTCGATGCCGACCTGCCCGCGCGCGGCGTTTTGTCCTGGCTCGCGCCGTGGATGTCGCCGCCGCAGCCGATCGTCTGGCCGGGCGATGCCGGCTCGCCGCCGTTGCTGCTGATCGAACGCATCCCGCTGTTCTCCTCGCCCTCGCGTCCGCCGCCGCAACCGCTGGCGGTGGTCTATGCGCAGCTGCGCGAAGCCGGCAGCGGGCGCATTCCGGCCTGGTGCCTGCTCGCGGTCGACATCGACGGCGTGCGCTGCGGCCTGGGCATGGCCGATCGCGAGGGCCGCGTCGCGGTGATGTTCCCCTACCCCGAACCGCCGCGCGCGGTGCTGGCTTCGCCGCCGCAGGCGCGCAGCGATTTTCGCTGGACCCTCGAACTGAGCGCGTACTGGTCGACGAACTCGCCGCCGCTCGAACCGATTCCTTCGATCCCCGATCTGGCACACGTGCTCGGCCAACTGGCCGCGCCGTGCAGCGTGATCGATTCGCTGTCCTCGCCCGCGCCGCCGCGGCGACTGGATTACCGCCGGCCGACCACGGCCAAGACCGAAGGCCAGAACGCGGCGGACGCGTCCTGGCTGTTGCTGTCCACCTGATGACTGCACGCCCGACCGCGCCGCGCCCGCGTGCGGCTTCGCATGCCGCTCTTGGCAAGGAGAATTGCTATGTCTGAGTACCTGGCTCCCGGTGTCTTCGTCGAGGAAGTGTCGTTCCGCGCGAAATCGATCGAGGGCGTGAGCACCACCACCACCGGCTTCGTCGGTCCGACCCGCTACGGGCCGCTCAACATCGATCCGGAAATCGTCACCAGCCTGGTCGAGTTCGAACGCACCTACGGCGGCCGCGACAAGCTGGTATTCGATTCCTCGGTCGAAATCGACAACTACATGTGGCACGGCGTGCGCGCGTTCTTCGAGGAAGGCGGCAAGCGCATCTACATCAGCCGCGTGTTCACCCCGCTCGACGCCACCGACACGCGCCCGGGCTGCGCCCGCGGCGGCCTGTCCGGCAGTCCTTCCTCGATGATGGTGTTCGCGCGTTTCCCCGGCCGCGCCGGCGATGCGCGGATCAGCTTCGTGTTCAACGTCGGCCAGAGCCTGCTGTCGGATGTCGGCGGCGTGACCTTGGCCAATTCGCTGCAGCCGCGCGACGTGGTGTGGATCCGTCCGCGCGCCAGCGCGCCGTCGCCGGCGATCGAGGACGGGTATTACCTGGCGTTGTGGGACGCGGCCAGCGAAAGCTGGGCGTTCGTCTCCAGCGGCGAGGACATCAGCGCCGCCGAGGCGCGCCTGACCGACCTGAGCGCGGCCGATTACGAACTGCGGGTGATCACCGTCACCGTGGTGGTGCAGCCGCTCAACGGCGGCGACAGCTTCGTCGCCCCGGACCTGCCGCTGGACCCGAAACACCAGCGCGCCGGCAGTCCCGATTCGCTGTTCGCCTATTTCGCCGAAAACCCCGCCAGCCAGAGCCGCGCGCGCACCTTGCCGATCGTGATCCGCGCCGACGACGTCGCCGCGATCGGCACCGGCACCGAACTGCTCAACGCCTTCTTCGACGCCGACCCGAACGCCTCGACCTCGCCGCCGCTGGGCCTGCGCGCCGCCTTGCAGGTCAGCGACAGCACCGCGGCCGAGCGCAGCCTGGCGATCCTGCTCAGCGAGGGCAACGACGGTTCGCGTCCGACCGCCGACGCCTACGAAGGCGAGGTCGACAACGCCGACCGCAAGACCGGCCTGCGCCAGTTCGAAGACCTCGAAGACATCTCGATCGTCGCCGCGCCCGGCTCGACCTTCGGCTACGCCGACAGCTACGCGCTGCAGGCGCCGTCGATCGTGCGCGCGCTGATCCGCCACGCCGAACGCATGAAGTACTGCATCGCCGTGCTCGACAGCGGCGACAACATGGCGATCAGCGAAGTGCGGGCGATGCGCGCGCAGCTCGATTCCAAGTACGCCGCGCTGTACTACCCGTGGGTGCGGGTGCTCGATCCGCTGACCCAGCGCGAGACGCACATGCCGCCGTCGGGGTTCGTCGCCGGCATCTACGCGCGCAACGACGTCAATCGCGCGGTGTACAAGGCGCCCGCCAATGAAGTCGTCAACCTGGCCCTGGGCTTCGAACGCTTCCTCAACAAGGCCCAGCAGGAAGTGCTCAACCCCGAGGGCATCAACTGCTTCCGCTATTTCGAAGGCCGCGGCATGCGCCTGTGGGGCGCGCGCACGATCAGCTCGGACCCGGAATGGAAGTACGTCAACCTGCGCCGCTACTTCGCCTATCTCGAACGCTCGATCGACAAGGGCACCCAGTGGGCGGTGTTCGAGCCCAACGGCGAGCAGCTGTGGGCCAACGTGCGCCGCACCATCGAGGACTTCCTGCTCAACGAGTGGCAGAACGGCGCCTTGCTCGGCGACAAGCCGGAGAAGTCGTTCTTCGTCAAGTGCGACCGCTCGACGATGTCGCAGAACGACCTCGACAACGGCCGCCTGATCTGCCTGATCGGGGTCGCGCCGCTGCGCCCGGCCGAGTTCGTCATCTTCCGCATCGGCCAGTGGACGGCCGACCGCAAAGTCTGATCGGAGAGCAAGCACATGGCCACCCTTCGCGATCGCCCGTACGTGCAATTCAACTTCCTCGTCGACCTGGGCGACGGGGTCACCGACGGGCCGCAGGCCGGGTTCCAGGAACTCAGCGGCATCGGCATGGAAGTCACCGTGGCCGAATACCGCACCGGCAACGCCAAAGAAAACAGCGTGATGAAGATCACCGGCATGAACAAATCCACCGACGTGACGATGAAGCGCGGCGTGATCGGTTCGCTCAACCTCTACCAATGGCTCGACCAGATCCGCAACGGCGACCAAAAAGCCATGCGCACGGTCACCATCCATCTGCAGAACGAGGATCACACCCAGATCGTGCAGACCTGGAAGCTGTTGCGCGCGCGGATCATCAAGCACACCAGCGGCCCGTTCAACGCCAAGGGCACCGACGTGGCGATGGAAGAGCTGGTGCTCGCCTACGAACGGCTGGAGATGGAGTAAGACCGTGGCCAACGCGCGCCGGCTGCCGGGCATCCAGGTCGACGTGGCGCCGCCGCCCGCGGCGGACGCGTTGCCGCGCCTGGACGTGGCGGTGTTCGTCGGCTTCGCCGCGACCGGCCCGCTGCATCTGCCGGTGGCGGTGGAAAGCGTCGCGCAGTACGCGGCCGTGTTCGGCGCCGATGCGCCCTTGGCCTGGGACAGCGAACGCGGCGAACGCGTGTTCGCCCATCTCGGCCCGAGCGTGCGCGCGTTCTTCGCCAACGGCGGGCGTCGCTGCTGGGTGCTGCGGGTCGCGCGCAGCGTCGCCATGGAACGGGTGCGACTGGGCGAGGACGCGCCGCTGCCGTCCGCGATCGCGACCGCCAACCGCTATGCCCTGCCCGGCATGCTCGCGATCGATGGCACCGGTGCGGTCGCTCCGGCGATCGTCGCGGCGCGCTGCGAGGGTTCGTGGTCGGACGGGTTGCGGGTCGATGCCGCGACACAGCAGCGCGGTTTCGCGCTCGATTCGTGGTCGGTGATCGATTCGCCCGCCGCCCATCGTTTCGCCTTTCTGACCCGCCAGCCGTTGAGCGTCGGCGACTTGCTGCAGTTCGACCAGGACCCGTCGATCACGGTGTACGCACGGGTCGAACAGATCGCGGCGGGCAGCACGCCGGCCGCGCCGTATCGGGTCGAAGTGCGGGTGCTGGCGGCGTTCGAAGCGCTGATCGGCGACGGCTCGCCGGATGAGATCAGCGGCGATGCGAGCATCGCCGGACTCGACGACGAATTGCCGGCTACGTTGCATTTACCGAAGCCGCTTGCCGCGAGCTGGGGACCGGCCACGGTACAGTTGCAAGCGCCGCTCGCTTCCGAACAACTGAGCGTTGGCGCATGGCTGCGCTTCGCCGCGGGTTCGCAGACCGTCTGGCTGCGCGTGGACGAGATCGATCGCGTCGCCGATGCGTCGATCAGCCCGATCGCCGACGACGCCATCGCGGTGTTGATCAAGGCGCAAGGTCCGGCCTGGCGCGAGATCGATCCGGCCTCGGCCTGGACCGACCCGGTCGAGTCGGCGCATTGGCTGCAACTGGAACTGCGCGCGGTCGGCGCCGACGGCGCGCAATCGCGACTGCGTTCGCTCGCGCTCACGCCGCTGGGTTCCGGCCATTTCTGGCAACAGCAGCGCGATGAGGACTACTACCGTCAACGCGACGATCTGACCGCGGTGCCGCCGGCCGAACTGCAACGCTTCGCGCTGGCGCCCGACGATGCGCCACGGCCGTTGGCGTGGCTGCCGCTGGGCGTGCATGCGAACTTCGGCGCCTCGGTCGGGCCGCTGCTACAAACCGCCACCGCGCTCGAACGCGACGGCCTGGCCCGGTTCGATCGCGATCTGTTTCTCGATCCCGCGCTCGCGGCCGACAGCGTGCAGACCCTGATCGCGCACGCCGACGACATCCGCCTGATCCGTCCGTCGCCGCGCCCCTTGTACGGCCTGCACGCGGTGTTCGGGATCGGTGCCGGCGGCCTGTTCAACGAGGCCAGCCTGTTGTCCTTGCCCGATGCGATCCATCCGGGTTGGCAGCGTCGGGCCGATCCGCCGGACGAACCCGCACCCGCAGTGATGCCGACGACACCACCGCATTGGCGCGACCATCGTGGCGCCTGCCTGATCGAGTCCGCGGCGCAAGACGCCTTGTCGACGCCGGATTTCGGCCGCTTTCTCGATTGCGGCACGCGCCTGATCGCCGCGCCGGTGCTCGACGGCCCGGACGCGCCAGTGTCGCCGGGCCGCTATCGACTCAGCTGGACCCAGAGCGAAGCCGGCGCGCGCTATGCCCTGTACGAAGCCGGCCAGGCCGATTTCAGCGACCAGCGCGAAATCTACAGCGGCGAGTTGAGTGAATACGTCGCGATCAGCGAACGCGAAGGCCGCTATCACTATCGCGTCGTCGCCCAGGTCGGCGGCGAATACAGCCTGCCCTCCAATCCGGTCGCGGTGCGGGTGCGGGCCGACGAGTGGGTGCTGCCGGCCGCGGCCGCGGTCGAAGCGGGCATGGAAGCGCAATGGCTGGCCGTGCATCGCGCCGCGCTGCGCCTGGGCGCGGCCTGCGGCGATCTGTTCGTGGTGCTGTCGATGCCGCGGCATTTCCGCACCGCGCAGGCACTGCGCTACAGCCAGCGCCTGCGCGCGGTGCGCGGCGCCAGCGCGGCGATCGATCCGTTGGCGCTGGCCTTCGACGAAGCGCGCGCGCTCAGTTACGGCGCGCTGTATTTCCCCTGGTTGCAATCCGACGCCCGCAGCGGCGCGCTCGCGGCCGGCTCGCTCGGCGCACTCTCGCCCGGAGCGGGCGCACAAGCCGGCGCCGATCGCGATCCACAGCGCCGCCTGCGCGTGATCCCGCCCGACGGCGTCGCCATCGGCGTGTTCGCCGCGCGCGCCTCGCAGCGCGGCGCCTGGATCGCCGCGGCCAACGAGCCGATGCGCGACGTGGTCGCGCTGGCCCCGCGCATCGCCGACGGCGACCGCGCCGCCTTGCAGGACGCGCAGATCAATCTGCTGCGCGACGATCCGCGCGGCTTCTTCGCCCTGTCCGCCGACACCCTGGCGCTGGACGAAGAGCTGCGCCCGATTAACGTGCGCCGCCTGCTGATCCTGCTGCGGCGCATGGCGCTGCGGCGCGGCAGCAGCTACGTGTTCGAACCCAACGGGCCGGTGCTGTGGCGCTCGGTGCAGCGCGGCTTCGACCTGCTGCTCGGCGATCTGTTCGAGCGCGGCGCGTTCGCCGGCGCCACCGCCGAGCAATCGTTCCGGGTGGTGACCGACGAAGGCGTCAACCCGCCGCAATCGGTCGAGTCCGGGCGGTTCGTGGTCGAGTTGCGGGTGGCGCCGTCGTTGCCGATGCGCTTCATCGCCGTGCGCCTGGCGCAAAGCGGCGAGCGCCTCACGGTCAAGGAGGAACTGTGACATGAGCGCGCAGCCCTACCCGTTCACCAATTTCAATTTCTCCGTCGAGATCAACCGCGGCAGCGACGCCAAGCCCTTGGCCAATGCCGCGTTTGCCGAATGCGACGGGCTGGAGATGAGCATGGAGGTCAAGACCATCCGCCAGGGCGGCGACAACGGCCGCCAGATCCGCCTCAACGGCGCGGTCAGCTACGGCCAGCTCACCCTCAAGCGCGGCATGAGCGAGAACTTCGATTTGTGGGACTGGTTCCGCGACTCCATCGCCGATCCGCGCCTGCGCGCCAACGCCGAGGTCGTGCTGCTCGCGCCCGACGGCAATACGGTGCGCGCGCGCTTCGTGTTGTCGCGCTGCGTGCCGGTCAAGCTCAAAGCGCCGGCGATGAACGCGCGCGACGGCCAGATCGCCATCGAGGAATTCCAGATGGCCTACGAAACCCTAGCGCTCAAGCGTCCGGGCGATCACTGAGCCAAGGAGAACGCGCATGGCCCTGGAAAAAGCCCATCTGTACGAACTCGATCAGAGCTTCGCCAAGGAGAAGGACGGCGGGCGCAAGGTCGAGGTGCAGTTCAATCCCGAAACGCTCAAGGTCACCTTCGCCAACCAGATCGTGCAGCCGCAGGGCGGCGACCAGGCCGCGGGCAACGCCGGCCGCCAGTTCGTCGGCGCCGGCACCACCAAGCTCGCGCTGCAGCTGTGGTTCGACGTGACCGCGATGGAAAAGGACGCGGTCGACGATGTGCGCCGGCTGACCCAGCACGTCGTCTACTTCATGACCCCGCAACCGTCCGAGCAGGACCCGAAGAAACTCGCGCCGCCCGGCGTGCGTTTTCACTGGGGCAGTTTCCTGTTCGACGGCATGGTCGAGGGCATGGAGGAAACGTTGGAGTTCTTCTCCTCCGACGGCAAGCCGCTGCGCTCGAGCATCACCATGACCTTGTCGCAGCAGAAGATCCTCGCCGCCGAATTCAAGGGCGAAGGCAAGGTGCCCAACCAGCCCGGGCAGGCGCCTCTCAAGAGCGCCAAGCAGGGCGATTCGCTGCAGTCGATGGCGGGCAAGAACGGCAAGGGCGATTGGCAGGGCATTGCCTCGGCGAACGGGATCGAGGATCCGCTGCGGATGCCCGCGGGGCAGTTGGTCGATCTGAATCTTTCCGCCGGCGCGTCGATCGGCGGTGGCTTGAGTGGCGGTATCGGCGCCGGGCCGGATGTGGGGATTTCAGGTGGGGTTTCGGTCGGGGGTGGCGCGGGCTTCGGTACGGGCGCGTCGATCGATGCTTCGGTTGGACTCAACGCCTCGCTGGGCGGCGGCGCCAGCGGCTCGATCTCGTTCGGATGAGTCCACGCGAGATGACACGACTTTCAAAGAGGACACGGCGATGGGCGTAGTGATCAACGAATTCGAAGTGCTGAGCGATCCGCGCAGCAGCGACAAGAACGATGCGGGCGGCGCCGGCAAGAGCCAGGACGACGCGGCGCAGAAGCTCGACCCGCACGACCTCGAGGCCGCGCAGCGGCAGTTGCAGCGACGCGCGCTGCGGATCTGGGCGCACTAGCCACAAGGACAGGCACGCTCCATGGCCGATAGCGGAACATCGCCGATCAAACCTTCGCGCCCCTCGGTGGAAATCGACGGCCGGCGCCAGGACACGCTGACCAGTTCGCTGATGTCGTTGGACATCAGCGAATCGGAAGCGGGACTGGCGTGCTGCGAGCTGGTATTCGGCAACTGGGGCGGAGCGGACACGCCCGGTTTCCAGCATTTCGGCCGCGACCTGCTGGAATTCGGCAAGCCGCTGACGATCAAGCTCGGCGACGCGAAACTGTTCGAAGGCCGGATCTCGGCGATCTCGGCCAGCTACCCCGATGGCGGCACGCCGCAGATCGGCGTGTGCGCCGAAGACCGCCTGCAGGACCTGCGCATGACCCGGCGCACCCGCGGCTTCGCCGATGCCAGCCTGGCCGACGTGGCGCGCAGCATCGCCGGCGATCACGGCCTGCAGGCGCAGGTCGATCTCAGCGGCGACAGCCACAAGCTGCTGGCGCAGGTCAATCAGAGCGACCTCGCCTTCCTGCGCGACCTCGCCCGCCACGAAGACGCGCAGATCTGGGTCGAAGGCACCCAGCTCAAGGCGGTGCAGCGCGCGCGTCGCAACGGGCCGTCGCTGGAATTGTCGTGGGCCGGCCCGCTGCGCGAATTCGAAGTGCGCGCCGACCTCGCCAACCAACGCACCCAGTTGACCGGCGCCGGCTGGAGCGTGACCGACAAACGCGCGGCCAAGCACGAGGCCGACGACGCGGCGATCCGCGCCGAACTCGGCGGCAAGGACAGCGGCGCGCAGACCTTGCAGCGCGCGTTCGGCAAACGCGCCGACAGCCTGGTCCACGCCTGTCCGCTGTCCGACGGCGAAGCGCGGGTGCTGGCCGAATCGAGTTTTCGTCATATGGCGCGGCGTTTCGTCGTCGGCCATGGCGTGGCCGAGACCCGCGATAGCTTGCGGGTCGGCACGCGCTTGACGATCAAGGGCATCGGCCCGCTGTTCGAAGGCGACTACACGGTGACGCAGGTGCAGATCCGCTTCGACCCCAAACTGGGCATGCGCACCGAGTTCTGGTGCGACCGTCCGATGATCGGACGGGGAGGCTGAGCGATGCGCATCGTCGACCTGCCCGCCTACGAACAACTGCTCGACGAACGCCTGCCGATGGGCTGGAGCGGACGCTGGTACGGCGTGTTCGTGGCGCTGGTCGTCGACATCAAGGACCCGGACAACCAGGGCCGGGTCAAGGTCGCGTTGCCGTGGTCGCCCGATGCCGGCGGGCAGCGTTTCGAGGCGTGGGCGCGGCTGGCGACCATGTTCGGCGGCAATAACCGCGGCAGCTGGTTCGTGCCGGATGTGGACGACGAAGTGCTGGTCGGTTTCGAACACGGCGACCCACGCCGGCCGTGCGTGCTCGGCGGCCTGTGGAACGGCCGCGACAAACCGCCGGCCTCGATGGACGGCGCCGGCAAGAACTACAAGAAGGTGCTGCGTTCGCGCAACGGCGTGCAGATCACCCTCGACGATCAGGACGGCCGCGAACAACTGCTGCTGGAAACCCCGGGCGGGCAGACCTTCACCCTCAAGGACGGCCCCGGCGCGGTCGAGATCGCCGACAGCAACGGCAATTCGGTCAAGCTCGAAACCGCCGGCATCACCATCACCGCCGCGGTCAAGGTCACCGTCAACGCCAGCCAGGTCGCGGTCAGCGCCGGCATGGTCACGGTGGATGCGGCGATGTCGAGTTTCTCCGGCGTGGTCAAGGCCGACACGGTCATCTGCAACAGCATCGTCAGCGCGTCGTATACGCCGGGCGCGGGGAACATCTGGTGAACGCCGATACCCGCACTCACTGTTTGTTTCACTGCCGCATCGACGGCAGGAGGCCGCGATGAACCATCATCCGCTGCGCTGGCAAAGTCCGCAGCCGCTGTGGTCGCGTTTCGGCGACGACAGCGCGACGCCGTCGCCACAGCATCGGCAAGAACAGGCGCGGCCGGCGATCCTGCGCTTCGCCAGCGACGAATTCATGGAACAGTTGCTCGGCACCCTCGCCCACGATCCGGCCCGGATCGATCGCCTGCTCGCGCGCGGCGAAACCTGGCGCAAGCCGATGGTCGACCCGCCCGATCTGGTCGAACGCACACCGCTGCCGCAACTGGTGCGCAGTGCGCGCCGCAGCGCGACGGCGAAAGCCGCGCAGCCGCGGATCGCGTCCGAACCCGCCGACGCGCTGCCGTTGAAGCTGTATCAACCCGCGCACCAACGCCATTACCTCGCCACCGCCAGCCTGGTCTGCGGCATCCACGGCCTGCCCGAACACGCGCTGGTGCGCGGCGGCGCCGAAGAGGTCGGCATGGTGCTGCGGCGGCTGTTGCCGCTGCCCGGTGGCGCGGCCGATGCGCTGCACGAATTCGCCTACATCAAGGACGCGAACGGCGCGCGCTGGCAGCGTTGCGACGAGGCCGGCTTCGTTCCCGGCGAAGAACGCCTGCCCACGTTTTCGTTGAACTTCCTCGACCAGAACCGGCATCGGCGCAGCCTGTGGGCCGGCACGGTGCCGGTCGGCCGGCGCGAGGAATACCTCGGCGTGCGGGTCGATCCGAGCCCGGTCGAGAATTTCGCCACCGCGCAACGACAACAACTCGACGCGGCCACGACCACGGCCGCGCCGGCCTTGTCCAAGCTCGCGCGCATGTCGCAATTCCAGATCGACGTCAGCGAGCCGTGGAAGACCCTGATCCGTTCGGCCTACAAGCTGTCGACCGCGCCCGAATCCACGCCGCAGATCGGCGACGAGAGCGAGCCGTCGGGCGACCGCGTCACGCGCGCGCTCAACTTCAACCTGCAGCAGCAGAGCGCGTCGTGGCTGGTGCTGCTCGATTGCGCCGAGCATCTCAAGACTTACCTGCCCGACCTGTGGCAGGTCGTCGTCGACAACGGCAGCGGTTACGCCGCGCTGTCGGATGCGCGCAAGAAGCTGTACGACTGGCTCGGCAAACCGACGATGAGCCCGGCGCTGATCGCCGCGCTCGGCAGCGGCGGCGATTATCCGGCGATGGCCTCGATGCGCGCCGCGCTCAAGGCGATCAGCGCCGACGGCGTGGGCGCGCGCCTGGAAGCGAGCACCGCGACCTACGCCACCGGGACCAAGCCCGGCCAGGACACCCGCGGCCTGCCCGACTGGCCGCGTTTCCACTTCTGCCTGGCCGGCGTCGACACCGCGCTCGCCGCGACCGGGCCGTATCTCGCGCTCGACGAACTCAACGGCCCGACGCCGGAAGTCGATCCCGATCCATCGGCCGGCACCGTGCCGGGCCAGGACGTCGCGCGCAAGGTCGATCGCTTCACCGCGCTGTTCGCGCGCGCACTCGACGCCACCACCGAAACCGACGCGCCGCCGGTGCCGTTCGCGTTGCAGGTCAAGAACGCGCTGGGCAACAACCTCGGCGCCAATCTCGGCGACGGCGGCTGGTTCGTGCTGCGCTTCGTGCATGCGCGCCGCGACTGCGGGCCGCTGCATCCGCCGCTGCTGTCGGCGCCGACGCAGCGCTTCCGCCTGGCCGGTTTCTTCGATTCCGATGCGCCGGCGCGGCCGATCCGCATTTCGCTGCCGACCGACACCAGCCCGGCCGGGCTGCGCAAGCATCAACGCAATACCGCGTTCGTGCTGTCGGACATGCTGTGCGGCCAGGTGCAGCGCGCCAAGGGCATGGGCCTGGTCGACCTGGTGCTGTCGGTACTGCCCTGGCCGTTCCACAAGGACCTGCCGGCCGGCGACGGCGGGCCGTGCCAGAGCGGCGGCATCAACATCGGCATGATCTGCTCGATATCGATCCCGATCATCACCATCTGCGCGCTGATCTTGCTGATCATCATCGTCACCTTGTTCGATCTGATCTTCCGCTGGCTGCCGTACTTCGTCATCTGCTTCCCGGTGCCGGGCCTGAAAGGCAAGAAGGAGGCGTCATGAACGACAGCGTGTTCGGACGCGGGTTCTCGTTCCCGCCGCGGGTCGGGCCGGACGGCGGCTTCGTGTGGTCGTCGGGCGAAGCCAACATCCGCGAGTCGATCGCGATCATCCTCAAGACCGAGCCGGGCGAACGCGTCGGCGTACCCGACTACGGCGCCGGGCTCGCGCGGTTCCTGTTCGAACCCAACAACGCCGGCACCCACGCGCGCATGCGCGAGGCGATGCAGCGTGCGCTGGCGCGCTGGGAACGGCGCATCCAGGTCGAAGACGTCGAGGTCGTCGCGCATCCGAGCGAGGCCGAGACCGCGTTGGCGACGATCACCTACCGGCTGGTCGCCACCGCGTCGCGCGAGCGCATCAGCCTCGCCATTCCGCTGGCCGTGAACTGAGGCCGCCCCGATGCCGCTCGCACCCCCGCCCATCGACGATCGCCGCTACGCCCAACTGGTGGAGGACACGCTGGCGCGCGCGAGCGTGCATACGCCGGAGTGGACCAACTTCAACCAGAGCGACCCCGGCGTCACCCTGGTGCAGTTGTTCTCGTTCCTGACCGAGAACCTGCTGTACCGCGCCAACCTCACCCCCGAGCGCAACCGGCTCAAGTTCCTGCAGATGCTGCGCATCCCGCTGGCCAGCGCCTCGGCCGCGCAGGGCCTGATCGCGATCGACAACGCGCGCGGCGAAGCGCGGGTGCAAACCCTGCCGGCGGATCTGGAAGTGCGCGCCGGCGCGGTGCCGTTTCGCACTCAACTCGGCCTGGACGTGCTGCCGGTCGAAGCGCGGGTGTACTTCAAGCGCCGGATCGAAGACCCCTCGCAGGAACTGCTCGACTACTACCGACTGCTGTACGCGTCCTATCAACTGCCGTTCCCCGGCGAAGGCAACGTGCAGCTGTACAAGACCCTGGCGCTGGACCGCAAGGTCGTCGACAGCGTCGATCTCAACGCCGACACCGTCGACCGTTCGCTGTGGATCGCGCTGCTCGCGCGCAGCACCGACGTGCCCGGCGATCCCGACGATCCGTGGAAGCACCTGCGCGATCAACTCGGCGGCCGCACCCTGACCCTCGGTCTGGTGCCGGCGCTGGATGCGACCAGCGCGCAGCTGCTGCCGGCCGGCAATGCGCAAAGCCGCAACCTGCTGCGTTTCGAATTGCCGAACGTACCGGCCGACCGACGCGTGCCGCGCGACAGCGACGACCGCCCCGCGCCGGCGTATCGGCAACTCGAACCGCGCACCGACGTGGATCTGTTGTCGGTGCCCGGCGTCGTCCAGCTGAGCCTGCCCGCGGCCGACCAATTGCGGGTGTGGGACGACATCGATCCGCTCGAAGGCGGCGTCGGCGCGATGCCGCCGAGCCTGGACGATCCGGCCCTGGCCGCGCGCGCGATCACCTGGCTGCGCATCTCCGCCGACGGCGCCGCCCAGGCGCGCCTGCGCTGGGCCGGCATCAACGCGACTCCGATCCGGCAGATCCAGCGCATCGCCGCCGAACCGCTGGCCGACGGCGACGGCCGCCCCGATCAGCTGCGGCGCTTGTCGCGACGACCGGTGCTGCGCGGCTCGGTCAATGTGGTCACTCGGCTCGGCGACGGCAGCGCGCAACGCTGGAACGAGATCGACGATCTCGCCGCCGCCGCGCCGGAAGTGCCGATCGCCGATCCGCGCAGCAGCGCGCGCGACACGGCGTGCGACACACCCGGCCCGACCGAGGTGTTCGAACTCGATCCGGAAGCCGGCGAGCTGCGTTTCGGCGACGGCCTGCGCGGACGGCGCCTGCCGCTGGGCGCGCGGGTGTTCGCCTCCTACGAATTCTGTCTTGGCGCGCAAGGCAACGTCGCCGAAGCGGCGATCGACAACGCGCCGCAACTGCCGTCGGGCTTCGCCGTCGCCAACCCGGTGCGGACCTGGGGCGGCGCCGATGCCGAGAGCACCGACAGCGGCGAGAAACAGGTGCGCCGTTATCTGCAGCACCGCGACCGCATGGTCAGCGTCGACGATTTCGAATCGATCGCCTGCCGCGCGCCCGGCGTGCAGATCGGCCGGATCGAAGTGCTGCCCGCGTTCCATCCCGACCTCGCCCCGAACGAACCCGGCTCGGCGCCGGGCGTGGTCACCGTGCTGGCGATTCCGCGCCACGATCCGGGCCAGCCCGATGCGCCGCGTGCCGATCGCCCATTCCTCAATGCGCTGTGCCGGCACCTGGACCCACGCCGTCTGGTCACCACCGAACTGGTCGTGCGCGGCGCCGACTACAAGGGGCTGTGGATTTCGGTCGGCATCGAAGCCGCCGCCGGTTACGCGATCGCGCAAGTGGTCGACGACGTGAAGCGTCGGTTGCGCGACGCGCTCGCGCCGATCGGTCCGGCCGGCGCGATGCCGCGCGAGGCCGCGTTGTTCGCGCCGCGCACCGCCGACCCCGCGCGCGGATGGCCGCTGCGCACCGCGGTCGCGAGCCGGGTGCTGCTGGCCGAAGTCGCGCGCGTGTCGGGAGTGACCTCGGTCGCCGACGTGCTGCTGGCCGAAGGCGAACGCAGCGCCAGCGACGTGATCGAAATGGGCGGCCTGCAACTGCCGCGCATTCTCGGCATCTCGGTGGTGGTCGGCGATCCGTTGCCGATCGACGCGTTGCGCGGCGGCGGCAACAGCGGCGGCGCTTCCGGCGGCGGCGCGAAGCCGGTGCTGCCGGTGCCGATCGTGCCGGAGACCTGCTGATGAACGTCAACGGCGCGCGCTTCCAGATGCTGTTCGGCCGCGACGACTGGTCGCGCTGCCGCGGCAGCGACGCGCAGCCGTTGGCGCTGTGGTGGGATGCGTTCGTCAGTCCCATGCCGATGCCGCCGATCGACCTGCCGGGTTGGGACGAGACCCGCTCGGAGATTTCGCTGCAGCCGCAATTGATCGAACTGCCCGCCACCTCCGGCGAACTGCGCCTGACCCTGGACGCGCGCCGTAGCGCCAGCGCCGACCGCAACGGCAACGTCTACCGCGTCGCCGACGATGCGCGTTCGTTGCTCGTGACCTCCTCGGGCAGCGGCAACGAAAGCGCGTTCTGGCCGGCGCAACCGACCGATTGCGGCACCCAGCGCGACGGACAGCGCCTGGCGTTCGAAACCGCCGTCGCGCCGAGCGAACCGATCGCCGAACGTTACCTCGCCTTGACCACGACCCAGGACGACTACCTCGTAGTCGCCTTCGCCCGCGGCACGCTGCGCGGATTGATGAGTTTCGACTTGATCTCCGGCGGCCCGCCGCTGCAGACCCAATGGCCGGACGCGATCGCGTTCGAGCCGTTCGCGATGTGCATGCGCCACGGCGGCGGCGCGTGGGTGCTCGACCGCGTGCATCGGCAGTTGTGGGAACTCGATTGCACCCTGGCCGTGGTCAACGCCGGTCACGCGATGATCGAAGTCGCGCCTGCGCAGATCGACGATTTCCAGCCGCTGTCCGGATCGCCGCGCGAACAGGCGGCGCAGCGTTTCCCCGGCGGCCTCGACCTGGCCAAGACCGCGGTCGCCCTGCTCGATCCGATCGCGATCCAGTCGCACGGCGAGGGCCGGGTGATGGTGCTCAATCGCGATCTCGCCGGACAGCGCTCGCAGGTCGTGCGCCTGCAGCGCGACGGCGACGGCTGGAGTGTGGATGCCTCGCAATGGCTCGACGCCCTGCCCGCGCTCGCTCACGACATGGTCCATGCCGCGGGTCTGGGGCAAGGCGGCGCGGGCTTTGAAGCGCGCTTGTTCATCGCCAGCGAGATCGGCAACCAGGTGCATGCCTTCGAAGTGATCGATCACGACGGCCGCTTCAGCCTGCGCGCGCCGGCCGAACTGTACCCGCTGCGCCGCTACGGCGGCCGCGCGCTGGTCGCGGTGTCCGGCAAGGCGCACTACGACTGCGGCCTGGCGCAACCGCGCTGGACCCCGGTGGTGCAACAGCATCGCCAGCGCTATGCCGCGCAGGCGGTGCTGGTCACGCCGGTGTTCGACAGCGACGAACTCGGCACGGTCTGGGACAAGCTGCTGTTCGACGGCAGCGTGCCGCCCGATTGCGAGGTCGAGATCGAAAGCCGCGCGGGCGACGAGCTCAGCGGCTGGTTCGACGGTCAATCGCAACCGGCCGACGACGCGCAGGTGATCGGCGGCTGGCAGCGCGAACCGCAGCCGCGGCTGCGCAGCGACGGCCCGGAACTGCCGTGGTTGCGGCGCGAGGCCGCGCGCGCGACCCGTCGCGAAGCCGGCACCGGCACCTGGGAACTGCTGCTGCAACACGCGCGCGGCCGCTACCTGCAACTGCGGCTGACCCTGCGCAGCCGCAACGGCACCACCGCGCCGCGCTTGCGCGCACTGCGGCTGTGGGCGCCGCGTTTCTCCTACCCGCAACGTTTCCTGCCGGCGGTGTACCGCGAAGACGTCGACAACGGCGACTTCCTCGAACGCTGGCTGGCCAATTGCGAAAGCAACCTGACCCAGATCGAGGACCGCATCGTCAATGTCGAATCGCTGTTCGACGCGCGCAGCGTCCCGCAGGACGCGCTGCCGTGGCTGGCCGGCTGGTTCGACCTGGCGCTCGATCCGTCCTGGGACGAACGCCGGCATCGCCTGCTGGTCCAGCACGCGATGGATTTCTTCCGTTGGCGCGGCACCGTGCATGGCTTGCGCATCGCCTTGTCGCTCGCGTTCGAAAGCGACTTCGATCCGATCGTGTTCGACGGCCCGCGCGCGCAGGACGAAGGCGCCGGACGCATCCGCATCGTCGAGTCGTACCAGACGCGGCTGGTCCAGACCTTGGTCGCGCAGGCGCTGCCGCCCGCGCAGGTCGGCTTCGATCAAGACAACGGTCCGCGCAGCGTGCAGCGCGGTCGCCTGTGGACGCCGGCCGAAGGCAACGCCGGGCTCGCCGATCGCTATGCGGCCTGGCAGCAACGCACGGCCACCGCGCTGCAACAGATCACGCCGTTCTCGCTGGTACCGCCAGGCGACGCCGATGCGGCGCAGGACTGGCGCGCGTTCGCCGCCGCCGAACTGGGCTTCGTACCCGGCGTCGGCGCGGCCGAGCGCGCGCGCTGGCAATCGTTCCTGCAGGCGCGCTACGGCCAGGTCGATGGGTTGAACCACGCCCACGCCAGCGCTTACACCGGCTTCAGCGACGTGTCGCTGCCGGCCGCGCCGCCGGCCGCGCAGGCCGCGGCCGACGACTGGCGCGATTACTGCGAACGCAGCGCCGGATCGCGCGAACGCAAGCTGTGGCAGGACTTCCTCGCCCGCCGCTATCGCCGGATCGAACGCCTGCGCGGCGCGCACGCCAACGCCTGGGTCGATTTCGAACAAGTGCCCCTGCCCGAGCGCCTGCCGGCGAGTTTCGCCGCGCAGACCGACTGGCTGCAGTTCGAACGCCAGCTGCTGGCGATGCATCGCACCGCGCATCGCTTCTCGGTATTGCTGCCGGTCGCCAGCGTGATCGCCGATCCGTATGCGCTGGAGCAGCGTCTGGGCCTGGCGCGGCGCATCGTCGAACTGGAAAAACCCGCGCACACCGTGTTCGACGTGCGCTTCTACTGGGCCTTCAACCGCGTCGGCGAAGCGCGGCTGGGGCTCGATACACAGTTGGGTGCCGGCAGCCGCGCGAGCGAGCTGATCCCCGATGCCGTGGTGGGCCGTGCCTACCTCGGCGCCAGTTTCGTCGGCGGTCGCGAGCGCCTGTTCGGCCGCGACCGGCTGTCGCTCGAATGCTGAGCGCTAAAGATCCAGGAGTTGAACCATGGGCTGCTGCAACGAACCGGTGACCACTCTGACGGGCCTGCCCGCGGACCCCGCACAGCACGTCAACTACGAGCGCGGTATGGTGCTCGGCGTGGACGACTTCAAGCAGGAGTTCGCCTACCTGGCCGGACGCGACCAATGGCTGGCGCGCGACGCGCTCGGCTACGGCACGCTCAGCGGCCTGCGCGTGTACATGGAGGACGACGGCAGCGACGGCCCGCGCCTGCATGTGAGCGCCGGTTCCGCGCTGACCCCGGGCGGACGTTTGATCTGCGTGCCGGCCGACCAGTGCGCGCTGATCAACCGCTGGCTGGCCAAGACCGACAACGCGGCGATGGTCGCGCGCATGCTCGATCCGACCCTGCCGCCGAACTCGCCGCCGGTGGTGACGTCCGGCGCGGTCTCGCTGTACCTGGGCCTGTGCTACGCCGATTGCCAGACCCGGCCGGTGCCGATTCCCGGCGAACCGTGCCGCTCCGAGGACGAGCTGATGAAGCCCTCGCGCGTGGCCGACGATTTCCGCCTGGAACTGCGCGAACACCCGCCGGCGCAGGTCGAGGAAGACGCGCTGCGCGATTTCGTCCAGTGGCTGCGCGTCAACATCAACGTGATCGACACCAGCCCGCCGCTGTCGCCCGATCCGAACGGATGGCGCAGCGCGTTGCGCAGCGCGGTGCAGCCATGGCTCGACGCGCAGACCGCGTCGCCGCCGCTGTCGCCGCCGGCCAGCGCGCAGAGCCTGGGCGATTACCTGTTCGACCTGGGTTCGCCCGGCCTGGACATCGCCCGCGAGCAGCAATGCGAATTCCTGCGCGTCGCCTTCGGTTTCTGGATCAGCGAACTGCGTCCGCTGTGGATGGCGATGCGCTGCCATCGCTCGCAGTATCCCGACAGCGACTGCGTATTCCTCGCCTCGCTGACGATGCAGGTCAGCTGGATCGGCGGCTCGCCGAGCGGTGTGTGGCAGATCGACGGCAGCCCGGCCGGCGTGCAACTCGACGAAAGCGCGCGTCCGTATCTGATCCATCAGCGCCTGCTGCAGGAATGGGCCTTGTGTGGCTGCGATTGCGCCGGCAGCGACGCCGCGTTCGGCGGACCGATGGCGCTGATGCAGGCGTCCTCGGAAGGTTCGTTCGAAAGCCTCGCGCTGGACCCGCCGCCGCTGCCGCCGCCGGTGCAGTTCCTTGAGCACGACGGCGTGCTCGAAGGCCAGCCGCGGATCGTGATCGGACGCGGCGGCGGCAAGGCCGCGCTGACCTTGCCGCCGTCGACGCCGGCCAACGCCGGCCGCCAGGTGGTGGTCAAGAACGCCGATCTGAGCAGTCTGGTCCTGCAACCCGACGCGCAGTCCGGCGACGGCATCGACGGGCTGGCCGAATTGTCGGTCAAGAAGAAGAAAGCCATCACCCTGATCGCCGACGGCGCCGGGCAGTGGCATTCGATCGCGACAGCGTGAGGCGGCCATGAGCACTCTCGACAATGTCCTGCAATTGCAGCAGCCCTTGAAGGAAGGCGGCATCCGCCAGGTCAATTTCTTCAACGGCCGGCTGCTGACCGGCAAGGACCTCGCGCGCGATCAGCTCGCCCATCGCCAGGCCGATGCGCGGCTGGGCCTGGCGATCGGCGACGGCGTCGCGTTCGGCCTGGAAGCCGCGCGCGATCCCGATCTGGATCAAGCCAGCGCACCGGTGCTGCGCGTGCGCGCCGGGCTGGCGATCAACCGCCTCGGCCAGACCCTGCGCCTGGGCGCCGACACCAGCGTCGCCCTGACCCGCCGCTACGACGCCGACGACGGCGGCGACGGCTGCCAGTGCGTGTTCGCGCAATGCAATCCGCTCGCCGACGGCACCTACGTCGCCGGCGCCGGCGTGTACGTGCTGACGATCGCGCCGGCGCAGTCGAGCGAAGGGCGCGCGCCGAGCAACGGCCTGGACCCGTCCAACGTGCGTTGCAACACCGACGCCACCGTCGACGCGGTGCAGTTCCGGCTGCTCGCGATCAATCCGCTGCGCTTCGCCGATCTCGACCCGTCCTCGCCGCTGTTCCGCAATCGCCTGGCCTACCGCTGCTTCGGCGTCGAAGCGCGCGACACCGCCAGCTTCGATCCCTGGCGGGTCGACCCGCCGAGCTACGGCCTGGTCGACGAACTACGCAGCGGCGCACTGAGCGACTGCGAGGTGCCGATCGCGCTGGTGTACTGGACCGCGGCCGGCCTCAACTTCGTCGACACCTGGGCGGTGCGGCGCGGCTTGCTCGCACCCGACGCGCTGTCGGGATTCTCGTTCCAGCGCAATCCGCTGGTGCCGGGCGAGCTGTCCTCGTTCGCGTTCGTCGCGCGCGCGCGGCGGCTGGTCGAAGCGCATGCGATGTGCGCGCAGTTCCAGCAGCAACTGGGCGATGTGCTGGCGGCGAGCGGCGCGCCTGCAACGTTGAACGCCAGTCAGTACTTCCGTTATCTGCCGCCGTTCGGGATCGTGCCGCTGCAACGGCTTCCGCTGCGCGGGTTCGACGATTCGGCGTTTTTCAACGGTATCGCGCGACGGCCGTCGCCTGCCTCGGGACAGAGCACGCCTTTCATCGACATGCGTCAACTCGGCGCGCTGCAACAGCAGGCGTTGACTCACGCACCGACTGATATCGATCAGAAGGAACTGCTGTGGGTGTGGCGTCCGTGGCAGAACGTCAAGGCGATGTTCGACGGCCGCCCCGTGCAACCGGTGCTGGCATTCGCCAGCGGACAGATTTCCGATCCCGCCGTGGCGCGCCTGGACTTGGCGCGCGCGGACTTCAGCAACTACGCGGACAGCTGCGTCGTTTCGTAGCACAACGCCTACAGGAGGCCTTATGGCAGCGATACAGGACAAGGTGCGCCCCGGCGACGTGATTTCGTCGGACCTGCTCAACCGCATCATCGGCTTGCTCAACGAACACGACACGCTGCTGGCCGGCAGCGGGCCGTCGGGCAATCTGATCACCGGTTTCGATCCGGCCAGCGAACAGAACGTGGGCAAGAACCTCATCGTACTGGGCGACTTCGATTTCCCCATCGGCAGCAACAATCTCAGCATCGACGGCATCCCGATCGCGCCGGCTTCGTTCCTGCTCGGCAGCAGCGCAAGCCAGTTGGTATTCAACATCCCGATCTCGATCGTGGTGCCGCCATCGGGCAGCAAGTCGGTGGTGGTGCGGGTGGTCAACAGCAAGGGCACCGGCGAGCGGAATTTCCTGCTCAAGCCGCAGATCGCCGCGCCGCCGGACCCGACCGTCAGCGCGATCACCGATCACGGCACCAACACCACGCCGCTGCGTTCGGGCCAGAACGCACGCATCGTCGGACGCAATTTCGCCTCGCCGGCGACCAGCAATCGGGTCCGACTGATCTTCAACGTCGGCCAGACCCAGGTCGCGTTCCCGGCCAATGCCGGCGAGTCGCTGGTGATCGATCCGGTCGCCTCGGTGATCCTGCCGGCATCGCAGGATTCGACCCTGGTGGTGATGTTGCCGCCGATCGGCGCGTCGTTGATTCCCATCGTCGGTCAATCGGCTCCCGGCTTCGTCGAGATCACAGCGCCCGGCGCCAATAACCCGGTCACTCAGGGCGTTCAGGTGCGACGCATGAGCTGAGCGCGCGCAGCCGTATCGATTGTCTTTTCCGATCGTCCGCCACCGAACCGTCCATCCGGGGCCGTTCCACTTCCAGTATCGAGGTCACCATGTCCACATCCACATCCTCCCGTCATGCGAGATGCGAACGGCCCGGTGGCCGCTGGCGTACTTTGCTCAGGCTCGTCGCCGCCAGCGCGCTGCTGAGCGCCTGCGCCGTTGCCAGCGCGGCGGTGTCCGAGGTCAAGATCAAGGTGCCGCAACGGGTCGGCGCGGGCCAACTGCAACTCAGCGCGATGAAGCTGACCTTGCAACTGGACAACTCCTCGCCAGTCGTTGTGACCATCAAAAGCCCCAACGGCACCCGCACTTCTTTGCCAATCAATCTGACAACGAATGCCTTCGACTGCTTCGCGGGCTTGACCTGCACCGCCGATTTCGACGCACCTCCCGGTTTGACTGTTGCAGACGCGGTGACCGTAATCAAACCGCAACAGACTGGCGCCGACCCGGCCTCGGCCGACAATCGCAAAGTGGTGCTGCTAATCCAACTGCTCACCAACGTCGACGAAAGCGCGCCTACCTGCGCCAGCACGATGACCGGGGACGAGGAATGGACCGTCAGCGTTCCGAGCCCACGGATCCAAGGCGTCGCCTTGCAGAGCCTCGACCGCGAGGTTGGCGGCCCGTGCCCGCAGACGCTGTACCGACCGGTGCCGGCCAACGACGGCCCCTTCGCCACCGTGACCGAACCCGCGCCCGAGTTCACCAGCGGACGCACGGGACTGGATGCGGTGCTGGTGCTAGACCGTTCCGGCAGCATGTCCTCGACTGACGGCGGTGCCACCTCGCGGCTGGACAAGCTCAAGACCGCCACCAACCAGTTCGTGGCCATGTGGAACACGCTGCGCAACACCGAATCGATCACCGGCGCGATCCAATCGCCCGAAGACCATATCGGCGTGGTGTTCTTCGATGATTCGCTGCAATGGCTGACCTCCGGTGTCGGCAGCAAGCTGGTGCCGTTTACCGGCTCGACGCCGGCCACATTGTCGGCGGCGCTCAATCCGGTGACCTTGGGAGGCGCGACCTCGATCGGCGATGGCTTGGAAGCGGCCACCGGCGCCGATGCATTGCCGGCCTCCGGCGGTCCCAACCGTCGCGTGGTGCTGTTGATGACCGACGGTGCGCAGAACACGCCGCGCTTCGCCTTCGCCGACGGCGGCCAGATCAAGACCTCGGACGATGCGGGCAACATCACCAATCCCACGCCGCTGCCGAAGCAACCGTTCCAACTGTATTCGGTCACCGTCGGCAACGAGTTCGGTCCCGATGCGCCGATCAACCAGGCCCTGGCCAACATCACCGGCGGCTATTCGCTCAACACCACCCACCCAGCGGCCGAGCTGGACGCGTTCTTCCTTCAGGCACTGCAGAACTTCCATAAGTTCAGCACCGTCGAGACCATGCGGGTCATTCAGGACAAAACCCTCTATACCGCGCCGTTCCAGACTACTTTCCCGGTCACCAGTTCGACCACCCGCCTGGCCTTCAACCTCACCCCGCAACCCGGCCAGCAAGGTGGTGTGCGGCTGGAGCTGACCCCGCCCGGCGGCGGCGCGCCGATGATCTTCGTTGCACCGACTTGGAACACCTCCGGTGCGATCAGCGACGGTTTCCGCCTACCCCTGCCTGGCGGCAACAACGGCTTCGGCGAATGGAAGATGCGGGTGTTGAGCAACAACGACGGCAAGAATCCGGTGCCGTTCAATTTCGTTCTGCTGGGTGACGACGTCACCCTCAACTCCTCGTTGGGCGCGGCCAACGCCGAATACGCGGTTGGCGGCAAGATCAAGCTGACCGCGCAGATCAACGATTTCGGCAAGACGCTCAAGGGCCTCAACAGCCAGGCCGGCGCCATCGTCAAGGCGATCGTGGTCAGTCCGGGCAACAACGTCGGCGACGTTCTGTCGGATTCGGCCGCGCAACCGTCGCCCTCGCCCGCCGGCGACAACGGAACTGCGGCGCAGAATAAACTCGCCGCGATCCTCAGCGCCGACGCCGGGGCACTCAAGCAGAATCAGAACGAAGTGATCCTTCGCGACGACGGCTCGCCGGCCAGCGGCGACGACAAGGCCAACGACGGCATTTACACCGCATCGGTTCCGGCCGAATTCGAAGGTCACTACAACTTCGTGTTCCTGGTGCAAGGCAAATCCGATTCCGGCGGCCAATTCGTGCGCCAGCAGATCCGCACCGTGCATGTCCGCTCGCTGCCCGATCCGGCCAAGACCCAATACACCAGCAACATCGTGACGATCGACGGCGGCAAGGCCGTGGTCATCGTCGCCACCCCGAAGAACGTGCTCGGCGGCAAGATGGGGCCTGGCTGGGCGAACTACTTCTGGTTCAACGTGCAAGGCCAGGCGCCGGTCAAGCCCAAGGACAATCTGGACGGCACCTACACCGTGCAGATTCCTTTTACTGGCGATCCGCCGAAGGTCTCGCTGCACTTCCTGCCCGAACCCATCTATCGCCCGGACGGTTTCGTTCCGCCGGCCGGCACGCTGACGTCCGGCAACAGCATCGGCGACGACATCATCGGCAATGGTCCTGCGGGGCCCGGCCAGCCGTGGTGGAAGCGCTGGTGGTGGTTGATCCTGATCGTGTTGCTGCTGTTGTTCCTGCTGCGGCGCAAGTGAGCACGGCATGCGGCCGGACGCGCATCGCGATCTGAAACAGCTGCGCAGCGTCACGCTGCGCGGCACTGAGCACGATCGCCTGCTCGCCCGGCTGCGGCTGGAACGCGCACTCGATGCGGTCGACTGGACGCCGCGCGGCTTGCCCGCTGGCGCCCTGCTGCTGGTGCGCCGGTTGGTCGCAAGGCGCGGCGCACGCGCAACGCTGGCGCAGACGGTGACCCAGGCGTTGCACGCACATAGCCGCAACGCGCGCCGACCGTGGCTGGACGAACGTGCCGCCGAAGCCGAGGCGGTGTGGTTCGATCGCGGCGAACTCGCTGCTTGCCTGGCCCGCGATGCACTGCGCGGCCGGGTGTCGCAGCGATGGTGGTGGCCCGGCGTGCTCGACGGGCGCGATCCCGATCAATGGCTGCGCGAGCAGGTGCTCGATCATGGCGGGCGCGTGGTGTCGTTGCTGGCGATGCTGTGCGGCCGCGGCGATGCGGTCGCCTGGTTGAGGCGATTGCCGGACCCGGATGCGGTACGTGGTTTGGACGCGCTGGTTCGCGATTATGCGGTGCCCCTGGTGGAGCGCCCGATGCGGCATCCGCGTTTGCCCGACCTCGACGATCGCAACATCGGTGTCGCCCCGGGGACGCGTGAGGCGAGCATCACCGCGGCTGCGTCAACAGCGAAGGCATCGACGAATGCCGCGGCGCACTCCGCGCAGGCTTCCGATTCGACCTTGGCGCCATCGCGCGCCGTCGCGCGCCTGCTTGCCGCCGCTCCCGAGTTGCTTACCGCCCGCTTGCGTTCACCGGCGCAACGGCTGCTCGCCCATGCGCGCATGGCGATGCACGATCCGAACTGGCTGCGCAGCCAAGAGTTCGTCGGCACCTTGCACCGTTGGATCGATTCCCAGGCTGCCATCGACGACGAGCCCGTTGAAGCCGACCGGATCGAACCTGAGACCGACACCGTTCGTCGCACGCGCTCAAGCGCCGCACCGCCGGTGCGCATCGCCGATTCGAACGAAGTGCTCGTATCCGGCCCATCCCATAAGCGTCAAGCAGCCGCGCAGGATCAAAAACAACCCCCGTCGTCGTTCGATGTTTCGTCCGGCGCGCTTGCAACCGCAACCGAACCAAGCCGCTCGGCGATACCTGCAAAGGTCGATCCCCCCGTCACCGCGAAAGACCATAACGCGCAAGCCAGCATCGAACCGAACGCCGCCGACTACGCCGCGAACACGGACGCTGCCCAGGCCGAGAACCTCCCCTCGCCCATCGTCGACCCGGCCGCGGAACCGGACACGGAACTCGACGAGTCACCAGCGCCCTCGTCCGACGCCGCCGGCAACGAATACACCGCACGCAGCGTCGACACCGACTTCGGCGGATTGTTGTATCTGCTCAACGTCGCCCTGGCACTGGACCTGTACGGCGACTTCACCTCACCACGCACACCGGGAATTCCGCTCTCGCCTTGGGACTGGCTGGCGATGATCGGACGCGCCTGGTTCGGCGCTTCGTTCCGGAGCGATCCGTTGGACGTCGTGTTGGCGGAATTGGCTGGCCGCAGTGCAAATCGACGACCCGGTTCCGATTTCGATCCCGGCGGCGACTGGTCCATGCCGGACGCGTGGCTGCGCCCGTGGGGTGGGATCGATCGCCTCGGCCATCACGCCGACACGGCCCGCCTACGCATCTGGCACCCGCGCGGTTTCGTCGTATTCGACCAGCCGCGCGATCGCGACCTGTCCCCCGCCATTCAAGCCGCGACCCTGTGCGCCACACGCGAGCACCTGCGCGGCGCCACGCTGCAACGCATCGCCCGTTTGCCATCGCGAACCCGTTCGCGCCAGACGGCCCAAGCCTGGCTCGATCGCCTGCTGCCTTACCTGCGTGTACGCATCGCGCTCGCACTCGGCCTGGAGGCACGCGACGCCGATCTTCCCGCGCAGGTCTGTCGCCACCGCGCGCGGGTGCGGTGCGATCTCACCCACGTCGACGTGCATCTGTCGCTGGCGAACCTGCCGCTGTCGCTGCGCATCGCTGGGCTGGATCGCGATCCGGGCTGGATTCCCGCGGCCGGACGCAGCGTCCGCTTCCATTTCGACGCCGCCGGTTTCGACAGCATCGGTCCCGGCCACATCGACCGCGCCGGAGACCGCGCATGAACGCCCTGCCCGCCGCATCCGCCGATGTCTTCGCCGACCGTCCCTGTCGCGCCGAGCAACATCTCAAACTCGCCCTGTACGCGGTGATCGCGACCTTGATCGAAGCCTGCGCCGAGGATGTCGACGCGGCGATACAACTGCATCCATTCCTGGCCGACTACGTCGAGGAAATCGAAAGCACCCTGGGCCATCTCGATGCACCCGCGCTGCACTGGCGCGCGGCGCTGAGCGCCTGGGAGCAAACCGCGCGCGACCGACAAGCGCCCCTGCCGCTGCTCGCCCTGCAACGCGCCGGCCTGGGCGCGCTGGACCTGGAACTGCTGCTCGCGGTCGGCCTGATCGAGGAAGACCCGCGCTTCGGCGCGCTGTTCGAACACGCCCATCGCGAACAGGCGCAGGACCGGCACGGCGGATTCGACACCGGCCTGCGCCGCGACGGCCGCCCCAGCTTCGGCCTGTTGATGGCGTGGTGGCGCGATCACGATGGCGGCGACAGCGTCGATCCGGTGCGGCGTTCGCTGCACCGACTGATCGAACTGGGCCTGCTGCAACTGCTCAACCACGACGCGCCGCGACCGGACTGGACGCCGACGGTGCATCTCGCCGTCTGGGACGGATTGCGCGGCGAACTCACCGCCACGCGCTGGCTGCGGCATTGTCCGCACGCGCAATTGCCGCGACTGCACGACTACATCGCTCCCAACGAAGAACTGCACTGCGAAATGCTTTTGCAGGCGCTGCGCAACGAGGCGGCGGCGCCGACCCTGCTGATCCGCGGCGCGGTCCGCAACGGCCGCAAGACCCTGGCCGGCGTGCTCGCGCAGGCGCTCGGCAAGGACCTGCTGTGGGCCGACGCGAGCGTGTTCGAAGACGAAACCCGCTGGCGTCTGTTCGGCGTGCTGGCGGCGATGCTCGACGCAGTGCCGGCGATCGAAGCCGATTCGGTACCGGGCGAAACCCGGCAACTGGCGGCCTTGCCCTTGGTCGATGCGCCCTTGCTGGTGGTCACCAATCGTCAAGGCGCCTGGTCCTGCGCCGGCAACCGGCCGGTGCTGGATGTCGAGCTGCCGTTGCCCGGCCCGAGCCAGCGTCTGGCGCATTGGCGCGTCTGCCTGCCGCAGGCGTCGGCGCAAAGCCTGAGCGAACTGGCCGGATGGCGGCGCCTGTCGAGCGGCCATCTGCGCCAGGTCGCGGCCAGCGCGAATGCGTTCGCGCAACTCGCGCAGCGCGAGCAACCGCTGCGCGAGGACTTGCGTCGCGCTTGTCGCGGCTTGCCGACCGCGCGTCTGGACACGCTGGCGACGCGATTGCCGGCCGAGGGCTCGCTGAGCGAACTGATCGTCGACGACATCACCCGCGACGAGATCGACGCTTTGGTCACCCGCTGCCAATGGCGCGAACCGCTGGCCGGCGCCTCGGCCACGGTCGCACTGGGCGGGGTCGGCGTGCGCGCCTTGTTCGCCGGACCCAGCGGCACCGGCAAGACCCTGGCCGCGCGCATGCTCGCGGTCGAACTGGGCAAGGACGTGTATCGCATCGACCTGGCCTCGGCGGTCAACAAATACCTGGGCGAAACCGAGAAGAACCTCGATCGCGCGCTCAGCGCCGCCGAGGAACTCGACGTGGTGCTGCTGCTCGACGAAGGCGACGCGCTGATGGCCAACCGCACCGACGTCGGCTCCTCGCACGACCGCTACGCCAATCTGGAAACCAATTTCCTGCTGCAGCGGATCGAATCGTTCGAAGGCATCCTGGTGGTCACCAGCAACGCCGCCGACCGCATCGACCGCGCCTTCGCCCGGCGCATGGACGTGGTGATCAACTTCCGCGCGCCCGATGCGTGGCGGCGCTACGAGATCGTGCGCCTGCACCTGGGCGACAGCGACTGCGACGAAGCCTGGCTGCAGGACGCGGCCAGCCGCTGCGCGCTCAGCGGCGGCCAGTGGCGCAACGTGGTCGTGCATGCGCGCTTGCTGGCCCTGCGCAGCGGCGGGCAAGTCGGCACATCGCACCTCCAGGCGGCGCTCACACGCGAGTACCGCAAGATCGGCGGCAACTGCCCGATGCGCGTGGCCGAACGCGAGCCGCGTCCGGTCGCATCCTCGCTCACACGCTCGACAACACCTTCGACTTCGGGCGCCTGACCCATGGCCGTCGCGCGCATCGCCAGGCGGGCCGATCCGCGTTCCGATCCGCGCTATCAACGCGTGGTGTCCAAGCTCGACGCCGACAGCCGCCGGCTCAAGCAGCATCCGCCGCCGTCGCGCAAGTCCGACGAATCGGCCAAGGCCGCCAAGGGCCCGGCCAACGAAAAGGCCGCCGGCGCGCGCGCCAAGCAGGTCGACAAGCTCGAACAAAGCGACACGCCCAAGCCGCAGACCGCCAGTTTCCTGTCGATGCTGCGCGCGGAAATCGAAAAGGTGATGCCCAAGACCCTGGGCGACACCGAGAAATTCATGAAGGGCGGCTCGGGCAACGAGATCAAGGGCTCGCTCAAGGGCGAAGTCGGCAATCAGAAACAGGCCGCGACCGGCGACCTCAAGCAGAACTCCAACGCGGCGCCATCGGAAGCCGGCGTCGCCGCCAAACCGGTCACCCCGATTCCGCCCGAGCCCGGCGCACCCGCGCCGCAGGTCGACGCCGCCGCGGCGATGCCCGCGCCCAAACCGGCCGCGGAGGTCTCGCTGGAAGACAGCAAGACCGAAGTCGCCGACGCCAAGAAAGCGACCAAGCAGACCGAAACCCGTCTGACCAACGCCAACGACCCGCGGTTCTCGGCAGTGATGAGCGCGGAAAAGGCCGTGCACAAACAAGCCGACGCCGGCCCTGCGCAATACCGCGGCAGCGAAGCGGCGACGCTCGGCAAGGCCGGCGCGCAGGCCAAGGGCGTCGCCGGCAAGGGCGTGAGCAGCCTGCTCGCGACCAAGGGCGGCAGCAAGGCCAAGGTCGCATCCAAGCAGGAACAACAAAAGGCGCGCGAAGAGCTGGAACTGAGCAAGTTCACCAACTTCGTCGTCGCCACCTTCAACACCGCCAAGGCGACGGTCGACAAACGCCTGGAGACCCTGGACACCACCGTCAACGCGATGTTCGATCAGGGCACCGACGCGGCCTTGAACAGCATGAAGAGCTATGTCGAGGACGCGCTGTTCAAGTACAAGCTCGAGCGCTACCTGCTGATGCCCGGCGGCTCGCTGCTGTGGATCAAGGACCAGATCCTCGACCTGCCGCCGGAGGTCAACCGCTTCTACGAGACCGGACGCAAGCTGTTCACCTCGGCGATGGACGCGCTGGCGGTCAAGGTCGCCAACCTGGTCGAACGCGAACTGGCCGCGGCCAAGAACGATGTCGCCCAGGCCCAGGGCAAGATCGCCGCCGCCCAGGCCGCGCTGTCGCCGGCGGTGCGCGCGCGCGGCGCCCAGCTCACCGCGGAGTACGCCGACAAGTTCGGCGAACTCAAGTCCGGGATCGACGACAAGAAACAACAGCTCGCCGAAGGCCTCGCGCAGAAATACAAGGAAGCCTTCGACAAGGCCGACGAAGCGCTCAAGGCGATCCAGGACGCCAACAAGGGACTGGTCACCCAGGCCAAGGAAAAGATCGCCGAAGTCGCCAAGGCCTTGATGGAATTCAAGGACCGGCTGATGGGCATCCTGCGCAAGGGCCAGGAGACCATCGATCTCATCCTCGACAACCCCGGCGGCTTCCTGTCCAACCTGATCGCCGCGGTCAAGGGCGGCTTCTCGGCCTTCGTCGGCAACATCTGGGGCCATCTCAAGAAAGGCTTCATGAAGTGGCTGTTCGGCGCGCTCAGCAGCGCCGGCATCGAGATCCCCGGCGACCTGTCGCTGGTCTCGATCCTCAAGCTGGTGCTCGGCGTGCTCGGCATCACCTACGACCGCATGCGCGCCAAGGCGGTGAAGCTGCTCGGCCCGACCGCGGTGACGGTGATCGAGAAACTGGTCGGTTACCTGCAGACCCTGATCGGCGGCGGCCCGGCCGCGCTGTGGGAACAGGTCAAGGGCGATCTGTCGAGCCTGAAGGACATGGTGATCGGCGCGATCCAGGACTGGATCGTCACCACCATCGTGCAGAAGGCGGTAGCCAAGGTCGTGTCGATGTTCAACCCGGCCGGGGCGATCATCCAGGCGATCATGATGATCATCAACGTGGTGATGTTCGTGATCGAACGCGCCGCGCAGATCATGGAATTCGTCGAGTCGGTGATCAACTCGATCCATGCCATCGCCACCGGTTCGATCGGCGGCGCGATCAGCAAGGTCGAACAGGCGCTGGGCAACGCGGTACCGATCCTGATCGGCTTCCTGGCCGCGCTGATCGGCCTGGGCGGCATCAGCGCCAAGATCAAGGGCTTCATCACCAAGGTCCAGGCCAAGGTCGATCAGGCGATCGACAAGGTGCTCAAGAAGGCCGCCGATTTCGTCAAGAAGCTGTTCGGCAAGTTGACCGGGAAGAAAGGCGAGCCGCCCGCGGAAGGCAGTGAAGAGCACAAGAAGGCGGTGGCCGCCGCGCTGGCCATGCTCGACAGCGAAACCCAGGCGCGCAGCAAGAAGCAGCGCATCGAGAAGAAGGAAGCGCAACAGGTCGCGGCCAAGGTCAAAGGTGCCCACAAGATCCTCAAATCGCTCACCGTCATCGACGGCAAGGACAACTGGGACTACGAATACGTCGCCAGCCCGCCGAAGAAGTACAAAGGCGCGCACAAGGGCTCGGGCGTTCTCAAGATCGTCAAGGTCAGCGTCAAGGACCCCAACACCAAGAGCCTGCTGGCCAAGGCCAAGGCGGCTGTGGTCAATCGCGGCGCGGCTTGGGCCAGCGCGGCCAAATTGCTGGTCGACAAACTGCTGCGGCCAAAGATCGAGAACCGGGTCGGCACGCCGATCGAGCCACGCGACCAATACAGCGGCAAGGATTCGGCGCAGTACCTGGCGCGATTGAACTACGAGAAGAACCTCAGCGCCGCCGCCAATCCGTTCAGCAACCGGCCCGACGCGACCGCCGAGATCATGACCCCGACAGGCACCCCGAAAGCGGTGGCCCAGGTGATCGTGTTCGAGTTCACCGTGGTCGAGGATTTCTATGCCACCGATGCGCAAGGCAAGCCGGACAAATTCGCCTTGCACAAGATCACCCAGTACTTCACTACGGTGTCCAACCTGATCAGCAAGTACGGACCGGATACGCCGATCACTTACTACTTCGTGGCGCCGCGCGAACCCACCGACGACACCAAGGACTACATCGTCGGCGTGCTGAGGGACAAGGGTGCGAAGAATGTAAAAGTCGTCTGGATCGTCAGTTGATGGACGCGAACCGGCAGTCGACCATATCCTCCATTGACGGCCTGCGGGCCTTCAAGGACAGGCACGAGGGTGTCAGCGCCGTGGTCTGCGGCTGCGGCCCCTCGCTGCTGGAACTGCCGCGCCCGCACGAGCTGCTGACCATCGGCGTCAACGACGTCGGCCGCCTGTTCGACCCGACCTATCTGGTCGTGCTCAACCCGCGCCAGCAGTTCAAGGGCGATCGCTACGCCTTCGTCGAGCGTTCCAATGCGCAGGTGCTGTTCACCCAGCTCGAACTGGGCGCGGTGCGGCCGCCGGTGGTGCGATTCCGCCTGGGCCAGTACGGCGGCGTCGACGCCGAGGCCGACGGCGCGCTGCATTACAGCCAGAACTCGCCGTATGTCGCGGTGCGCCTGGCCGCGCTGATGGGCGCGCGCCGGATCGGCCTGATCGGGGTGGATTTCACCGACGATCATTTCTTCGCCATGACCGGGCGGCATTCGCTGGCCGGCCGCTTGAAGGAAATCGATGCGCAATACGGCCGGTTGGGCGCGGCGTTGCGGCGCGGCGGCATCGAGTTGATCAACCTCAGTTCGATCAGCCGGCTCACCGCGCTGCCGCGCGGGCGTATCGACGACGCGGGCTGGTACGAACGCCCCGCACCGACGGCCTCGGCCGCCCACGTCGCCGCATCGACCGAGCCCGTCGCCCTCCCCGCACCCGCCCGCATCGCGCAGGCCCGGAGCCCCAGCATGAAAGTCGCGATCGAAAAACGTTCCGCCGGCCTGGTCGGCGATCTGCTCGACACCCTCGCCCGCTCGGCCGCCGAACTGGGCCACACCGTCGTGCGCGATCCGCGCGGCTGCGCGCGCAATCCGCGCGTACTGTCGATCGTCTGGAACGGCCGCGGTTACAGCACCGCCGGCCCGACCCTGTATTGCGAACACGGCTGGCTGCCGCGCTGGGATTATCAGATCAGTCCTCGCGGCATCAACGCCGACTCGCATGCCGCGCCGTTCGCGTGGGACGGCCAGCCGCTCGATGCCGAACGCGATGCGCAGCTCGAACGTCGCCTGAACGCGATCAAGTCGACCGCGTTCAGCGGCTACTACCAATACATGCAGGCCACCGGCCCGGCCGCGAGCAACCTGCCGGCGCAGTTCCTGCTGGTGCCGCTGCAGATCGAGTCCGACACCAACATCGTCCGCCATGCGCCGGCGCGGCTGCGCACGATGCAGGCCTTGATCGATCACGTCTCGCGCCTGGACCCGCCGTGGCCGGTGATCTTCAAGCAGCATCCGGCCGACGCGCGCACCGGCAATCGCCATCTGCGCCTGCAATTGCGTCGCAAACACGACCTGCTGTGGCCGCAGACGCGCGGCAACATCCACGAGATGCTGCGCGGCGGCGCATGCCGCGGCATTCTCACCCTCAACAGCAATGTCGCCCACGATGGCTTGCTGTGGGACGTGCCGGCGATCGTGCTGGGTCGCAACGTCTGGCCCAGCCGCGGTGCGAACTCGCCGCTTCTGACCGAGCCGTTCCTGAGCGAAGCGCCGCGCGATTGGTCGCAGTTGCAGGCCAGCGTCGACGAGCCGCAGGCGCGCGCCTGCCGTCGCGCGTATGCGCAGCATCTGATCGCGCATCAGGTCAGTCTGGCCGAAGCGGCCGATCCGCAACGCGTCGCCGGCCTGCTGGAACTGGCGCTGCGCGAACGGCCGATGCCGCGCACCGGTTCGGTGATCGTGCGGCCGCCGCCGCGCGCGATCGCGACCCGCACCGCCAAGCCGCAACCGCCCGCGCTGCCGGTGATCAACGTGGTCGCCGAACACAAGGGCTGGCTGTTCGAACATTGGAAACAGGCGCTGGCGGCGACGCCGCTACCGGGCCATCGGGTCGCGCCGAGCGAACGTCCCCTGGCCCAGGCCGATGCCTGGATCTTCCTGCGCGCGAGCGAATCCGGCCGCGCGCCCGATCCGATGCGCAGCCTGGTGCAGTTGCACGATCTGGGCGGCGCGGAGTTGTACCGATCCGGCGGCGTGCGCGCCGACGTGGCGCGCTGCGGCGGCCTGATGCTGGCGCACGCGGATCAGCAGCAGGTGCTCGAACAGGCCGGCATCGATCTGTCGCGGCGACGCTGGCTCATGCAGCCGGTCGGCTGGAGCGATGGCGCGCAGCTGTCGATCGGTCGTGACGGACCGGCCCAGATCGGTTGGGTCGGCCGACCCGGCAAGCGGTCGCTCAATGCCGCGCCGGACAGCGACCCCAGCGGCCTGAGCGAATTCATCGCCGCGGTGAAACTCGCGCGCCAGCCGCTGCGGGTGGTGCTGGCCGGCGAGCGGCTCGACGCGGCCGCGCGCGAACTCAAGCGCGCCGGCATCGACTGCATGCTGTGGCCGATGTCGCGCTATCCCCTGGCGCGCTGCGCGCAATGGATCGCGCGCCTGGACGCGGTGGTCGTCAACGGCCGCACCGATTGCAGCCCGTGGCCGCTGTTCGACGCGCTGCGCGCCGGTGTGCCGGTGATCGCGCCGCATGTGGGCTGGGCGCCGCAGTTGCTCGCCGACGGCGAACGCGGCCGGCTGGTCGACGATGTCGCCGCGATGGCGCGGGCGATCGATGACCTCCTCGTGCAGCGCGAAACATGGCAGCAACGCCGCCGACAGCTGCCGCCGCAATGCCCGCAGTTCGGCATGCGTGCCTGGCTGGATGCGAACCTGCGCCTGGCCGCTGAACTCGCGCAGGGCCAGGCCGGGGACAGACGGCGGGCGGTCGCATGAAATCGCTGGCCCGCCCCACGCGCGCCCGGCGGCTGGCGCACGTCGCCGCCAAACCGCCGGCGCCGCCGTGGCTCGGCGATCAGGCGCTGTCGTTGCTGCTGCGCGACTACGCCTTCGACAGCGTGCTCGACGTGGGCTGCGGCAACGGCCGTCAAGCCGAGCACCTGCGCGCCCACGGCAAACACGTCACCACGATCTCGTTCGAAGCCTACGGTGGCTTCGCGCCGGATTTCGTCGGCGATTTCGACGACTACGCCAGCGAGCGACGCTTCGATGTGGTGTGGTGCTCGCACGCGCTGGAGCACCAGCCCAACGTCGGCCGCTTCCTGCAACGGTTGCTGCACTTCGCCAAGCCCGACGGATGGCTCGCGATCACCGTGCCGCCGGCGCGGCCGCGCATCGTCGGCGGGCATCTGACCCTGTGGAACGCCGGATTGCTGCTGTACAACCTGATCGTCGCCGGCGTCGACTGCCGCGACGCGCGGCTCAAGACCTACGGCTACAACCTGTCGGTGATCGTGCCGGCGCGGCGCGCGCAGTTGCCGGCGCTGCGTCACGATGCCGGCGACATCGAACGGCTCGCGGCGTTCTTCCCCATGCCGGTGCGGCAAGGCTTCGACGGACGGATCGAACAGATCGGCTGGGATCGGGCGCCATTGCGCTGACGGTCGCGTCTCGCGGCGCATCGCGTCGCCCAACACCGCCGCCGATCACGCAATCGGCCATTGAATACGATTGCAGCGCTCCATGGTGCGCTGCGGCTACGCCGTAGAGTCGATCGCGCGCCACGCCGGGCGCGCAGCGGAACTCAGTGCGATGCACACTGCCAAACACGCATGGATCATGGCCGCCGGATGGATGCTCGCATCGCTGCTGGGTCTGCACGCGGGCGCGGCGCAGGCCGCCATCGACAGCCAGCAACTGGGCGCGCGCTACGACGCGGGCCAGGCCAATCTCGACTTCCGCGTGTATTCCTCGCGCGCCACCCGGATCGAAGTGTGGCTGTACAAGACGCCATCGGGCGCGCAGGAAGTCGCCAAGCTGGTGATGACCAAGGACGCGGCCAGCCAGGTGTGGTCGAAGTCGGTCGCGGTGACGACGATCAAGAACAGCTACGGCATCACCGGCACGGTCTACTACGGCTATCGCGCCTGGGGGCCTAACTGGCCGTACAACGCGGCCTGGACCAAGGGCAGCGGCAGCGGTTTCGTCAGCGATGTCGACAGCGCCGGCAACCGCTTCAATCCGAACAAACTGCTGATCGACCCATATGCGCGCGAGATCAGCCAGGACCCGAACACCGCCGCCTGCACCGACGGCACCATCTACGCCAGCGGCGCGACCCATCGCAACAAGGACAGCGGCGCCTGCGCGAGCAAGAGCGTGGCCTTGCTGGCCGACACCACGTCGTTCGGCAGCAAGCCTACGCGCGCGCTCAAGGACGAGGTGATCTACGAAGTGCATGTGCGCGGCCTGACCCGCAACGACGCCAGCGTGCCCGCCGCCGAACGCGGCACCTACCTCGGCGCCGCGCGCAAGGCCGCGGCGCTGGCCGCGCTCGGCGTGACCGCGGTGGAATTCCTGCCGGTGCAGGAAACCCAGAACGACCAGAACGATGTCGATCCCAACTCGACCACGGACGACAATTACTGGGGCTACATGACCCTGAACTATTTTGCGCCCGATCGCCGCTACGCCTTCGACAAGAGCGTCGGCGGCCCGACCCGCGAATGGAAGGCGATGGTCAAGGCGTTCCACGACGCCGGCATCAAGGTCTATATCGACGTGGTCTACAACCACACCGGCGAAGGCGGCGCCTGGGGCGGAACCGACGGCCTGACCGTGTACAACCTGCTGTCGTTCCGCGGTCTCGACAATCCGGCGTATTACTCGCTCAGCAGTGATTTCCAGCATCCGTGGGACAACACCGGCGTCGGCGGCAACTACAACACCCGCCATCCGATCGCGCAGAACCTGATCGTCGATTCGCTGGCCTACTGGCGCGATACGCTCGGCGTGGACGGTTTCCGTTTCGATCTGGCCTCGGTGCTCGGCAACAGCTGCCAGCACGGCTGTTTCAACTTCGACAAGACCGACAGCGGCAACGCGCTCAATCGCATCAGCGCCGAACTGCCGCCGCGCGCGGCCGGCGGCGGCGCCGGCATCGACCTGATCGCCGAGCCGTGGGCGATCGGCGGCAATTCGTATCAGGTCGGCAATTTCCCAGCCGGCTGGGCCGAGTGGAACGGCTTGTACCGCGACGCGCTGCGCAAGAAGCAGAACAAGCTCGGGGTCGAAGTGGTCACGCCCGGCACGCTGGCCTCGCGTTTTTCCGGTTCCAGCGATCTGTACGGCGACGATGGCCGCAAGCCCTGGCATTCGATCAACTTCATGGTCGCCCACGACGGCTTCACCTTGAACGATCTGTATGCCTACGACAGCAAGCAGAACAACCAGCCCTGGCCGTACGGCCCGTCCGACGGCGGCGAAGACCACAACCTCAGCTGGAACCAGGGCGGCGTGGTCGCCGAACAGCGCAAGGCCGCGCGCACCGGGCTGGCCTTCGTGATGCTCAGCGCCGGCGTGCCGATGATGACCGGCGGCGACGAAGCGCTGCGCACTCAGTTCGGCAACAACAACACCTACAACCTGGACTCGGCGGCGAACTGGCTGTACTGGACGCGCAGCAGCATCGAGGCCGACCACGAAACCTACACCAAGCGCATGATCGCGTTCCGCAAGGCGCATCCGGCGCTGCGTCCGGCCGGGTTCTATTCCGGCGTGGACAACAACGGCAACGTCATGGAGCAGCTGCGCTGGTTCAAGCCCGACGGCGCGCAGGCCGACAGCGCGTATTTCAACGGCAGCGATAATCATGCGCTGGCGTGGCGCATCGACGGCAGCGAGTTCGGCGACAGCGCGAGCGCGATCTATGTCGCCTACAACGGCTGGTCGGGCCCGGTGAATTTCGTCCTGCCGTGGGCGGGCAACGGCAAGCAGTGGTATCGGGTGACGGATACGGCGACGTGGAACGAGGGTCCGAATACGGTGGCCTTGCCGGGCAGCGAGACGTTGATCGGCGGGGAGAATACGACGTATGGGATGCAGGGGCGGTCGGTGTTGGTGTTGGTTGCCAAGGGCGGGGGTATTGGGTTGGCGTTAGGGGTTAGGAGGTAGGAGTTAGGGGTTAGGAGTTAGGAGTTAGGGGTTGGAGGTTGGAGGTTGGAGGTTGGAGGTTGGAGGTTGCACCTGGAACCTTGGACCTGGAACCTTGGACCTAGAACCTAGAACCTAGAACCTAGAACCTAGAACCTAGAACGTTGGACGTTGGACGTTGGACGTTGGAGGTCAGGAATTGGGCATTGGGTTTCAGTTGTCGGTTGTCGGGTAACCGGTAACCGAGAATCGTCCAGGGCTTCAGCACGACACCTAAATTCGTCATTCCCGCGAAGGCGGGAATCCAGTGCCTTTCGTGCGAGAACGCTTGAAGTCACTGGATTCCCGCCTTCGCGGGAATGACGTTCTGGTGGGGTGGCGCTGAAGCCTCTGGATGTTCGGCTCTACCGAAGAAAAGCAAAGCCGGCCTTCGCGGAAATGACAACCCAACGACATGACGCTGAAGCCACTGGATTCCCGCGTTCGCGGGAATGACGTTCTGGTGGGATGACGCTGAAGCCTCAGGATGTTCGGCTCTGCCGAAGAAAAGCAAAGCCAGCCTTCGCGGAAATGACAACCTAACGACATGACGCTGAAGTCACTGGATTCCCGCGTTCGCGGGAATGACGTTCTGGTGGGATGGCGCTGAAGCCTCAGGATGTTCGGCTATTCCGAAGAAAAGCAAAGCCAGCCTTCGCGGGAATGACGACCTAACAGCATGACGCTGAAGTCACTGGATTCCCGCGTTCGCGGGAATGACGTCATGGCGGGATGACGCTTGAGTCCCTGGATTCCTACCCTCGCGGGAATGACGTCAACAAGGAACGCCGCGTGTCTATTCCCGCGGCTTCCGGCAAACAGAAGTGAGCGAACCTCACTCGCCCACCCCGCTGTAACACCGCCATGACACCCCCGGCGCTACGTTGGGCGCCCCGCCTCCACGCACCCAAGGAGTTCCCTCATGTCCAGCAAACCCACCATCGTTCTCGTCCACGGCGCCTGGGGCGACGGCTCGCATTGGCGGCATGTGATTCCCCTGCTGCATCAGGCCGGTTATCCGGTCAAGGCCGTGCAGAACCCGCTGACTTCACTGGCCGACGACATCGACCGCACCCGGCGCCTGGCCGAAGCCCAGGACGGGCCGACGATCCTGGTGGGGCATTCCTACGGCGGCGCGGTGATCAGCGGCGCCGGCCATGCCGCCAACGTGGTCGCACTGGTCTATATCGCCGCGTTCGCGCCCGATGAAGGCGACAGCCTCGGCGGCATCTTCGGCCGCCGCGAGGCGCCCGCCGGTGCGGCGATCATCCGTCCCGATCAGGACGGCTTCCTGTGGCTGACCCAGGACGGTTTCCACGCCAACTTCAGCGCCGATCTCGACGAGAGCGAAGCGCTGGTGATGGCGGTGGCGCAAAAGCCGATCGCCGGTCGTTGCTTCGCCGACGCAGCCGGTGCGCCGGCGTGGAAGGCCAAGCCCAGTTGGTACCAGGTGTCGAGCCAGGATCACATGATTCCGCCGGCCACCCAGGCCGAGATGGCCGCGCATATCGGTGCGAAGAAGACCATCACCCTGGATTCCAGCCATGCCTCGTTGGCGTCGCATCCGCGCGAGGTGTTCGCTTTGATCGAGGAGGCGGCGAAGGCGACGGTGGGGTGAGGTCGTTGGTCTTTACGAGGTAATGCGGTTGGCGTCGTGGCCGCTGGTTCGCGGTCGCGGCTTGCGCCGCTCCTACAGGTAGGCCATGCGGCTTTAGCTTGAGCTCGAAGCCTCGCAGCGCTGGCAATGAAATCTGACTTCAGGCAAAAGCCGCATGGCCTACCTGCAGGAGCGGCGCGAGCCGCGACCGCGAATCCGCGACATCGACGCAACCACCATGTCGCGCGCTACCGCGCACCACGACGATTTCGCTGAAAACCGCGATAACACGCTATCCAACCTCACCCATCCAACCCCCGCATCGTCGCCCGCATCGGCACCGCCACGTCCCGCATCGGGTTCGACACCGCCAGATACCGGCTCGGCGGCATCCCGATCAGCCGCTTGAACATGGTGGTGAACGCCGACGCGCTCTCGTAACCCAGGTCCAGCGCCAACGCGGTGATCGCCTCGCCCGCAGCCAGCCGCGGTAAGGCCGCGAAGATCGCCGCCTGCCGGCACCACTGGGCGAAACTGGTTCCGGTTTCGGCGCGAAAGCGTCGAGTGAAGGTGCGCCGGCTCATCGCCAGATCCGCGCACCAGTCGTCGATGCTGTCGTGCGGCGACGGATGCGCCAGATAGGCGCGGCAACGCTTGGCCAGGCGCGGATCGGCCGGAAACGGAATGTCCAGCGGCAACACCGGCGCGCGTTCGATCTCATGCACGATCAACGAGTAGATCAAGTCCGGACGCGAGCCGCTGCCGGACTCGCTCTGCAACGGCAGGTCCAGCGTTTCCAGCAGCAGCTGCCGCATCAGCGGCGACACCCCGATCACCCGGCAATCGCGCGGCAGCGCGCCGCTGACCTCCGGTTCGATGTAGATGCTGCGCGTGCTGATCTGCGCCAGCACATGCACGTCGTGCGCCATCCCGGACGGAACCCAGGCCGCGCGCTCGGGCGGCACGATCCAGCGCCCGGTCTCGGTGCCGACCACCATGATCCCGTGCGCGGCGTACAGCAGTTGCGAGCGCCGATGCTTGTGGCGGGCGATGCGATGGTGGCTGGGGTATTCGTTCGAGGTCGCGACGATACGGCCCGGCAATTGGTCGGCAAGGGTCGCCTGGACGTTGCGCATTGGCCCGATCTCGCAGATTGTTGACCTGAATGATAGTGCGGGCAGTGTCGCGGCGGCGTCTACTGGTCGGCGCAGCAGGCACCTCGACGGCGACGGCAACTTCAGCGCCCTCGCCCGCAACGGTCGCCCAGCGCAGCCCCGCTCTCTCCTGGCCCCCGCCCATGACCACCCTGGATGCCCCCGCCGCGGCAACGTCCGACCTCGTCGACGCGCCGACGCCCGCCCACGTTCCGCCGTTCGAAGCCGCGCCCGCGCCGGCCGCCGAAACCGCCAACAAGATCGCTTTGCCGATCCTGGCGATGCTCAGCGTCTGTCACCTGCTCAACGACATGATCCAGTCGCTGCTGCCGGCGCTGTACCCGCTGCTCAAGCAAACCTTCCAACTCGATTTCGGCCAGATCGGCCTGATCACCCTGACCTTCCAGGTCACCGCCTCGTTGCTGCAGCCGCTGGTCGGCATCTACACCGACAAGCGCCCGATGCCCTACTCGCTGGCGATCGGCATGGGCTTCACCCTGACCGGCCTGCTGTTGCTGTCGCGCGCTACGACGTTTCCGATGTTGCTGCTGGCCGCGGCCCTGGTCGGTTCGGGCTCGTCGGTGTTCCATCCCGAATCCTCGCGGGTCGCGCGCATGGCCTCCGGCGGACGCCATGGCCTGGCGCAGTCGCTGTTCCAGGTCGGCGGCAACGTCGGTTCGGCGCTGGGGCCGTTGCTCGCGGCCTACATCGTCATGCCGCGCGGCCAGGGCAGCGTCGCCTGGTTCGCGTTCGCCGCGCTCGCCGCGATCGTGATCCTCAGCCGCATCGGCCTGTGGTATCGCGAACAGATCCCGGCCCACCGCAAGGCGCGCGCGCATGCGGTCGCGCGGCCGAGCTTGCCACGCAAGACCATCGCCATGACCCTGGCGGTGCTCGGCGTGCTGATCTTTTCCAAGTATTTCTACATGGCCAGCCTGTCGAGTTACTACACCTTCTACCTGATGGAGAAATTCCATCTGGCCGCGCGCGATGCGCAGCTGCACCTGTTCGTATTCCTCGGCGCGGTCGCCGCCGGCACCTTGCTCGGCGGCCCGATCGGCGACCGCATCGGCCGCCGCTACGTGATCTGGTTTTCGATCCTCGGCGTGTTGCCGTTCACCCTGATGCTGCCGCACGCCAACCTGCTGTGGACCACGGTGCTGACGGTGGTGATCGGGCTGGTGCTGTCGTCGGCGTTCGCGGCGATCCTGGTGTACGCGCAGGAACTGATCCCCGGCCGCACCGGCATGATCGCCGGCCTGTTTTTCGGCTTCGCCTTCGGCATGGGCGGGCTGGGCGCGGCGGCCTTGGGCCAGCTGGCCGACCACATCGGCATCGAAGCGGTCTACGGCCTGTGCGCCTACCTGCCGGCGATCGGTTTGATGGCGTGGTTCCTGCCGAAGCTGGAGAAGCATCCGGCCTGAATGCGCCGATCGCGACGCGCGGCTTGCAAGCCGCGCGCATGCCCATACCTCGAATCTCAGATACCGGGATTACCGCCGGGCACGATGGCGCATGCATCAGGCTTCCTTCTTCGACAGCGAACCGCAGCAACCGGTGCTCGACGCCGAGGGCGGCCTGCGCTATCTGCCCGGCGTGTTCGATGCGGATTGGTGCGAACGCCTGTTCGATATCCTGCTGACCCACGCCGCGTGGACCTCGCAGCAACGCATGATGTACGAGCGCCTGGTCGAAGTGCCGCGGCGCATGGCCAGCTACCGTCTCGATCAGGACGTGTTGCCGCCGTTGCTGGCCGACACCGCGCAGCGGGTCGCGCAGGTGCTGGACGCGCCGTTCAACAGCGTCGGTTTGAATCTGTATCGCGACGGCCACGACAGCGTCGCGCCGCACAACGACAAGGTGCATAACCTCGCGCCCGGACAGCCGATCGCGGTGCTGTCGCTCGGCGCGACCCGGCGCATGACCGTCCGCGCCAAGCGCGAGCCGCGCGAATGCTGGCATATGCAACTGGAAGCCGGCAGCCTGGTGGTGATGAGCCACGCCTCGCAATTCCACTACGATCACGGCATTCCCAAGGCCCCCGGCGTCTGCGACCCGCGCATCAGCCTGGCGTTTCGGGTGCGCAGGTTTTGATCCTGGCCCTGCGCGAACCGCGTCGCCACGAGGTCTTTTGTGGGAGGAGCTTCGGCCCTGATGCCTTTCGATCAGCTCGCCAGGCCGCTAGCGATCGCCGCACCTGACCGCGACAAGACGCTGAAGTCTCTGGATCCCCGCCTACGCGCGGATGACGGGCAAGAGCAAACGCCCTGCAAGTCGTGACTGTGTTGGGCGGGGCGCACCTCCAGGCCGGTATTCCGCGAACCAGGCTGTGCATTACTTCGGCGCAGCCGAACACCCGGCGCTGTCAATCCGCCGTCGACGCCTGCAGGGCCACCGCCAGCGCCGCATCGCCGGATACCAGATCGGTCCAGCTCAACGCCAATCCTTTTCGGTGGCCCTTGGCATTGAGCCTCAAGCCGTCGGGATCGAGGACCAGCGTGTAGGGTTTGCCGTCGATCTCCACTTCGCGTCGCAAGGGTCGGTCGAGTGGGGTCATGGTCGTAGGCTCCAATGAATGAGGCGACCGCGGTTCGGCGCGCTACGCCGGCCGATCGCCGCGGTACCAGTCCAGCAATGCCTGTGGCAGGCGCGGCTCCAGGTCGATCTCCAGCGCGGTATGCGCGTCTAACGCGTCGAGCAGATTGCGCCGCATGGAACCCAGCTCCGGGCGCCGCAGCCAATCCAGATCGCCCTGCAGCTGCGCCAGCAGCATCGAGGCGCGTTCGAACAACTGATCGCCCTGCGCCGCCAGTTCGCGCGTGAACCAGCCGCGCGCCGGACGATGCAGCGGATACCCCTGCGCCTCAAGCACGTCGGCCTGTTCGGCCAATGCCCCGTAGGCGCCGCGATACCACTCGCCGTGTCCGCCGGCTTCGCGGCGAACCGTCAACGGCGCCGGGGCGTTGTGTTCGAGCAGCGCGTGGCGAAGGCGAAGCTCCAGGTCGCGCGCATCGCGCACGGTCTCGGTCTGGATCAGGAAGGCGCGATCCAGGTCGAAGAATTCGAAATAGCGCGCCTGCAGCGCCTGCGCGCGCGACAAGGGATTGCGCGAGAACCCCAGCTTGAGCAGATCCTCGTACGCACACGGCAACACATAGACATGGCAGACGCCCTCGCTGCAACCCGGGCCGGTATCTGGATCGCTGGTGCGCAGGAACGACATGCCGGCATGATCGCGCGGCGGCGTCTCAGCGGCCGAGTTCGGCGCCGCGCCGTCGCTCGCCCCTCACGGCCGCCGCGGCGGTTGCGCGAACGTGCGTTCGTCGGAATGGATGGGGCGGATGTCGAGAATCTCGTCGACCCACAGATAACGGCTGCCGTTGGCGAGATCAGGATCGTCCAGCCGCACCACCGCGTTGACGCCTTCGTTGCCGTCGCCATCGAGAAAGGTCTGCAGGCTCGGACGCACGGTCACGACCGAGGACTGGCGGCTTCCGTCGATCAGCTCGATGTCGACCAGGCCCGCGTCCGGCAATCGCTCGATCAACCCGCGCAGTCGCTCGATATCGGCGGGGTCGGTGTAGACGCGATCGGCTGTCTGGGTCATCGCAGATTCTCCGCGGGCAGACCGGAGGATTCCGGCCTGCCCATTTCGCTGCACGCATGCTGAGCGAACGTACTGCTGAAGCGACTATCGCTGAAACGATCACCGTCCAGACGCGCCGGCGCGCAACAACAGTTCACGCGCCGGCGCTCAGGACATTAGGTCGAGCGACTTACTTCTTGGCGCTCTTGGCGCCCGCCATCAGGCCGCTGGTGTCGACGCTCTTGACGCCGTCGATGTTGTGCGCGATCGACTTGGCCTTCTCGGCCTGGGCCTTGCTCGCGGCGCCCGACAGCTTGACCACGCCGTTGACGGTTTCGACCTTGATGTCGGTGCCCGATACCTCGCTGGACGCCAGCAGTTCGGTCTTGACCTTGGTGGTGATCCAGGTGTCGCTGACCGGCTGCGCCGAGTCGTTCTTCGCCGCGTCCATCGCCGGATCGCTGCCGGTCGGGGTGCCCGCGCTCTGCGCGAAGGCGCCGCCCGACAGGGCCAGGGCGAGCACGGCGGTAGCGATGCGGATGGAGTTTGTCGTGTTGTTCTTCATCGGGGTATTCCTCATTGGCTGAGACGCGTGGGTCTCGAAAGGTGTCGCTGGGTGGTGCTTACACCGGTGGCGCGACAGCTTGCGCTTGGTGCAGTCAGTGATGCGTCTTGCGTCCGGATCCCGACTTCTTGCCGCCGTGATCGTGTTTGTTGACCGTGCGCCATGCCCGCTCTTCGGCTTGCTGCTTGGACACCCCTTGCTCCCGATAGCCTTGTTCGATGTGCTCGGCCTGACGCTTTTGCTTGTCGGTATACGAGGATTTGTCGCCGCGTGGCATGGTCGCTCTCCCTGGAGCCTGTGGGTACGCCACCGAACCTACGCGGGCACAAGTTAAGAGCAGGCCAGTACGGTGTTAGCGCGAGGTGTGCGGTTCATCGTCGTCGCGTCACGATGAATCCTTCAGCGAACAAGCCTTCATCGAACGCAGGCGCGGTCACATTCGAGTAACGACGCCGCCGTTATCCATGAATCTGCTATCGACGATCGGGCGGAGCGCATTCATGCAACTTATGGATCAGTTATGGGTGGTCGGCGGCGCCGCGTACGCGATGGTGCTCGGCGGCGCGATCGGTTTCGAACGCGAACTCAAGAATCGGCCGGCCGGATTCCGCACGCACATGCTGGTGGCCGGCGCCTCGTCGCTGCTGGTCGGCATGGGCCAGCTGGTGATGATGGACCCGCGTTTCCGCCTGCCCTTCATGATCACCATGGACCCGATGCGTCTGGTCGAGGCAGTGATCGGCGGCGTGGCGTTCATCGGTGCGGGCACCATCTTCGCCTGGCGCGGCGGCCGCGATGTCGCCGGTATCACCACCGCGGCCTCGCTGCTGATGGTCGCGGTGATCGGCGCCTGCACCGGCCTGCGTTATCACGTCCTCGCCGTCGCCGCGGCGGTGCTGACCTTGCTGGTGTTGACGGTGTTGAACTGGAGCGAGCGCCGCTTCGGGATCAAGCGCATGACGCCAGCGCGGGCCGAGGGTGATGGCGATGCGCCATCCGATCAGACTCGGGGCCGGCGCGGCGAGTAACGCGCGGTGATCGGCGCGACTTGATGATTGCGTATCGCGGGTGCCCTCACCCCGGCCCTCTCCCGCAAGCGGGAGAGGGAGCGAAGCAGAGCGGGAGAAGCGGAGAGATTTGGCGATGGGGTGGGCTGGAGGTCAGATATCCCGACGATTTCGTACTACGCGTGACTGTTAGAGCTTGGGCAGTCGTTGCCTGCTTGAGGCGTAGCCTTCCCAGGGATCGCTACGCAGCCGCTTCGCCCGGCGCAGGGCCTTATGCAGATCGAAGTCGGTCGACGCGCGGCTGCGCGCGAATTCGTCCCAGCGCAGCGGCATCGCCACCGGCGCGCCCTCGCGCGCGCGCAGCGACCAGCCGGTCACGCTGGTCGCGCCACGCGCATTGCGCAGCCAGTCGATGAAGATGCGGTCCTTGCGCACTGCCTTGGACGCGGTGGCGACATAGCGCAGCGGCGAGTTTTCCACCATCGCGTCGGCGAAGGCTTCGCAGAAGGCCTTGACCTGCGGCCAGTCCGGCCCACGCTGGATCGGAACGCACACATGCGCGCCCTTGCCGCCGGACAGACGCACCCAGCTGTCCAGGCCGATCTCGGCCAGGCGATCGCGCACGTCGCGCGCGGCGCGCTTGAGTTCGCTCCAGGCGATGCCTTCGGCCGGATCGAGATCGAAGATCAGCCGATCGGGCTGGTCCGGCTTGTCGCGCCGCGCGCCCCAGGGATGGAACTCCAGGGTATTCATCTGCACCAGCGCCAGCACGCCCTGGATATCGTCGACATAGACGTAGTCGGCCTGGCCCGCGGATTCGCGCAGGCTCACCGGATGCACGTCGGGACCGAAGCCGTCGCTGTGATGCTTGTGGAAGAAGCACTGCGAACCGATGCCGTCGGGACAACGCAGCAGCGACACCGGGCGATCGACCAGCTCCGGCAACAGCCAGCGTTCGACCGCGCGGTAGTAGTCGGCGACCTCGCCCTTGCTGATGTTCGCATCCGGAAACACGATGCGCTCGGGATGGGTGATGCGTTGTTCGGACATGCCCTGCTCCTCGGCGGTTGCTGCTTTCGCGGATGACTTCACCGGCAACTGCGCGGTGGACTTTTTACCCGCTCTGGTGCGCAGATCGGCAGCCGCGGCGGATGTCCGTCCGATGCGGTCCTTGCCCTTACCCGCGCCTGCGCTCGCGGGCGCGGCACTCAGATCGGCGGCGCTCTTGTCCTCGCGCAACCGCGCGAAACTGGCCTGGCGAATCAGACCTTCCTTGCCGCGGCCGCGCGAATGCACGTCGATCACGAGTTGGGGTTCGACCCAATGCACGCTGCGCCGCGAAAACGGAACATGCTCGGGCAACTCGACCGCGGCCTGCTCGGTGTGCAAGCCACGCAGGCGCCGGGTCAGACTGCGCAAGGTGTCGTCGTTGAACCCGCTGCCGACCCGGCCGACATACACCAGGCCACCGTTCTGCGGACGGGCGAGCAACAACGAACCGAAGCCCTGCCGGCTGTTCTTCGGCGGCGTGTAGCCGACCACGATGAATTCCTCGTCGGCCTTGTGCTTGAGCTTGATCCAGGCCTGACTGCGGCCGCCGCGGTACGGCGCATCGGCGCGCTTGCTGATGATGCCTTCCAGCCCGGCCCGGGCGCTCGCCGCGAGCACCTGGTCGGCCGGGCCTTGCACGTGCTCGCTGAAGGCCAGCGGCGAGGCTTCGCCCGCGGCCAATACCTCGCGCAGCAGATCGCGGCGCGCCGACTGCGCGGCGCCGCGCAGGTCGATCCCGTCGAGGTACAGCAGGTCGAACACGACGTAACGCAGTGCATCGACCCGTCCGGCTTCGAGCCGCCGCTGCAGTTCGCCGAAATCGCTGTGGCCGGCGCGATCCTGCGCGATCAGCTCGCCGTCCAGGATCGCGCTGCGCAGCGGCAACGCGCTCACCGCCTCGGTCAGGGCGGGGAAACGTCGGGTCCAGTCGAGGCCATTGCGCGATTCCAGACGAGTGCTGCGCTGGCGATAGGCGACCAGGCGATAGCCGTCCCATTTGATCTCGTGCAGCCAATCGCCGCCGACCGGCGGATGCTCGCGCAAACTCGCCAGTTGCAGCTCGATCTGTTGCGGCATCGCGGTCGCCACCGCGCCCGCCAAGGCCAGCGCTTGCTTGCGCCAGTCCGTGCTTGCCGCCGATCCCTTCGCGACCGATCTTTTCGAACCGGAGTCGGCCTTCGCACCCCCAGCGATGGACGCCGACGGTTTTTTCTTGATTGCTTTCGCGGCCGATTTTTTCGCGGCCCGCGCAGTCGCTTGCGTTGTCTTCGTGGTTTTCGCCGTTGCCCGCGCCGCGCCGCGCGAGCGCGCAGAACCGCCGGTCGCGTCGAGACCGGCGCCCGTCGCCTCGACCATCGCATCGGCATCGCTGTCGCGCACATGCTCGTCGCTGCGCTTGATCAGCAGCCATTGCCGCTGCCTGCCCGAAGGTTTCGTCCGCACCAGGGTGAAACGGCCGTGCAAGCGCTCGCCGTCGAGTTCGAAATCCAGCTTGCCGGCGGCGATCTGCTCCAGCGCGTCGCCGTCGCTTTGCCAGGTGCCGCGGTCGAAGATATCGACATGGCCCGCGCCGTAGTGGCCTTGCGGGATGTCGCCTTCGAAACCCGCGTAGTCGAGCGGATGGTCCTCGACCTCGACCGCCAGCCGACGCTCGCCGGCGCGCAACGACGGGCCCTTGGGCACCGCCCAGCTCTTCAGCACGCCGTCGGCTTCCAGGCGGAAGTCGTAATGGCGGGCTCGGGCCTGATGCAGTTGCACCACGAAGATCGGCGGCGCGCGGGTACGCCGCGATTTGGCGCCCGCTTTAGCGCCTGTCCGCTCGACCCCGGGTTCCGGGGTCGCGTCGAGTCGGCGTTTGCGTACGTAGTCGCGCAGGCTCATCGGCGCCGGTCCAGTCGGTCGACGCTAGCCATCTATCAAGCCGACTTGCGTGCGCGTTTCTTGGCCGGCGCCTTGCCGGCGGTTTTCTTCGCCGTCTTCTTTGCGGTTTTCTTGGCGGTCGCCGCAGTGTCGCCGCCCTTCTTGCTCAGGCTGCGCTTGAGCAGTTCGGCGAAGTCGATGACGTTGGTCGCGGCGTTCTCGGGCAGTTTTGCTTCGTCGCTGTCCTTGCCGCGCACCACCTTCTTCGACTTGACCCGCTGCTCGATCACCTTGTGCAGGCGCTGGCGGAAATCGTCCTTGTAGCCTTCAGGCTGCCACTGGCTGCTCATCGACTTGATCAGCTGCTCGGCCATTTCGATCTCGCGCGGCGAGATCTTCCATTTCGCCAAGCCACCTTCGGGCAGTTTGTAGTCGGACGGATCGACCAGTTCCTGGGCGTAGCGCAGGATCATCAGCAACAGCGCTTCCCCGTGCGGCATCACCGCGGCCAGGTATTCGCGGGTGCGGATCACCACCCGGCCGATCCCGACCTTGCCGCTGCGCTTGAGCACCTCGCGCAGCAGCACGTAGCCTTTCTCGGCCTTCTTGCCCGGCTCGAGGATGTAGGGCTTTTCATAGAACTCGGCCCCGATCGAATCGGCATCGACGAAGGTGTCGATGTCGACGCTCTCCTTGTTGTCCGGCGAGGCCGCGGCGATGTCGGCCTCCTCGATCACCACATAGCTGCCCTTGTCGTATTCGAATGCCTTGACGATCTCCTTCCACGGCACTTCCTCGCCGGTTTCCTCGTTGACCCGCTCGTAGCGGATCGGCGCCTTGTTGCGGCTGTCGAGCATGCGGAAATGCAGGTCGACGCGGCGCTCGCCGGTCATCAGCTTGACCGGGATGTTGAGCAGGCCGAACGACAGGGTTCCGGTCCAGATCGGGCGGGCCATGGTCAAACCTCGTCTTGGGGATTGGAGCGGCGATCGCGCTCGTGCGTGTCGGCGCCTTGCCGATCGGACCGCGACGGATCGCTAGCGTCATCGTCGTCCATGCCGAACGAAGGATCCTCGCAGGCCGCCCTCGCCCCGCCGTCGCGCGCCTTTTTCGCCAGCGCTTCGTAGCGATTGCGGAACTGTTCCAGCGTGGCCTCGTCGAGTTCCTCCATATCCAGCAAGGTGTTGTCGGCGCGGCGCACCGCGCGGATCAGTTCGTCTAGCTTGATCTGCACCGCGGCGGAATCGCGGTTCTGCGAGTTCTGGATCAGGAACACCATCAGGAAGGTGATGATGGTGGTGCCGGTGTTGATCACCAGCTGCCAGGTATCGCTGAAACCGAACAAGGGACCCGACACCACCCACACCACCACCACGCCGACCGCGAGCCCGAAGCAGGTCGGATGGCCGGTGAACCGCGCCGCGGCCTTCGCGCCGCGCTCGAAGGCGTGGCGCAGGCTCATGCGTGGTGGCTGCCGCGCGGCCGCAGGCGATCGCGTTGTTCCAGGCGATGCCAGGCCGCCTCGACCATCGGCCGCGCCTCGTCCCAGTCCAGTTTCGATACGCCACGCACGCGCTTGTAGCAACGGATCAGGTCGTCTTCCATTTCGCGGAAGCCACGGCCGTGCGAGCGCATGTAGGCGTCGAGGCCGAGTTTCACCGCCGGTTCGTAATCGCTGTAACGCAGGCCCGGCCGGTCGACCAGGACGCGGTACTGGCCGCGCCAATAAAGCAGCTCCGAATCCATGTCGACGACGTCATGCGCCAAGACCGAAAGCGAAGGTCCGGCGGCGATGCACGAAGCGTCGGCGGAGGCATGGGCCACGGTGTTCAAAGCGAGTGATTCGGAATCGCTGGTTCGGTAGCTGTCTATGGGCATGATCGAATCCTCTTGGCGAGCGGGAGCGCAGGCGGTTGACGGCTGCATGTGATCGCGAGAAGCGCGCGATGTTCGCTGGATCGGCGACATCGGTGACGCGCTGCGCGGATCGGTGTGTGCCGTACCTTGCCACCGGGACGCGCGAAGATTGTGTCAGTGCGTTAGCGCACGATTGCGCTTTCGTTCATCAAGCTGCCTGGGGCTGAGAACGCCGTAACGCGGCAGCGATGAAGCATTCAGTCGCTAACTGTGACGCACTTCCGAAGTGCTGCGTCGACGAAACACGCCGCGCTCACACGAACGAAACGCCGAAGCTGACAGACACGCGCCTAACCCGAGATTCATCCATCGAACACGCGCGCTTAACTCGTCGCACGAGTGATATTCACGCGATCGAGCGCGTCGATGCCGATGAATGCGGCTCGCACCGTTGGTCGGATCGGCACCTATTCATGCCGTTCGAACGGGGCAAGGCGCGAACGAGTGCGTGCGCTGCGCGAAGCGACGCCGCGCTTGCGACGACGCGCGACGATGAGACGCGGTGATGAGACGCGGTGATGCAGCATCGCGATATCGCCAAGCGACAGATGCGCAACGCGATCGGATCGGACTAAATCCGACCCAGGTTGCGCAACACCTCGTCGACCGTCGACTCCACCGCCGCCGCGGCGCTGCCGGGCCGGCGCATCAACAGGCGATGCACCTCGCGTTGCGCGTCCGCCGGTAAGGCTTCGATCTCCTCGACCTGCCCGGCCAGCAGGCTCGCCACCGCGACGCCGTCGCGAAACGCGATGCGCGCGCCGGGAATGCGCGGCACCTTGGCGCCGGCGAGCACGCTGCCGGTGAGGTTCAGCGGATCGGCGGCGGAAATGCAGATCACTTCGCCGCTGTGCTCGCGCTGGCGAACCTGGCGCAAGGCGTTGACCGCATCGGGCAGCGCGTACTGTTCGCCGGTCATGCCGGCGATGAAACGGCCGCCGCGGATTTCGCCGCGCGCTTCCAGGCGCCGGTACACCCGCAGCAGATCGCGCCACGGCGGCAGCCACGCCGCCTCGCGCTGGATCAATCGCCAGAACACCACGCCGTAGCGTTCGAGCAGGCGCCAGGCGATGTGTTCGGTCGCCTCGGTGCTGCGCGCCGCGGCCTGCGCCGGCGTCGCGGTCGTCGGCTCGGCCGACGCGTCGAGTGGCCGGGTCAGCGACCAGCGTCCGGCGTCCTGCAGATCGGTCAGCATCGCCCGGCGTCGGCGGCTGCCGTGCGCCGAGGCGCGCTTGGACGGCGGCACCAGCAAGGCGCGCAGGCCGGCGAAGCTGTCGCAGGTGATGCGGCCGCGGGTCACCAGTTCGCCGAGCGCTTCTTCCAGTTCGGTGCGCAGCAGGTGCGCGGAGTGTTCGAGTTCGTCGAAGAACGAGGCGCCACGCGTTTCCAGTGCGGCCAGCACGCGCTGCGCGCGCGAGGACACCGGCGCCGGATCGGTGTTGCGCACCGCGCTCAGGCTCCAGTCGGCCAGGGCGCGACGCGGCAGCAGCACGATCGGGGTCTGGCGCACGCTCGGCACGCCTTGCGGCGCGGCCGGGTCGGTGCCGCCGGCGTTCGGACGCAGCCGCGCCCAGGTCACGCGGCCGGCGGTACACAGCTCGTCGAGCCAGGCCGAATCGTAGTCGCCGATGCGCGCCGGCAGCAGTTCGCTTTCCCACACCGAAGCCGGCGCTTCAAAGCCTTCGAGCTGTTCCAGCACCGTGCGCAGCGCCTGCGGGCCGCTCATGCGGGTGGGCTTGGACAGGTGCTGCCAGTCGAACAAGAAGCGCGCGTAGTCGCGTGGCGCGACCGGTTCGATCTCGCGGCGCAGGCGCCCGACCGTGTAGCGATGGATACGCGCGAGCAGATGGCGTTCGCACCATTCCTCTTCGCCGGCGAGCAGGCTGGCGCGGCTGAAGCGCCCGCGCATCACATAGCCTTCCTGCTCCAGGCGCAGCAAGGCGAGTTCGATTTCGGCCGCTTCGCGGCGGCTGTCGCGCGCCAATGCGCCGATCGTGGTCGGGCCCAGCCCGGTCAGGCGCGAGCGCAGCAGGTCGATCAGCGCGTCCTCGGCGCTCCACTGCACTTGCGCGTATTCGCGCGGCACCTCGACTGCGGGTTCGGCCACGGCCTGAGCGAACATTGCGCGGGCTTGCGGCAGGGTTTCGGTCGCGACCCACCACGACGGCGACGCGTCCTCGGCGTGCAGGCGCAAGGCGGTGGCGCGGCCGGCGGCGGCCAGCGCGCTGAGCCAATCGGTCCAGGTGTTGGCCGTTGCTTCGTCAGCAGTGACGAAACCCAGCCCCATCAGCGCTTCGTGCATTTCATCGGGATCGCGCGCTTCCGGCCAGGCCTCGGCGCGCACCGCGTCGATCGCTTCCAGGTCGAGCCGGCCGAGGTCATCGGCGCTGTCGGCTTCGGCGTAACGCCGCGCCATCACCGCCTGAGTGCGACGTTCCTCCAGCGGCGCATCGTCGAGGAAGGCGTACGGCTTGGCGTTAAGCGCCTCGGCCGCGATCGGCGACGGACCGGTCACGTCGCGCCCGATCACCCGCACCTCGCCCGCTTCCAGGCGTCGCAGCATGCGCAGCCAGCCGGCGCTGTCCATCGCTTCGTACAAGCAGTCCTGCAGGGTCTGTTCGACCAGCGGATGGTCGGGCACTTCGCGCTCGCCGACCAGGTTTTCCGCGCACGCGACCTGATCGGGAAACACCGTCGCCAGCAGATCCTCGCTCTTCATCCGCTGCAACTGCGGCGCGACCTTGCGCCCGCCGACGAAACGCGGCAACGCCAACGAGGTGGTCGCGTTCCAGCGCCAGCGCACCGCGAACAACGGCGCATCGAGCAAGGCCTGGGTCAGTACATCCAGGGCCGAGGCCGAATGCAGATAGCGCGCGACATCTTCGAGCGGGAAGCTGTGGCTGGTCGACAGCGACAGCACGATCGCGTCCTCGGTCGCGGCGGCCTGCAGTTCGAAATTGAACTTGCGGCAGAAGCGCTTGCGCAGCGCCAAGCCCCAGGCGCGATTGATGCGGCTGCCGTAGGGCGAATGGATCACCAGCTGGGTGCCGCCGGATTCGTCGAAGAACCGCTCGAACACCAGACTGTCCTGGGTCGGCACGATGCCGAGCGCCTGACGGGTGCGGCCCAGGTAGTCGACCACTTGCAGCGCGCTTTCCGGATCGATATCGATTTGTTCGCTGAGCTTGCGCGCGGCGCCGCCGGCATCGATCGCGCCGGACGGACCGGCGGTCTCGCCCAACAAGGCATCGACCGCGCCGCGCAGGCGCGACACGCTGGCCGACAGTTCGTCGCTGCGGCCGGGCGCTTCGCCGAGCCAGAACGGGATGTTCGGCGGCTGGCCCTGCGCGTCCTCGACCCGCACCCGCCCCGGCTCGACCCGCAGGATGCGATAGCTGGCGTTGCCGAGCTGGAACACGTCGCCGGCCAGGCTTTCGATCGCGAAGTCTTCGTTGACGTTGCCGATCGTGTGGTTTTCCGGCTCCAGCACGACCGAGTAATCGCCGGTGTCGGGGATGGTGCCGCCCGACATCACCGCGGTCATGCGGCTGCCGCGACGCGCGCGCAGCCGCGCGTTGACCGCGTCGCGATGGATGTAGGCCGCGCGCGGGCCGCGCCGGGTGGTGAAACCGTCGGCGAGCATGCGCACGACCGCATCGAAGTCCTTACGCTGCAGTTGCGCATACGGCCAGGCGCCGCGCACCAGCGCGTACAACTCGTCCTCGCTGCACTCCTGCGCGGCCACTTCGGCGACGATCTGCTGCGCCAGCACGTCCAGCGGCGCGGACGGAATCTGCAGCGCATCGAGTTCGCCGCGACGCACGCTGTCGAGCAGCGCCGCGCATTCGACCAGGTCGTCGCGCGACTGCGGGAACAGGCGGCCCTTCGGCACGCCGCCGACATGGTGGCCGGCGCGACCGACGCGTTGCAGGAAGGCGGCGATCGCGCGCGGCGAACCGAGCTGGCAGACCAGGTCGACATCGCCGATGTCGATGCCCAGTTCCAGCGACGCGGTCGCGACCAGCACCCGCAACTGTCCGCTCTTGAGCCGCTGTTCGGCGTCCAGGCGCAGTTCGCGCGACAGGCTGCCGTGGTGCGCGGCGACCACGTCCTTGCCGAGCCGGTCGGCGAGATGGCGCGCGGCGCGTTCGGCCATGCGCCGGGTGTTGACGAACACCAGCGTGGTGCGGTGTTCGCCGACCAATGCGGCCAGCCGTTGGTAGACCTCGTCCCATTGCTCGTGCGACATCACCGCCGACAGCGGCGAGCCCGGCAGCTCCAGGGCGAGATCGCGCTGCTTGGCGTAGCCGATGTCGACGATCGCGCAATCGGGTTGGCCGTCGGCATCGACCGCGTCGCTGCCGACCAGGAAACGCGCGACTTCGATGATCGGTTTCTGCGTCGCCGACAGGCCGATCCGCAGCGGCGGTTTGGGACACAGGCCGCGCAGGCGTTCCAGGGTCAGGCTCAGATGGCTGCCGCGCTTGTCGTCGGCAACGGCATGGATTTCATCGACGATGACCGAGCGCACGGTCGACAGCATGGCGCGCCCGGATTCCGAACCCATCAGCACGTACAGCGACTCGGGCGTGGTCACCAGGATGTGCGGCGGCCGCTTGCGCATCGCCACGCGTTCGCCTGCGGGCGTATCGCCGGTGCGCACCGCGGTACGGATGCCGGGGTCGGCCAGGCCCATGCGCTGCAGGTGCTCGGCGATGCCGGCCAGCGGCGCTTCCAGGTTCAGATGGATGTCGTTGGACAGCGCCTTCAGCGGCGAGACGTAGACCACCGCGGTTTCGTCGCGCAATCCGTGTTCGAGCCCTTCGCGCACCAGTTCGTCGATCGCGGCCAGGAACGCGGTCAGGGTCTTGCCCGAACCGGTCGGCGCGGCGACCAGGGTGTTGCGCCCGGCGCGGATGTTCGGCCACGCCAGCACCTGCGCCTGGGTCGGCGCCGGAAACGTCGCGCCGAACCAGGCGGCGACGGCGGGATGGAAATCGTCTAGCACCATGAGCGGGGACGGCCTGCCGATTGGGAGCGGTGACTGGGGACCGTTCGTAGATGGGGGCGATTGTGGCATTGGCTAGCGTGCGGGCGGCGTGTCTCAGTGTGTGCGACTGAATTGTTCACGGCGATGGGGGGAGGCGCTGCTTTGTGAATAGGCCGCCTTGTTGGTGATGACCGCGACCGACGCGTCTTCTTGCTTACGACGCAGTTGCGATGGCGACGTCGCGGCTCACGCCGCTCCTACAGGGAGAAACGAAGCCGCGGCCGCCCCCAGTAGGAGCGGCGCGAGCCGCGACCGCGAACTGGCGGCCTGCGGCGCCACTCAGGCGTCAGAACCACGGCGCCCGAGCGGTCGATCGGCCCTCCCGCTCACCTCCCAGCCCCAAGCTTGACCTTACCATCATGGGAACCCCCAACCTGCCCGGCATCGAGTCCCCCGGGAACCCCCATGAACGCCCCTCTCCAAGTCGCCCCCCTCCCGCAACGCCTGCGTCTGCACGTAGCCGGGATGACCTGCAGCTCCTGCGCCGGCCGCATCGAGCGGGCCGTGAGCGCCCTGCCCGGCGTCGCCGAGGTCAACGTCAATCTGGCCACCGAAACCGCCGAGGTCGCCCACGACGCCAGCGTCTCCGCCGCGCAGATCGAACGCGCCATCGCCGCGGCCGGTTACAGCGTCCCCAGCGAGGACCTCGTGCTGGCGCTGCGCGGGATGAATTGCGGCTCCTGCGTCGGCCGGATCGAGAAGGCGCTGACCGCAGTGCCGGGCGTGCTGGAGGCCTCGGTCAATCTGGCCACCGAGCGCGCCAAGGTGCGCATGCTCGCCGGCACCGACACGGCCGCGCTGATCGCCGCGGTGAAACGCGCCGGCTACGAAGCGAGCCTGCCCGATTCCGACCCCGACAACCCATCGGGCGGCGGTGCAAGCAACCAAGCCGCTGGCGACAGCAGCAACCCGCCGCGCACCGACAACGGCAGCGACACCGCCACCACCGCCCGCAGCAACGCGAAACCCGCTCTGTCGCGCGAAACCCGCCATCTGCTGATTGCCGCCGCGCTGTCGCTGCCCCTGGTCGCGCCGATGCTCGGCCTGTTGTTCGGCCAGCACTGGATGCTGCCGGGCTGGTTGCAGTTCGCGCTCGCCACGCCGGTGCAGTTCTGGCTCGGCGCGCGCTTCTACCGCGCCGGCTGGAGCGCGCTGCGCGCGCGCAGCGGCAACATGGACCTGCTGGTCGCACTCGGCAGCAGCGCCGGTTACGGCCTGAGCCTGTATCACCTGCTGCGCGGCGATCAGATGCAGCTGTATTTCGAAACCTCGGCGGTGATCATCACCCTGATCCTGTTCGGCAAGTGGCTGGAAGCGCGCGCCAAGCGCCAGACCACCGCGGCGATCCGCGCCCTGCAGGCGCTGCGCCCGAGCAGCGCGCGGGTGCTGCGCGACGGCGTCGAACACGAATTGCCACTCGCGCAACTGCGGGTCGGCGACCTCGTGGTGGTGCGCCCGGGCGAACGCCTGCCGGCCGACGGCCGCATCGTCGAAGGCCTCACTCACGTCGACGAATCCCTGCTCACCGGCGAATCCCTGCCGGTCGCGCGAGAGCGCGGCGACCGCGTCACCGGCGGCGCGATCAACGGCGAAGGCCGGATCGTGGTCGAAACCGTGGCGGTCGGCGCGGAGAGCGCGCTGGCCCGGATCATCCGTCTGGTCGAAGACGCGCAGGCCAAGAAAGCGCCGATCCAGCATCTGGTCGACCGGGTCAGCGCGGTGTTCGTGCCGGTGGTGATCGCGATCGCGCTGCTGACCCTGATCGGCTGGGGCCTGTATGCAGGCGATTGGAGCCAGGCCGTGCTCAACGCGGTCGCGGTGCTGGTGATCGCCTGTCCGTGTGCGCTGGGCCTGGCGACGCCGACCGCGATCATGGCCGGCACCGGCGTGGCCGCGCGCGCGGGCATCCTGATCAAGGACGCCGAAGCGCTGGAAATCGCGCACCGGATCGACGTGGTCGCGTTCGACAAGACCGGCACCCTGACCGAAGGCAAGCCGGTGCTGAGCGAATGGACCGCGCTCGACGGCGATCGCGACGCGCTGCTGCGTTTGTCCGCGGCCTTGCAGTCGGGCAGCGAGCATCCGCTTGCGCGCGCCACCCTCGATGCGGCGCGCGCGCTGACCCTGCCGCCGGTGTCGCAACTGCGGGCGCTGGCCGGACGCGGCCTGCGCGGCGAGGTCGAAGGCCGCAGCCTGCTGCTCGGCAGCACCCGCATGCTCGAAGAAGCCGGCGTCGATCTGCAACCGCTGCGCGAGGCCGCGCAACGCCTGGCCGACAGCGGCCACAGCGTGTCGTGGCTGGCGCGCGACGGCAGCGATGGCGCGCAGTTGCTCGGCCTGCTCGGTTTCCGCGACACCCCGCGCGCCAACGCCCGGGCCGCGATCGAACGCCTGCACGCGCTGGGCGTGAGCACCGCGATGATTTCCGGCGATCACATCGGCGCGGCGCGCGCGGTCGCGGCCGAACTGGGCATCGACCAGATCCGCGCCGACGTATTGCCCGAACAAAAGGCCGCCGCGGTCGCCGAACTCGGGCAGTTCCGCACCGTGGCGATGGTCGGCGACGGCGTCAACGACGCACCGGCGCTGGCCGCGGCCGATGTCGGCATCGCCATGGGCAGCGGCACCGACGTGGCGATGCAGGCCGCCGGCATCACCCTGATGCGCGCCGAACCGGGGCTGGTCGCCGACGCGATCGAGATCTCGCGCCGCACCAGCCGCAAGATCCGTCAGAACCTGTTCTGGGCATTCGGCTACAACGTGATCGGCATCGGCCTAGCGACCTTGGGCTGGTTGAACCCGGTGGTCGCCGCCGCGGCGATGGCCTTCTCCAGCGTCAGCGTGATCGGCAACACTCTGCTGCTGCGACGCTGGAAACCGGCATGAACGCGCCGCGCATGAACGCTTACGCACCCTTCGTTACCGGAAACAGGAACCGCGCCATGACCCGCAACGCGCCCGAACTCGCCCAGGCCAAGGCCGACGGCCTGCACAACATCGGCGAAGCCGCCCAGCTCAGCGGGGTGAGCGCGAAGATGATCCGCCATTACGAGAGCATCGACCTGATTCCGGCCGCGGGCCGCAGCATCGCCGGCTATCGCCTGTACCGCGACAGCGACCTGCATCGGCTGCGTTTCATCAAGCGCTCTCGCTCGCTGGGGTTTTCGATCAAGCAGATCGAGACCTTGCTGGGGCTGTGGGACAACCGCTCGCGCGAAAGCGGCGAGGTCAAGCGACTGGCGTTGGATCACGCGGCGGAACTGGCGGCGAAGATACGCGAGATGCAGGCGATGCAGCACACGCTGGAGCAGCTGGCGCGGCGGTGCCAGGGGGATGATCGGCCGGAGTGTCCGATTCTTGAGGATCTGGCTCAGGATGAGTGTTGTGGGGGATCTGGAGATTCGGGGTCGGGTGATGGGGTGTCGGCCGGCAATGCATAAAGCAGCGAAGAAAGGTGGATGAGCCGCGAATGATTCGAGAGTGATTCGCGGGTGATTCTCGAGTCGCCGCGCATCGCCAAGAACGTCATTCCCGCGAAGGCGGGAATCCAGTGCCTTTCGTGCGAGAACGCTTGAAGTCACTGGATTCCCGCTTTCGCGGGAATGACGTTCTGGAAAGTTTCGTCGTAGCCGAAGATTCGCGGTCGCGGCTCGCGCCGCTCCTACAGGTAGATAGCGAACATGCATATGCGTCGGATGCTACGGCGCTCCCCTGTAGGAGCGGCGCAAGCCGCGACCGCGTCACCACGCCTGCGTCGCAACCTGCATGGCAACCCGTATAGCAAGCTACGGCCGCGCCACAACGACCGCGACGATCGCAACGGCTGCAACGACTGCAACGACTGCAACGACTGCAACGACCAAAAAGGCTACGACCCAACCCTCGCCGCAGATCGCAATTCGCGGTCGTGGCTCGCGCCGCTCCTACAGGGGGCCGGCGAAACCACGCGAACGCTTGCGCATGGTCAATTGAGCTTCGCCACCCACGCCAACGGCAACCGCTTCATCAACCACCCCAACGGCGCCCACGGCCACCACGGCACATAAGCCTTGGCTTTCTCCTTCTCGATCGCCCGCACCAGCAAACGGCAACCGGTCGCCTCGTCGATGATGAAAGGCGTCTGCTTGGCCGGCGCGCCGTCGTTCATTTCGGTGCGGATGTAACCTGGGTAGATCGTGCTGATCTTGATCGAAGGCTTGCGCAGCATGTCGGTGCGGATGCCTTCGGCCAGCGAGGCCACGCCGGCCTTGCTCGCGGCGTAGGCGGTCAGGCCGCCGCGCATGCCGCGCATCGCGCTCATCGAGGAAATCAACACCAGATGCCCCTGGCCGGCGGCGCGGAAGATTTCCACCGCCGCTTCGCACTGCGCCAGCGCGGCGAGGAAATTGGTCTCGACGATGCTGCGGTTCAGGGCGAACTGGCCCTTGCCGACCGGCGCGCCCTGGCCGATGCCGGCGTTGACGATCACCCGGTCCAGGCCGCCCAGTGCGTCGCGCGCGGCCGCGAACACCGCGAACACCTGCTCGTGATCGGTCACGTCCAGGCTGTGGATGCTCACGCGGATGGCCGGATGGGCCGCTTCCAATTCGGCCTTGAGCGATTCCAGTCGGTCCAGGCGCCGCGCGCACAGGGCGAGGTCGCTGCCGGCGCGGGCGAACTCGCGCGCCATGCCGCGGCCAAGTCCGGAACTGGCGCCGGTGATGAGGATACGTTTGCGCATGCGGCGAACTCCGGTCGAGGCGCGAGCCTCAGCGATAAGTGATCAGGTCGGCGCGTCCGTACAGATGGGCGTGGCCGTTGAAGGTGGACAGGCGCAGGCCGCCGCGGGCGACATGCACTTGAGTGACGCCGGCGTTGACCAGGGTCCAGCTGAGTTTCATCGCCTGCGCATCGGGCGCCTGCAGCAAATGCTGGACGATCGCGGCGATCGGGCCGCCGGAGGTGAACACCCAGATATTCGAGGTCGACGACGGCGCGGCTTCGGCCGCGGCCTGCAAGGCATCGCGGCAGCGCTGGCCGAACGACGGCCACGGTTCGCTGTACTCGTGATCGAAATGTCCGCCCGACCAGCGCGTCATCGCCGCAGCGAACAGCGTCTGGAACGCACGGCGTGGATCGGCGGCGCGGCTGAATTCGGCGACCAGATGTTCGTGGTCGCTGTATTCTGGGGCGTGGCGGGCAATGATTTGCTGGTGGTCGAATTCGTTCCAGCGTGGGTCGATTTGGGGGGCGGCCCTCACCCCAACCCCTCTCCCGTCAACGGGAGAGGGGCTTGCATCCGCGGGGTCGTGTTGGGGTGCGTGTGTTGGATACATCGCCGCCAGACATTCGTCGGCGGTCTGCCGATGCCGGCGCATGCCGCCGCAGATCGCGATATCGCCTTCGCCTGCGAGCGGCGCCAATGCGGCACCGAGCAGGCGCGACTGTTCGCGTCCGCGCTCGCTGAGCTGATCGTAATCGGCCGCGCCGAATGCGGCCTGGCCGTGGCGGATCAGATGGATCGTCGCGGCCATCTCACGGCCCTCGCCGGTCTTGCGCGATCGCCTTGCGGCAACGCCAATGCAGGTAATTCACCGACAGCCAGAAACGCTTGAACGCCGGGTTGCGGGTCTGCCGGTGGTGATAGCGGTAATAGATCTGCTGGGCGATCGCCGACAGGCGAAACAAGCCGTAGACCTCGTAGAACGCCCAACTGCGCGGCTGCATGCCGGTGCGTTCGCTGTAGTACTGCATCACCTCGCGGCGAGTGAACATGCCGGGCAAGTGGGTCGGTTGCCGCCGCGTATCGCGGGCGATGAAGTCGTCGCCGGCCTCCACCCAATAGGCGAGCAGATTGCCGACATCCATCAACGGATCGCCGAGCGTCGCCAGCTCCCAATCCAGCACGCCGATCACCCGGGTCGGATCGTTGCGGTCGAGTACCACGTTGTCGAACCGGAAGTCGTTGTGGGTGAGGCAGATGCGTTCGTCGCGCGGCAGGTTCGCCTTCAACCAGGCCATGATCTTGCCGCCAGCGGGAACGTTCCAGGTGCGTGCGTCGGTATAGCGCTTGCTCCAGCCGTCGATCTGGCGCTGGCCGTAACCGGCACCCGGCGCGAGATGTTCCAGGCCGGCGGCGCGATGGTCGACCTGATGCAATGCGATCAAGGTATCGAGGACATGCAGGCACAAGCTGCGAACCTGATCGCGGCTCAGGTCCAGCCCGGACGGCAGGTTCTTGCGCAGGATCAGCCCGTCGAGCCGCTGCATCACGTAGAACTCCGCGCCGATCACCTGGGTGTCTTCGCAATGCGCGTACATCGCCGGCACGAACGGGAAAACGGGTTTGAGCGCCTGCTGGATGCGGAATTCGCGGCCCATGTCGTGCGCGGACTTGGCTTTCTTGCCGGCCGGCGGGCGACGCAGGATCAGGTCGTCGTTGTCGTAGTGCAGGCGATAGGTCCAGTTCGACGCGCCGCCGGCGTACTGGGTGACCTGCGGCGCGCCGTGCAGATGCGGCAGGCGCGGCTTGAGCCAGGCGTCGACCGCAGCGACATCGAGTTCCTCGCCCGCACGCACCGCGCGCGAGCCGTCGTTGCTGCGTTCGTCCGCCGCGCTCATGCCTTGCGGCCGACCGGCGCCGGCTTCTTCTTCGCCCCGCCCTGGCCGGCGCGACGCATCGCCGCTTCGTACCAGCTGTACGGCAAGCATCGCTTGAGCATCCAGAACCGCCGCGCCGAGGCATGAGTGAGAATGCGAAACTCGCCGCGCGCCACGCCGGCGCGGATCATCGCGGCGATCTCGTCGGCGCCGATCGTGGATTCGTCGACCAGCTTGCGCATCCAGCGCGCATAGCGCGGGTCGGTGCTGCGCAGGCTCTCGCTGAGGTTGGTGCGGAAGAACGCCGGGCAGACCACACTGACCTCGATCCCGGCCGATCCGAGTTCGGCCTTGAGCGTTTCCGACAGCGCCACCACCGCGGCCTTGGTCGCGTTGTACGCGCCCGCGAACGGCGGATGGATCAAACCGGCCATCGAGGCGATGTTGACCAAGCGGCCGCTGCCCTGCTTGCGCAGCAACGGCGCGAATACCTTGCAGCCGCGCACCACGCCGAGCAGGTTGATGTCGATCATCCACTGCCAGTCGGCGATCGGCATGGCCTCGACCGGCCCCATGTCGGCGACGCCGGCATTGTTGAACACCAGATCCACCCCGCCCCACTGCGCCAGCAGCCAGTCGGCCGCGGCCTGCAGGTCTTGCTCGCGGGTCACGTCGCAGTGCAGATAATGCGCGGTTGCGCCCAATGCGCGCAGCGCCGCGAGGGTTTCTTCGCCGCGCGCCGCGTTGACATCGCCGATGCACACGCGCGCGCCGTCGCGGGCATAGCCTTCGGCAAGGGCGCGGCCGAGCCCGGAGGCACCGCCGGTGATGAAGACGCGGGTTGCGGTGGTCATGCCGGTTCCTTGTGAGCGCGTTCTTTCTGGTGTTGACGGTTCTGGCTGGAACTCAAACCGTACTTGGCCAGTTCCATGCGCGCGACCATCGCACGATGCACTTCGTCCGGGCCGTCGGCAATGCGCAGCGCGCGCGCGATCATGAACAATCCGGTCAGCGGCAGATCGTTCGACACCCCGGCGCCGCCGTGCATCTGGATCGCCTGGTCGACGATGTCCTGCAGCATGTTCGGCGCGACCACCTTGATCGCCGAGATTTCGGTCATCGCCGCCTTGACCCCGAAGTGCTCGATCTTCCACGCCGCGTACAAGGTCAGCAGACGCGCCTGATCGATCGCCATGCGCGCCTGCGCGATGCGTTCGAGATTGCCGCCCAGGCGCAGGATCGGCTGGCCGAACGCCTGGCGCGAGGCGCCACGGCGGATGGTCAGTTCCAGCGCGCGCTCGGCCGCGCCGATCGCGCGCATGCAGTGATGGATGCGGCCCGGGCCGAGCCGCCCCTGCGCGATCGCGAAACCCTGGCCCAGGCCGAGGATCAACTGGTCCTTGTGGACGCGCACATTATCGAACACCACCTCGCCGTGACCGTAAGGCGGATCGTACTCGCCGAAGGTCGGCAGCATGCGTTCGATCCGCACCCCCGGCGCATCCAGCGGCACCAGTACCATGCTGTGGCGCTTGTGCGGTTCGGCGTCGGGATCGGACAGGCCCATGAAGATCGCCAGCTTCGCGTCGGGGTGGCCGATGCCGGTCGACCACCACTTGCGCCCGTCGAGCAGCAAGTCATCGCCGTCCACGCGCACGGTCGCCTGCATATTGGTCGCATCCGACGACGCCACGTCCGGCTCGGTCATGCAGAATACCGAGCGGATCTCGCCGTCGAGCAGCGGCCGCAGCCATTGCTGTTTCTGCGCATCGCTGCCGAAGTGATGCAGCACTTCCATGTTGCCGGTGTCGGGCGCGTTGCAGTTGAAGATGTCCGCGGCGAATTCGTAATGGCCCATGGCCTCGGCCAGCGGCGCGTAATCGAGCACCGACAGGTCCGCGCCGAGCTGCGCATCGGGCAGGAATAGATTCCACAGGCCCGCCTCGCGCGCCAGGCGCTTGAGTTCGGCGATGCGCGGATGCACCCGCCACTGGCGCCAGTCGGCGCCGGCGTTGGTGTTCGCATTCTCGCGCCGATACGTGTCTTCGAACGGCGCGATGTGTTCGGCGATGAAGGCTTGCAGGCGTTGCAGATAGTCGGCGCTGCGCGCGCTGGGTGCGAAGTCCATCACGAATTCCCGATGCCGGCGAAGGCCCGGCCCGTCTGCATCCTAAGCGCCCGGCCAGCATGAATGAAGTGATCTTTGCTAACTTCGCATCATGAACCAGATTCATAACCGGATCGACCAGCTCGACCTCAACCTGCTCAAGGTGTTCGAGGCCGTGTACCGCGAGCAGAACCTCAGCCGCGCGGCGCAGTCGCTGTACCTAACGCCATCGGCGGTGAGCCATGCGCTCGCGCGCCTGCGCCAGCAGTTCGGCGACCCGTTGTTCGTGCGCGACGGCCGGCGCATGAGCCCGACCCCGGCCTGCCAGCGCATCGCGCCGCTGCTGACCGACGCGCTCAGCCGCCTGCGCGAACTGCTGCAGCAATGGGACCGTTTCGACCCGGCCCAGGCCCGCCAGGGCTTCCGCATCGGCATGCCCGACGCGACCGAGACCGCCCTGTTGCCGGCGCTGGCGCAAACGCTGCACGCGCAGGCGCCGGGCGCGACCTTGGCCAGCGTGGCGGTGGCGCGACGCGAACTGGGCCGCGAACTCGCCGCCGGCCAGGTCGATCTGGCGATCGACGTGGCCCTGCCGATCAGCGAACCGGTGCGGCACCAGCCCCTGTTTCAGGACGGCTTCTGCGTGGTGATGCGCGCCGGTCATGCGTTGGCGAAGCGGCTGACCTTGAAGCAGTACCTGCAGGCGCGGCATGTCGCGGTGTCGACGCGCGCGAGCGGTCAGGTGATCGAGGACATCGCGCTGCTCAACCTGGGATTGCAGCGGCCGATCGCGCTGCGATGCCAGAACTATCACTCGGCGTGCGAGGTGGTGTCGCAGTCCGATGCCTTGTTGACGATGCCCGCGGGGCTTGCAGGGCGGATCATCGGTCGTTCGCGTTTGTTGCGGGTGGCGGTGCCGTTCGCGTTGCCGGCGGCGCAGTTGCATTTGTATTGGCATGCGAACAGTGAGTTCGATCCGGCCAATCGGTGGTTGCGGGAGGTGGTGGTTGGGGTGTGTGAGCGGGGGTTGTTTGGGTGATTCGGTTTTTTTCGCTGCGTGTTTCGGTTGCGATTGATTGCAACGAACACCGGAAATTGCGTTTCGCAAAAACCCCAGACGTCGCGTGACCTGCCGTAGCCCCTGTAGGAGCGGCGCGAGCCGCGACCGCGGGAATACGCCTATGACGAAAATCGCGCCGTTGCCGTGATGGCGCGGTCGCGGCTCGCGCCGCTCCTACAGGGAGGCCATGTGGCTTTCGCCCCAATTCGCGCAGTTCATCCAGCGCTACGACGCTCGTAACTCGCGAGAACAAAAGCACACCCGGAGGGCGGCGCACATGGATGTGCGCCGTGCGCCACCGGGACAGGATGTCCCGTGTGGCGCATGCCTGCGTCGGCACCGATCGTGCGGGCCTTTGATTCAAAGAAAAGCGTTTTTCTTTGGTTACCTTTCTTTTGTCGCTTTTGACAAAAGAAAGTAACTCGGCCGCTTGCGGACGAAAGCTGTTGATCTTGCCTTGGGCTTCATAAGCTCCAAAGCTTTAGGGGCTGCAAGCAAGATCAAAAGCTTCCGCCACTAAAGCGGCGGGTAACTTTCTTTTGTCCAGAGCCACAAAAGAAAGTCACCAAAGAAAAAGGCGTTCCTGTTTCGAATCAAAAGCCGCACGATCGGTGCTTGCGCAGGCATGCGCCACACGAGACATCCTGTCTCGGTGGCGCACGGCGCACATCCATGTGCGCCGCCCTCCGGGTGTGCTTTTGCTAACGCGAGTCAGCGGCCTCGCAGCGCTGGATGCGACGATTGAAACGAGGCGAAAGCCACATGGCCTACCTGTAGAAGCGGCGCAAGCCGCGACCGCGAAATCGCATTAACGCCGCAACACGCGTCACAGCGGCAGAGCAACGAAAAGCGGAAGACAGCAACCTCCACATCTCATCACCCCCTCAAAACTCCCAACCCACCAGCAACGTCACCTTGCCATCGGCCAACTTCGCATCATCCAACGCCTCCGACAACTTAGGCCCATAACTCGACGTGTCGGTGTACTGCAGCTCCGCCTTGACCGGCCCGAACTCGCGGGTCAACCCGAGCAGATAGTCGTTGTAACTGTCGCCGGCCGCGTCCTGCAGATCGTAGTGGCCGACCTGCGCCTTCAATCCGAAACCGCTGTCGCCCAGCGGCCATTCGCCGCCCGCGGTCCAGTAATACCCCTTGCCGCCCAGGCCGAAGATGTCCGGCGAATACGCCAGGCCCGCGTGGTAGTACTGAGCGAAACTCAAGGTGCCTTCGAGTTCGGTGTAGTCGTAGTCGAAGCCCTTGCGCGCGCCTGGGTACGCGGCGCGGGTGAGGACGAGGTCGAGTTCCAGGCCCGGACGCAGTTCGCCGGACCAGCCCAGGTAGCCGTCGAGTTCGTAATCGATGCCGTCGTCCTCCTCGCCCGCGCCGGTGAAGTCGATGCTCGACGCCCATAGGCCAACGTAGAAGCCGCTGGAGTGCTCCAGGTTGATCTCGGCCTGCACGGCGGGATCTTCCTGGGTCTGGGATACGCCGCGCCAGACGTAGTCGCTCATCGCGGTGACGCTGCCGCGGACCGACCACGGGGCGTCGGCGCTCGCCGGGTCGGCGGGCGGGTCGTCTTGGGCCAGTGCCGGCAGCGGTAGCAGCAGCGATGCGAGTGCGATGGACCGCGCCATGGTGGCGAAGGGGGAACGGTTGTGCGGGCGAATCGGCATCACAGTTCTCCCCGAACGGTGGTGGTGGCATGGACAGGTGCTGAGGCAGACGATAACGCAGGCGCTGGTGTGCATGGGTGGGGCACGGTGGGGATTTGAGCGGGCGCCGCGTTTCGCTGTGGCGTTGTGCCCTCACCCCAGCCCTCTCCCGCAAGCGGGAGAGGGGGCTGTTACGTCGGGTGCGTGGCGAGCCAGGCGGTTGAGGGCTCAGGCCGCGCCCTCGCCGACACCATCTACCCGAATCGCATTGACACCGTACGCCCCCGCTCCGAACATCCCCGCAACGCCTCGTTGCTCCGGAGTTCGCCGTGATCCTGCGCCTCGCCCCGCTCGCCTGCGCCCTGCTGCTGACCGCCTGCGGCGGCGGCAAGCCGTCCGATGCCCCCGCGGCCGCCACGCCGGCCGGCGCGGAGGAGAAGGTGCTCAACGTCTACAACTGGTCGGACTACGTCGCCGACGACACGGTCAAGAACTTCGAGACGGCCAACGGCATCAAGGTCAACTACGACGTCTACGACGCCAACGAAACCCTGGAAAGCAAGCTCAGCGCCGGCGCCTCGGGCTACGACGTGGTGTTCCCGTCGGCGCGGCCGTTCGCGCAGCGCCAGGTCAAGGCCGGAATGTACGCCGCGCTGGACAAGGGCAAGCTCAAGAACTGGAATCACCTGGACCCGCAGTTGCTGCAGAACCTCGCCGCGATCGATCCGGGCAACGCCCACCTGGTGCCGTACATGTGGGGCACCACCGGCCTGGGCATCAACATCGACAAGATCAAGGCCGCGCTCGGCGCCGACGCGCCGCTGGATTCGTGGTCGCTGCTGTTCGATCCGGCCAACGCCGCCAAGTTGCAGAAATGCGGCATCACCGTGCTCGACGACGACCAGGAAGCCTTCGGCGCGGCGCTGATCTGGCTCGGCCGCGATCCCAATGCCGGCGCCGCCGACGAGATCGACGCGGTGCGCAAGGTCTACAGCGCGATCCGCCCGTTCGTGCGCACCTTCAACAACGCCGAATACAAGGACGCCTTCGCCAACGGCGACGCCTGCCTGGTGATGGGCTATTCGGGTGACATCGCCCAGGCCAGCACCGACGCCTTCGATGCGGCCAAGAAAGCCGGCCAACCGGCGCCGAACCTGCGCTTCGTGATCCCGAAGGAAGGCGCGATCCGCTGGGTCGACGTGATCGCGATTCCCAAGGACAGCAAGCACGCCGGCAACGCCCACGCCTTCATCGACTACTTGCTCGACCCCAAGGTCGCCGCGGCGATCAGCAACCATGTCGCCTACGCCAGCGCCAACAAGGACGCGACCGCGCTGGTCGATCCGGCGATCGCGCAGGATGTCGGCGTGTATCCGCCCGAAAGCGTGCGCGCCAAGCTGATCGATCCCAAGAGCCTGCCCGAAGACGTGCAACGCCAGCGCGTGCGCGCCTGGACCAGCATCAAGAGCGGGCACTGAGCGCGTGAGCGTCCCGCCGCCCCGCTCCGCCACGACGCCCGCCACGGTCGAACCCTGGCGCGATCCGGCCGCGCAGCCGTTCGTGCGCATCGAGGGTGTGACCAAGACCTTCGGCAAGGTCTACGCCTGCGACGATATTTCCCTGGACGTGTACCGCGGCGAGTTCTTCGCCCTGCTCGGCGGCTCCGGTTCCGGCAAAAGCACCCTGCTGCGGGTGCTGGCCGGGTTCGAATCGCCCGATCGCGGACGGGTGCTGATCGACGGCGTCGACGTGACCGACCTGCCGCCGTACCAGCGGCCGGTCAACATGATGTTCCAAAGCTATGCGCTGTTCCCGCACATGAGCGTGGCCCAGAACATCGCCTTCGGGCTCAAGCATTCCAGCGGCGCGGACCGGCTCGGCGCGGGCGAGATCCGCGATCGCGTGCAGGCGATGCTGGAACTGGTGCGGATGCCGCAACTCGGCAATCGCCGGCCCGATCAGTTGTCCGGTGGCCAGCGTCAGCGCGTGGCCTTGGCGCGCGCCCTGGCCAAACAACCGAAGTTGCTGCTGCTCGATGAGCCGCTGGGCGCGCTGGACAAGAAGCTGCGCGAGCACACCCAGTTCGAACTGGTCAGCATCCAGGAACGCGTCGGCACCACCTTCATCATGGTCACCCACGACCAGGAAGAAGCGATGACCATGTCCTCGCGCATCGCGGTGATGGACGCCGGCCGCATCGTCCAGGTGTCGACCCCGGCGGTGCTGTACGAATACCCGTCGACGCGTTTCGTCGCCGAGTTCATCGGCGGCATCAACCTGCTCGACGGCCGCGTGCTCGGTCACGACGAAAACAACCTGCGTATCCAGTGCGACGAGGTCGGCGGCGAACTGCTCGCGCGCCATCCCGATCCGCTGCCGGAAGGCACGGCCGTTGGAATCGCGGTGCGTCCGGAGAAGATCGACGTCCACGAGACCCGGCCCGAGGGGATGGAGAACGTGGTGGTCGGCAAGGTCCGCGATATCGCCTATCTGGGCGATGTGTCGATCTACCATGTGCAGACCGAGGCTGGCGCGATCGTGCGGGTGCAGGAAACCCATGTCGCGCGCAGCTCGCAGCCGCATTACGACTGGGACGACACGCTGTGGCTGTCGTGGGATGCGGCCAGCGCGGTGGTGTTGACGTCGTGAGCGCTCGCGAGCAGAAGCGCGACTCGGGGGCCTGGGGCTTCTGGGCAGATGTCGTCTACAACCTGTTCGGGTGGTTCCGCGCGGTAGGCGACGAGTTCCGTACCCGGCGCGGACGTTTCGTGGTCACCGCGATCCCGATGCTGTGGCTGGCGCTGTTCTTCTGCGTGCCGTTCCTGATCGTGCTGAAGATCAGCTTCGCCCAGGCGGTGTTCGGGCAGGTGCCGCCGTATACGCCGTTGCTGGAAACCAGCGCCGACGGCGCGACTTCGCTGCGCCTGCACGCGTCCAACTACGCCGCGCTGCTGGCTGATCCGCTGTATATCGCGGCCTATCTGAAATCGCTGCTGTTCGCCTCGGTCTCGACCTTGTGCTGCCTGCTGCTGGGCTATCCGATCGCCTACGGCATCGCGCGCGCGCCGCGCAGTCTGCGTCTGTTGCTGCTGGTATTGGTGATCCTGCCGTTCTGGACCAGTTCGCTGCTGCGCACCTATGCGCTGATCGGCCTGCTGCGCGCCAACGGCGTGATCAGCCAGGCGCTGGCCGCGGTCGGCATCATCGAGCCGGGCCAGGCGGTGCTGCATACCGATCTCGCCGTCTACATCGGCATCGCTTACAACTACCTGCCCTTCATGATCCTGCCGCTCGCGGCGACCTTGATCCGGCTGGATTTCACCTTGCTCGAAGCCGCCGCCGACCTCGGTGCGAAACCCTGGCAGGCGTTCGTGCGGGTGACTTTGCCGCTGTCGTTTCCGGGCATCCTGGCCGGCACCTTGCTGGTATTCATCCCGGCGGTCGGCGAATTCGTGATTCCCGACGTGCTCGGCGGTCCCGACGCGCTGACCATCGGCCGGGTGTTGTGGACCGAGTTCTTCACCAACCGCGACTGGCCGCTGACCGCGGCGATCGCGGTGGCGATGCTGCTGTTGATCGTGCTGCCGACCTTGTTGTTCGAATACGTGGAAAACCGGCGCGTCGCGCGCGAGGCGCAGTCGTGAGCCGGCGGCCGTTCGCGCTGTACACGCTGATGGCGCTGGGCTACGCGTTCTTGTACCTGCCGATCGTGTCGGTGATCGTGTACTCGTTCAGCGGCTCGGACCGCGCGACCACCTGGGGCGGGTTCTCGCTGCAGTGGTACGGCGCGCTGCTGCGCAACGAACAGATTCTCGAAGCCGCGCAGCGCAGCCTCACGATCGCGGCGATCTCGGCCACCGCCGCGGTCGCGCTGGGCACCGCGAGCGGACTGGCCTTGTCGCGGTTCGGCCGGTTTCCCGGGCGCGGACTGCTGAGCCTGATGAATTCGGCGCCGATGGTGATGCCGGACGTGATGCTCGGCCTGTCCTCGCTGCTGTTGTTCGTCGGCCTGCAGCAGATCTTCGGCTGGCCCGAGCGCGGCATGACCACGATCACCCTCGCCCACATCACCCTGACCGCCTGCTACGTCACCGTGGTGGTGCGTTCACGCATGACCTCGATGGACGCCAGCCTGGAAGAGGCGGCGATGGACCTGGGCGCGAAGCCGTGGCGGGTGTTCTTCGTGATCACCCTGCCGTTGATCGCGCCGGCCCTGCTGGCGGGTTGGCTGCTCGCCTTCACCTTGTCGCTGGACGACCTGGTGATCGCCAGCTTCACCTCCGGCCCGGGTTCGACCACCCTGCCGATGCTGGTGTATTCGAAGGTCAAGATCGGGGTGACCCCGGAGATCAACGCACTGACCACGATCATCGTGGTGCTGGTGGCGATCGGCGTCAGCCTGGCCGGCGTGCTGATGCACCGGCGCGAGCGCAGCTTGGCGCGGTTGCGCGATTGAGCCTCGGGCTCGCCCTGTAGGAGCGGCGCGAGCCGCGACCGCGATACCGCAACTACGACGAAACTCGCGACGTAACCGGAATCCCGCGGTCGCGGCTCGCGCCGCTCCTACAGGGCGAGTACGGAGCCACGCAATCACTCTGTAGGAGCGGCGCAAGCCGCGACTGCGACATCGCAGCTACGACGAAACCTTCGAGGTAACCGAAATCCCGCGATCGCGGCTCACGCCGCTCCTACAGGGGGCTTGCGTGGTTTCGTGGCGAGCGGGCTTAACGCTCCAGGCCGCCCTACCCCGAATCACACAAATGAATCCTTGCGCCGGCACCCGATTCACGCGCATGCAACAGCGCCGACACGTGAAGCTGTTCTCCTATCGATGGGGAAAGGAACGCCCGCGACACTTTCTGCTCCGCAGGCCGCCGCCGTCCGGCACGACGCGCGCCTTGGCCGTCCATCTGCATTCGATCACCGGCCGCTGCATTCGCGCCCGGCTGTACACGGCGTCTCCTCGACCCGCGGATGTCGCACATCCGTGCCGGATTCATCCCACCCTTGATGCATTCATGGAGAGACTCAAATGGATTACCTCAACCGCGCGATCGGCGCGAAACTGCTGTTGACCGCCGCGATGCTGGCCGTGAGCGTGTTCGCCGCGCCGCAGGCCCGCGCCGAAGGCACCTGCAACACCGTCAGCTTCTTCCCCGGCGTCGTGCAGCTGTACGGCAACGTCAACGCCAATGCCGGCGCGTCGGAATCGAAGTTCTGCACCACCTCGTTCGCCTGCCCCAAGAGCTCGCGCAAGGTCGAAGTGTTCGGCGCCGGCCTGGCGTCCTCGCCCGAGTCGGTGGTCGCGGTCGACAACAGCGCGCTGCTGAGCACCGGCGACGAGATCTCGGCCAACTGCCAGACCGCGACCGTGCGCAGCGGCCGCAAGGGCACCGTCAGCACCTGCAACGCCAGCGCGCAGAGCACGCCGACCCAGGGCAGCAGCGACACCTCGCAGTGCTCGCTGTTCATCGACACCCCGGCAGGCACTCGCGCCGGCGCCAGCGCGACCTGCTTCTGCGGTACCTGATGCCGCACGGGTTCAAGGCGATACCGAAGTACGCGACAACGAAGTAAGCGGCAAGCAAACGTGCGACCAAAGAAAAAGCTCCCCGATGCGACCGGGGAGCTTTTTTTATTGCGTGACCACCCATGCGCGGCGGCGGACTCCTTCCGCCGCCGCGCCCGCGATCAGTTGATGCAGCTGTTGATCGAGGAAACGACCGAGCTGCGGAACAGCGCGTTGCCGTCGACGTAGGCGTAACCGGTCGGCAGGGCCGGACGGTTGGTGGTGTCGTAGAACAGCTTGAACAGGTTCTTGATCGGGGTGACGTTGGCGGCCGGGTTGCCCGCGTAGTAACCAGCGACGTAGGTGATCGCGACGATCGGGTAGGCGCTGGAGATCGGCGCGGTCGGGCTGACCAGACGCAGGCAGTTCTTGGCGGCGGCCGGCGCCGAGCCCGGAACGGCGGCGGTGGTGGCGCCGTTGAGCACCTGGCCGGACAGCAGGTTGGCCGGGGTGATGCTGATCGAGGCCGGCAGCGCGGCCGGGTCGAAGCCGTTGACGCTGGCGTACATCACGCCCTGCGACAGCACTTCGGCGATGTCGGCGTAGCCGAGCGCGTCGGTGGTGGTCTTGACCTTCGACACCACGCCGCTGTTGCCGCTCTGCGGCGAGACCGCGGCATAGGCCGGCAGGCTGCCGGCCTGGGTGACGGCGGCGGCGAAGCTCTGGTCGGGCTTGAAGTAACCGGCGACGACGCCGAACTTGCCGTTGCACTGGGCGGCCAGGTAGCTGGTGAACGCGAACGAGGTGCCGCTGCCTTCGCTGCGGTAGACGATCGTGATCGGGTGCGGCGAACCGCTCAGGGTCAGGCCCAGGCGCGAGTCGGCCCAATCGGTGATCTGCGCCGAATAGATCTGGCAGACCTGCTGGGTGGTCAGCGCGACCGAGGTCAGACCGGTGGTGGCGTTGTCCTTGAACGGCAGGGCGATGGCGCCGGCGATGGTCGGGATCTGCACGATCGCGGTGCGGGTCGAGGCCATGTTGGTGTTGAAGGTGTTGTAGTCCGCGGTGCTAATCGGCGAGTCGGTGCCGATGAAGTCCGGGGTGGTGCTCAGCGCGGTGAAGCCGGTGGCCGCGGCGCTGGAGGCGTCGCCGCAGTTGCCGTTGGCGAACACGGTGTCGTTGTTCAACACCTTCTTGCCGGTGCCGCTGCCGGTCTGGCAGTAGGAGACCGCGTCGCTGGGAAACAGGGTGCGGTACTTGGCGAACACCGGAACTTTGCTGCCGGTCGAGTTGCCCAGACCGGCAACGCTGAAGCCGACGGCCGGCGCGGTGATCGCGGCGTCGCGCGACAGGCGCGCCTTCGGGCTCAGCGAGTTGTACAGGTCGCCGACATAAGCCGGCGCCGGGAAAGTGGCGCCACCGGCGTACAGGTCGGCCGCGGTCGCCGAACCGGCGGCGGCCATGAGAACGCTGACAGCCAGCAGGCTGATATGAAGCTTGTTGCGATGCACGAGACTTCTCCTTGTTGGGTTTACGGGCACTTGCCCGCGAATCAATCCAATCGATGCGGTGCGTCCATCGAACTGCTCGACGCCAGCACACGATGCGCGCGGCGTGTGCCATGGCGACGACCGCGCAAGTAAGAATTTGTGACATCGCACAAAGGCATGCGCGACGCGGAGTTAGCCGCGCGAATTCGTTTCGGATTCGCAAGTGCTAAGCATTTGTGTCGATGCGAATGTCGCGGGTTACCCAGATGACAGGCGCGATGCGCAATGCATCACATTGCATTCACGCGTATCGCTGCGTTGGATGCGACTGTCATGTCTTGCTGCGTTGAGATGACAGCATGCGCGATTGAATTCGATGTCATCGAAGGTGGAATGCGCTGTGTGCGTCTTGGTTTTTTGGTTCGCGATGGTGGCGCGATGATGCGGATGTGCAACGCTGTGCAGGTGTTGTCGATCGTGTGGCGTTGATGTAATCGACGCATGCATTGCGGCTGCACCAAAGCGAATGTCGCGATGCCTCCCTGTAGGAGCGGCGCGAGCCGCGACCGCGGGATCACATCTACGCCGAAGGTTGCGCCGTAGCTGCGTTTTCGCGGTCGCGGCTTGCGCCGCTCCTACAGGGAGGCATCGAAACGTTCGTTCTATACCGAGTTTGCGCGTGTTGTGATCGCGCATCACGCTTGCAACGAGAATTGTGTCGCAGTTGTATCGCAGCAGTTGCGCGGTCGTCGTCGCGACTCACGTCGCGCTTATCCATAAATCGAAAATCCTCGCGCAGCTATCGCATGCCCCCATGTAGGAGCGGCGTAAGCCGCGACCGCGATACCACATCTACGCCGTAGGTTGCGCCGAAGTTGCGTTGTCGCGATCGCGGCTCACGCCGCTCCTACAGGTCGGAATCACCGCTTTCGTTTTGGCTGGGCGGCGGCGAAACAGCGATGGCCTGCGCGCACGCAAAGCGGTTGTCGATCACACAAACAAAAAGGGGCGGCCTGCCGGCCGCCCCACTCCATCGCACGATCACCTCACCGCAAGCGATCCGCTCGCGGCCACGCGGCCCTCATCGCTACGGCGAATTCACACAACGCGGATCATCCACCCCGCAGGTGCCGAAGCCGATCACCTGCACCGAGATCAACGCCGGGATGTCGCGGGTCGCCAGCGCCGGTCGCTGGCCGGCCATGTCCTGCGCGACGGCGTTGACGCCGGAACTCGCCGAGGACGCGGCCGACAGGGCGCCGGTGTCAACGCCGCGCGCGACCGGGATGCCGATCGAATCGCCGTCGACCTGGATGTTGTCGGCGTTGGCCACCGTCTGCGCGGCGACGATCAGGTTGCCGCTGATGCGGATGCCGGCGTCGCCCGCGTCGATGGTGCCGCGCGGCGCAACCAGCACCGCGTCGCCGGCCTTGGCGCCGGGCACCGTCTGCAAGGTCGCGATGCCGGCGCCGCTGACCAGGCCCTTGGCGTCGATCCGGCAGTTGTGGTCGATGTCGCACACGTAGCGCACCGGCGGTTTGTCGGACGAGGTCTTGGCGCCCTTGCCGGCGTTGATGTCGCCGTTGGAACTCCAGATCAGCAGGTCGCCGCCGCGCTGGGTGAAGATGCGGCTCTGCGCGAGCAGCACGCTGCGGTCGGCGAACAGGCCGATGTCGCCGATGTCCAGGGTCAGGATGCCCTGCTGGTTCGGACCGATCACCACCGCGCCCTGGTTGTTCACCACCATCGGCGGCGCGGCCACGCTGCCGACCTGGATATCGCCGCCCGGGCCGAGGATGCGGATGTCGCCGCCCTGCTGGGTCTGCAAGGTCGAACCGCGCATGTCGAGCTGGCCGGTCGAGACCGGTTTCTCGGCGCCGTTCTGCCCGCCTTCGAGCTGATTGGCGGTGTAGCCCAGCGCGGCCGGGAACAAGGTGTTGATCGCGCGATAGCCGGCGGCGTACTTGCCGAACTCGGGGCTCGCCGGGTCCTTGTTGTCGCGGCCGGCGCGCTTGAGCACGTCGAGGAAAACCTTGTCGACCAGGCGCTGCTGCACGGCTTCGGGCTGCTGCGCGAACGCCTGCCAGGCCTGCTCGGCGTTGAGCGCGGGCGCATCGCCGCCTGCCGCGCCGTTGCCGGTCCCGCCGTTACGAGCGATGTCGTCCTGGCGCAGTTGCTGCATGTAGGCGATCAGCAAGGCCGAGTACGAGGCCGCATCGGCGCTGGACGGATCGAGGTAGCGCTGCGCGAACGCACGCGTGTTGACGCCCGGCGCGACGCCGAAGCGCACCACCAGGTCCGCGCCCTGGAACGGCAGGCCGGCGTTGTCGCGGTTGCCGATGCTGCGGATGCCGCCGCCGTCGGGCTTGAGCTGGTTGTTGGCATAGGCTTCGTTGGCCGAGGTCAGCGGGCCGAGGTCGCGACCGGTCTGCACTTCGAAGGTACCCGGCCCACCGATCTGCAACCACGATTGCGAGGTCTTGAACGCGCCGTTGCCGCGCGCCAGCGGCCGGTAGTAAAGATCGCGGCCGGCGAGGATGCGGGTGGCGTCGGACGCGCGGTAATTCTGGCCGCGGAAATCCAGGTCGACGATGTCGCGGCCGGCGCGCACCGTGGCCGGCTTGGGCAGATCGATGCGTAGCGTGTTGAGGCTGGAGCGCTCGCTCTGGATGCCGCCGAGGATGTCGCCGAGCGCGTAGATCCGCACCAGTTGCGCATCGTCGCGATGCAGGTTGGCACGCTGGTTGCGATCGGGTTCGAAGCGATCGATCAAGGCGTAGTCGAACGCGGTTTCGCCCGGCAGGCTGGCCAGTTGCCGGAACGGCGACGGCATCCAGTCCGGATCGATATCGAGCATGCGCAAGCTGTCGACCAGCGGGAACTGATCCGACAGCAGATGCAGATCGCCGCCGGCCAGCAGGCTGAGCTGGCTGTTCACCGACGGGAACAACTGGCCGCCGTTGTGCAGGCTCAGATCGCCCGCGGCCGCGCTCAGCGACAGCGTCGAGGGCAGCACCTGGGCGAAGATCGGGTTGTCGTGGATCTCGTACGGCGCCTGCGCGCGCGAGGTGCTGCGGTTGCCGTAGGCGAACAGCACATCGCCGAGGCTGAGCGTGTCGAACGACAGATCGCCGGCCACCGAGGTCACGCTGAGCTGGCTGTCGCGGCCGTAGGACTGCGAATCGGCGACGTTATCGGGCAGACGCGCGTACGACGGATTGAGCACGCGGCCGATTTCCACGTCCTGCGCGCCGGTGACCCGCCAGTTGGCGTCCTGCATCGCCAGGATCGGCGCGACTGCGCTGCGCATGCGGCTGGCGACGGCGGAGATGTTGTCGATGAACACCAGCGCATCCAGGTCGAAGGCCGAACCGATGCGGCCGCCGGCGTTGATTTCGCCCTCGCCCTTGGCGACGAAGAAATCGCCGCCGAGCAGATCGCGGCCGGCGTCGACGCGGATGTCGCCGCCGCCGAACAAACGCAGCGCGTTGTCGTCCTTGACCCAGGTGGTCGGCGCCGAGGCCGACACTTCGCGAATGTCGCGTCCCGCGCTGATGTCGATATCGCCGCCGACGCTGAGCAGGCCCTGGGCGAAGCCGCCGAAGTTGATCGAGGTCGACAGCACCGTGCGCTGATCGTCGGCGAGCACGTTGCCGGTCTGCATCCACGGCCACCAGTACTGGCCCAGATAGCTGCCGGCGTTGCCGCTGCGGCTGCCGGCCGCGTCGTCGTAGATCTGCCGGTTGCCGACGATGTCGCGGCCCGCGCGCAGGCCGATGTCGCCGGCCGCTTCGGGATTGACCGGGCCGGTGACGATGATGTCGAGCGCGGTGTTGGAGGCGGACTGATTCGAATCCACGGTCGGACGCGAACGATCGGCCGTGGTGCCTTCGCCCGGACGGCCGGCGGTGTAGACGCTGGCCGGCGCATCGCGATCGGCGAAACGGATGTCGCGCGACGAAGCCAGCTCGATCGCGCCGGTACCGGTGCGCAGCATGTTCGGCATCAGCAGTTCGCGCTTGCCGTTCTGCAACAACGTGGTGTGACCGTCGAACTTCAGGTCCGCGTTCTGATCGCCGCGCACCGAACCCGGGGCGACACTGGAGAAATCCGCGCCGGCGATGAAGCGATAGCTGCTGCTGTCGCCGCCTGCGAGAATCTTGTCGGCGAACGGCATCGGCTTGAGCGCTGACGCCTGCAGGCTCGGGGTGCGGTCGGCCGCGGCCGGCACCGGCCCGAGCACCGGCAACACCGGGCGTTCGTTGACGGTCGGAATGATGCCCGGGTCGAACACCTGCTGGGTCAGGCGCAACAGGTAATCGCGATAGCCGCCGACGTAATCGGTGTAACCGGCCGGCGAGGTCGGCGGCGCCGGGCCGAGGATCGGCGGATCGGGATCGACCGGGCCGCTGAGCAGGAACTGTTCGATCGCCTTGAGGAAACTGGTGCCCGGGCCGAACACGTCGGTGAGCTCGGGCGCCGGATCGGTCAGCATCTTCAGCAGTTCGTCGTACTGGCCGTAGTACTGGCCGATTTCCTCGGAATCGCCGTCGTACTGCACCGGTTCGGGCAGGTAGTCGTAGGCGATCGGATCGATCGCGCTGAGCGCGTCGGTGTAACGCTGGTGCGAGACCGGATACGAGCCGACCGCGCCGCCGCCGCTGGCGTTGTAGTTGTAGAAGCCGTCGGAGATGGTCGCGGCGACTTCGACGTCGCCGTCCGCGCGCAGGGTCAGCACCGGCGCGGCGCCGTTGTAGCGGAAATCCAGATTGCCCAGTTCGCCGGAGTTGAGGTTCCAGTTGGTCAACACCCGGATCGCGCCGCCGTTGATGGTCGGATCGGGATTGCGCAGTTCCACGCCGGGCCGCGCGCGGAAGTTGGCGACGCCGGCGAAACGATCGCCGAAGGCGAAGCCCGGATTGCGCACGAAACCCATCAAGGTGCCCGACTGATGCGCCTCGGCGTTGCCGTCGACATAGCCGTAGAAGGTCTGGTGCGCGCGGTTGGCCTGATCGGGCGCGAAGAAGTGGCGGTTGAGGTATTGCTTGAGTTGTTCGGGCGTGGTCGGCGGCGCCAGGACCACGCCGTTGACGTCGGTCCAGGTGCCCGGCAGCAGTTGCCCCTGCGCGTCGTACCAGCCGGCCGGATCGACGATGCCGTCGAAGTGCTTGCCGGCAGTGCTGTCGTCGTGCGCGTCGGTGGTGCTCCAGACCGCATACGCTTCCAGCCCGACTTCGCGCGCGCCGACGATGCGCTGGCCGTCCTCGATCACCACGTTGACATCGCCGCCCTGCAGCAGCGGCGCGCGCAGGTCGACGCGTCCGCCCGACAGGCCGCCGGCGCTGCCGCCGCGCACGTCGATCAGCGCATCGCGGCCGATCCGGATGATGCCGGCGTCTTCGCCGCGCACGTTCTGATAACCGTAATCGGCGTTGAGCGTTCCGTCGCTGGCGCCGCCGGTGCCGATCTTCACTTCGCCGCCGCGCTTGTTGGCGGCGCTGCCGTTGGCCAGCAAACGGCCGTCGATATCGACGCCATGGCGGCCCCACAGCTCGATCTTGCCGCCGGACGTGCCCGAGGCATCGAGGGTGCCGACGATGCGGACGTGGCCGTTGTCGGGATCGCGCGTGGTCGCATCCGCGCCGCCGTCGGCGGTGAGGCTGATCTCGCGCGCCTTCAGCGTATGCCCGGCCGACAGTTGCAGATCGCCGCTGCGGGTGCGCACCGCGACGCGTTGGTTGATGCCGCCGTCGTTCAATCGCTGCGACAGGCCGTCCAGATCGAGCGCGGCGCCGACATCGATGTCGATGCGGCCGCCGCGCCCCTTCGGCGCCGAGCCCTTGAGCGCGCCGAGCAGTTCGGCCTGGCGTTCGGGCGCGACGATGCGCAGTTCGCCGGCATCGCCGCCGCCTGCGTCGGCGGATACATCGAGGCTGGCGTTGCTCGCCAGGTGGATCGCGCCATGATCGGCCTGCAGTTCGATGCGGCCGCCCGGCGAGTACACGGTCTGGTCGAAGATCGCCTTCGGCACCGCCGAGGTGTCGATCGCCGTGCCGTCGTCCAGGCGCAGGTCGCCGGTGCGCGCGTGCAGGCCGACCTTGCCGGAATTGGCGCGGATCAGGGCATTGCCGCTGATGCTGGCGCCGTCGAGTTGGATCGCGCCGCCTTGCGGACGCGCGCTGCCGGCATCGCCGGCGCTACGCGCGAGCACGATCGCGCCGGTCGTGCGCAACGTGTTGTCGGCGCCGGCATCGGCCTGGATCAGCGGTGAGCGCAGGCTCAGCGAGGCGGCGCCGAAATCGAAGCTGCCGCGTTGCTGGACCGCGATCGAACGGTTGGCGTCGACGCTGACCGCGCCGAAGCCGAGCAGACGCTTGTCGCCGCCGCCGAACACCACTTCGCCGCCGCGCAGCTGCAACACGCCGCTGCCGGATGCGTCGGCATTGGTGGTGCTCGCCGCGCCCAGGTCGTTGCTCAGGCTCAGGCGGTCCGCGCGCAAGGTCACCGTGCCGCCGTCGCCGACGAAGCGGCCGGCGCTGAGGCTGAGCTGGCGATCGGTATCGACCGAGATGTCGCCGAAGAACGCCATGTCGCCGTAGCTGCGCAGGCTCACCCGTTCGGCCGCGGCGAACTGGTTCAAGGTGTTGCGGCCGATCACGAAGCCGTCGTAGTTGCCGTTGTCGTCCTGGGTGAAGGCGATGCGGCCGCTGTTGGCCTGGATGTCGCGGCCGCCGAGCGAGGCGCTGGCGTCGACCACGGCCTGGCCGGTGCTGTCGAGCGTCAGCGACGCGCCGCCGTCGAGCCGCGCGCCTTCGCCGACCCGCAGCAGGCCGCGCGATTGTTCGAACGCCGGCACGTTGCGGCGCTGCACGTCGACCGCGCCGGCGTTGGACACGCGCAGCAACGCGCCGTCACCGCTGACCGCGGCCGTGTTGCTCGCACTGTCGGCGACCGCGCCGATCAACAACGGGCGATCGCTGGCGCCGGCCAACTGGCCGCGCGCCTGGATCACGCTGCCGTCTTCGATCTGCAAACCTTGCGCGCCGTCGCTGGCGCGCGCGACCAACACGATCTCGGCGCCTTGCAGCGGCGCGGACGCATCGTTGGACACGATCAGGTCGCGGGTGCGCGCATCGATGCGCGTGCCCTCGCCGGTCTGGCTGCGCACGCCGCCGATCAGCAGGCTGCCGGCGCCGAGCGCGCTGAGCTGTTTGGCGTCGAGCTGCACGTAGCCGTCGCGTGCGGCCTGCGCATCGCCGCGGATCTGGATCGCATCGGCGACGATGTCGACCTGCGCCGCCGCACCGCCGGCCGCCGCGGCCACATCCAGGCGCGCGCCGAGTTCCAGCGCGCGCTGCGCGCTGAGCACCAGTTGCCCGCCGTCGCGCGGCAGGTTCGGCGCGATCAGCCCGGCCTTGGCCGCGCGCGCGGCGAAGAACGTGTTCGCGCTGCTGAGCTGGTACTGTGAGTAGCGGCCCCAGACTTCGCGCGACTGCACTTCGAAGCGATTGCTGCGCGCATCGCGCGCGCCGCTGAGCGAATCGACGTAGTAACCGGCGACCACCTGGGTGCCGTCGGGTGCGGTCAGGTTGCGGCTGCTCAGGCTGTCCTGGCCGCCGCTGCGCTGAACCACCCGGAATGCGCCGGGCAAGGTCGCGTAACGGCCCGGCAGCAAGGTGTAGACACCATCGGCGAGACCTTTCACGCCGCTCAGATAAACCGACTTGCCGACTTCGCTGCCGACCTGGCCCTGGCTGAGCAGCGGATCGCTGGCCGCCAGCGGCGATTGCACGCCGGGCACGACCGCGTATACGCCGCGCTGATCGGGATACAGATACGCCGCGCTGCCGCTGCCGCCGTCGGCATAACTGGTGCCGACCGCGGACAACACATCGCGGCTGCCGCCGGTGCCGGCGATCCATTCGAACGCCTGCAGATCGCCGCCGCCGGATAGATCCACGCGCGCGCCGTCGTCCAGGGCCAGATCGGCGCCGTCGATGCGCACCTGCCGCGCCGACGGCGCGTTGAGGTTGACTTCGATATCGCTGGCGTTCCATTGCAGGCCGTCGACGGTCTTGCCGTAGGGCAGCACGCGACCGTCGAGCGATACCGAAGTCAGGCTGCCGGCGCCGAGTTTGACGCTCTGGGTCGGCGTCAACGCGAGACCGCCGAACAAGGCGAGCGTGTCCGGATCGGTGGCCGCGCCGGCGCCGAGCACGATGCGTCCGCCCGGTGCGCGCACCACGCCGGCCTGTTCGATGTGGCTGGCGTCGAACAACAGCCGCCCGCCGGCCGACAACGGCAGCGCCGCGGCGTTGCCGTTGCCTTCGATGCGGATCGTGGTTTCATCGCGCGGCGCGGTGGCGCCGGCGCCGTTGCGCGTACCGAGCGCGCGCACGATGAAGGTCTCGCCGCTGGCCGGATACACCTGCGCGGCGGACAAGGTCAGATCGCCCGAGGTCAGCAGTTCGCCGGGGACCTGGCGGGTTTCGCCGGCCACCGCGACGCTCTGGTACTCGGTCGGCGTGTGCAGGCGCAGATCGCCGCGGCTGGCGAAGCGCGCCTCGCCGAAGTTCTGCAAGGTCACGCGACCGCCGATATCGATGAAACCGGCCTCGACCGACAAACGCGCATCACCCGGACGGCCCGGCTCGGCCAGCGCGCGACTGCGCTCGCTGCCGGGCAACAGGCCTTGCAGCGACACGTACGCCGCCGACAACTTCGCTTCGCCGCTGTTGCTGCCGGCCACGAACGCGCGTGCGTTCATCATCAAGGCGCGCGACAGCGACAGGTTGACCGCGCCGTCGAACACGACCGGCGTCACCAACGGGCCTTGCGGCAATCCGTCCTCGCCGATGCCGACCAGCAAGGTGTCGACGCCGGAACCGTGGAGACGATCGGCGGCGAAATACATCTTGCCCGATGGCGTGGCCGCGCCCGGCTCGATCGTTTCGCCGGGCTTGGCCGCTGCGTTCAAGCGACTGCCGTCCTGATGGAACACGATCGCGCTGGTCGCCAGCGGCGCGCGGCCGCCGCTGTTGTCGAGCGGCCGCGTGCTTTGCGCCGCGAGCAACTGCACGCTGCCGCCGCGCGCCTGCGCATCGCCGCCCGCGGCATGGATATCGCCATCGAAATACAGACCGGCCGCGGACGACAGCATTAGGTCGCCGCCGGCGCTCCACACCGGGCGCGGCGCCAGCCGCGCATCGCCGAGGCCGGCACCGTCGGCCGGCAGATCGAACACCGCGCGCGCGCCGGACAGATCCAGTCGCGCGCCCTGCTCGACCACCACGTAACCGCTGTCGCTGCTCAATGTGATGCGGCCGCCGTCGAGCACCTTGCCGTCGCGCGGCACCGCGCCGCCTTGCGGCAACGGGGTCTTGAACGGATCGAGCAAGGCCACGCCGGACACGTCCAGCACCGCATCCTGGCCGACCCACACCGACTTGGAACCGCGCCAGTAATCGATCGGCGCCGGGCTGTGCGAGGGCGACAGGCCCTGCACCGAGGTATCGCCGGACAGCGCGATGCTGCCGCCGTGCGCGGTCACGCTGCCGAGCACGGTGAGCTGACCGCGCGAGCCCAGGCGTGCGTCGCCGCCGGCATCGAGTTGCAGCTGCGCGCCTTCGTCGAGCAACAAGGTGTCGCGCAGTTGTCCCAGTTGCGGGTGGTTGGGCAAGGTGCGGCCGGTCGCGGCGCCGGCTTCGAGAGCGAAGTCGGCGGCGGTGCGGTGGAAGGTGTCGATCAGGCCGAAGGCGCCGTTGTCGCCGCGGCCGTCGAGGTTCAAACCTGCGTAAAGATCCGCGCCGGTCGGCAGCAGACGCAGCGCTTCGCGGTTGGGGACGAAGTTGCGCTGCGAGACCCGCACGGTGGTGTCCGCGGCGATGGTCGCGTCGTGCTGGGCGACCAGATCGTAGCTGCCGAAGTCGCCTTGTTCGAAGAAACCCGCATCGAGTCGCAGGGTGCGCGCATCGTCGGACGCTGCGGTCCCGGCCGCGCCGCCGATCCGGATGTCGCGCGCCTGCAGGCTCAAACGCCCGCCGCCGGCCAGACCGCCCGCATGCACGGTCGCGTCCTGGAAGCGCAACTGCCCCGCTTCGCCGTCGGCGGCGTAGAACGACGCCGGCAGGTTGCCGTTGAGCGAATTCTCGTCGCCCGCGGCCGGTTGGTAGGTCAGCAGCGCGATGTCGCCGCCGCGGCCGAGCGGCACGCCGTTCTTCTGCGCAAGGCTACCATCGGGCAGGATGCGGCCGCCGCCGGACACGTCGAGCACCGCGCCGCGTTCGAGCACGATCGCGCCGCTGGCGTCGCGCAATTCGCCGCCGTTGTTCTGCAGGCGCGAGGTCGTGCTCAGGCGGATGCTGCCGCCATCGATGTTGGCGCCGCCGCTGCGTTGTCCGGCGATGCGGTCGCCGTCGTTGACCCACTGCCCGCGGGTGGACAGGCGCGCGCCCGAACCGACGGTGATGCCGCGCCGTTCGCCGGCCTTGAGGTCGTTGTCGAATTCGGCCGCGGCCGACAGCACGATATCGCCCGATTCGGCCTGCAAGCTGCCGTCCACGTTGATGCGCGAACCGCTCAGGGCGATGCGTCCGCCGGCCTGCACCTGCAACTGCGCGTCGGCGGCGACTTCGATATGGGCGCGCGGATCGTTGATCTCGACCGCGCCGAAGCCGGCCGCGTTGAGCAACTGCGTCGACACGTTGGTGACGCGCGAACCGTCGGCGGCGAAGGTGTGCGGCAGCGCGGTGTTCATGCCGAACCCGGCCGGCGCGTCCTCGCTGCGCGCCGATTGCAGGCGCCAGTCGGTGAACGGGCCGTTGTCGACCGACAGCTTGAATACGCCGCCGCGCGCGAGTTCGCCGCGCTCGATCTGATGACGGCCGGATTCGGCCTCGGCATGGATGTCGCCGGCGAGCAGCAGCCCGCTTTCGACGCCGTTGGCGCCGCCGCTGGCGTCCTGCTTCAAGCGGATGCTCAAGGTGCCAGCGTCGCCGCCTTCCAGATAATCCGACTCAAAGCGGCGCTCGCGCCCGCCCAGCGGCGAGCCGAACACTTCCTGCACGTCCCAGCGCTGATGGTCGAGGGTGTAGGCGTCGGCGAAACCCAGGTAACTCTGGCTCGGATCGGCATCGGCGAGGCTGTAGCGGCGGCCGTCGGCGCCGAGCAGGCGGCGCGATTCCACCATCCCGCCGAGGTAATGCACGTAGCCGGCGCCCAGTTCCATGGTCGAGCCCGAGCGCGCGACGAAGTCGCGGCCGATGACGTTGATCGAACCGCCGTCGACCAGCATCTGGTCGATCTTGCGCGGCACCTGATCGGCGTAACCGGCGGCGTTGAGCAAGGGGCTGCCAACCCAGGCGCGGCCGTCGTCGGTGACGCCGTGCTCGCGGATGCCGAGCTGCACTTTCTGCCGGAACAATCCGCCGCCGCGCAGCAGCGGCGAATCGGCGAGTTCGTTTTCGCCGATGCGTTCGATGGTGACGTAGTTGTCCGACATCGGACGCTGCACATCGGTCAAGCCGGCGACATTGAGCGTCGCGCCGTGTTCGAGCAGGATGCGTCCCGGCGGCGGCTTGACTCCGGCCTGGCGCAGCACGTCCATGCCGACCAGATCGAGGTTGGCGCCGGGCATCAGCACCAGCGAATTTTCCTGGAAGCGGATCTGCGCGCCGGCCAGGGTCGCGCTCGGCGGTTGGAACGCTTTGTCGGCGCTCGGCGCGGAGGTGGTGGTTTCGCCGTCGCGCTCGGGCAGGATCACGGTGGCCGAATCGCGGCCGAAACTCAGCGAACCGCCGATGCGGTCGGCGAGTTCGGCGGCGGTGTTGGCGTCGCTGGCGCGGGTGTGGTTGGCGGCGACGATCGAAATCTTGCCGGGCCGGCTGACGCCGGTGGTGGTGCCGACATAGCCGTCCTGGCGGATGTCGTGGCCGGTCAGAGTCACCTCGCCACGCTTGCTGGCGATGATGCCGGTGTTGTCGAAGCGGCCGTAGCCCAGCGCAGCCGGATCGGTGCCGGCGACCGTGCCGATGTCGCCGTAGCGCAAACGCAGATCGTTGCCGCCGCTGGGCTGGCCGGCGCGCGCGCCGATCACCGCGGCCATCTGCACCTGCCCGTCCTCGCCCTGCACGCTGCCGGCGTTGCTGATGTTCGGCGCGGCGATCAGCGCGTAGCCGCCGGCCGCGGTCTTGATCTGCGCGCCGGCTTCGATCTTGATGTCGCCCGGCTGGCTCGGCAACGCGCCGATGCCGCTGTAGTCGACCCGTTCGGAGGTCAGCACGAACGCGTCCTGGGTGTCCTGCCGGGCGCGCTGGATGCCTTCGTTGATGAAGATGCGATTGCTCTTGGCGACGTCGTTGTCGAACAGATTCAGCGACGAAGCCACCAGCGAACGCGTATTGACCTGACTGCCGCCGCCGAACACCACGCCGTTGCGGTTGAGCAGGTACACGCTGCCCTCGGCCTTGACCCGGCCGAGAATCTGGCTGGGCCGGCCGCTGGGATCGTCGATGCGGTTGAGCGCGATCCAGTCGTTGCCGCTGCTCTGGTTGCCGCCGCGCTGGTCGAAATACACCGTGGTCTGCTTGCCGACGTTGAAGCTTTCCCAGCTCAGGATGGCTTTCTTCTGGGTCTGCTCGATGGTGACCGTGGTGTCGGCGCCGTCGACGCGCTGGGTCGGGGCCTTGGCGCCGAGCCACAGCTTGGATTCGCCCAGGCGCGGATCGTTGGCGAGGATCGCGCCGGGTTCGATGCGCACGCCGGCGGCGATCTTCAAACCGCCCTCGCCCAGGCCGTTGGGCACGTTGTTGCCGATCTGCGAAGCCGCCGCCGCGGCGCGCGCGGCGACCTGCGCCGCATCGAGCGCGCTGCGCACCTGCGCGGCCCGACCGAACGCGGCCAGCGATTTCTGCGCGGCCCGTTGCGCGCGCACCGATTGCAGCCCTTGCTGCTGCACCGCGCGCGCGGCCTGCGCGGACGGATCGAGCCCGCGCCGCGCGAACGGATTGGGATCGGCCTGCGCCGTACCGCCGATCAAGGCCATCGAGATCGCCGCGCTCAGCGCGAGCACGCGCAGCGGACTGGTACGGAAACCACGAACGGGCTTGCGGGTCATGACGGCTTCCTTTGCATACGGCGTGACGGCGCGGCGGGGGTCTCGCGGCGATGGGGATCGGGGGGCGTGGTTTGGGATGTGGCGGGCGATGGCGGTTGCGATTGCATGAGCGCGCGCCATCGGCAACCCGGCGCAACCTGCTGTTGCCCCCTTTGAAAAAGGGGGCGGCGACCGCGCAGCGGACGCGGGGGATTTGCTTTTGCTTTTGCTTTTGTTCTTGTCGTCGCCGTGTACGCCTGCTCAAAGCAAAAGCAAATCCCCCCCAGCCCCCCTTTTTCAAAGGGAGGAAAGGCGGGGTCGCTGACAGGTGACGTGGGCGTAGTCATGACGATCAGCGCACCGGCCTCAACGCGGGCGGCGCGAACTGCCGCGCGGGACGCTGCGGTACGACCGAACGGCCGTATTGATCGCCCAATCGCTGCCGAGTCGCGGCCGGCGTCGCCAAGCCCAGTCCGATCGGAGCGATGCGATCGCCGGGCGGTTCGTCGGCGATCACCGGCGCGACCTTGTCGACCTCGGCCTTGAGCGCCTGATTGAGACACGACCAGCGCCCCGCTTCGTCGTTGCCGATGCGCACCTGCACGCACGGCGCCGTGACCGGCTTGGACGCCGGCAACAGACGCTGCTGCGCGCCCGCCGACCCGGCGGCCAGCATCACGGCTGCGACGAGGGCGCGCCGACAATTCATCCGCCGCCCGACTTGCCTGTATCGCCGGCCATGCGATCGCCGCTCGTGCCGCGATCCACCGCCGCACCGGCATCCGCGCCCGCCGAAGCATCGGCCGCGCGCACACCGGCATCGCCCGCGCACTGCGCCAGCGCATCGCGCTGACGATCGAGCTTGTCTTCGAGCGTACGCACCTGGTTCTCCTTCTCGACCCGGTTGAACCCGAGCGGTCCGAAACCGCGCGAACGCACGAACGCGATGAAGGCCGGATCGCGATACAGCCCGGCCAGCTCGCGCCCGGTGTCGTACAAGGCCTGGGTGCCGGTCGCGCAACGCGCCGACTGCGCCTGCGCCGCATCGAGCTGCTTGGCCAGCGCAATGCGCTCGGCTTCCTTCTGTTGCGCCAGCTGCGCGGCCTGCTGTTGCGCCGCCTGCCACTTGCCGGCGCTCGCGCGCGCTTGCTCGGACGCGGCCGCGTTCTGCTCGATCTGTCGCTGCAACGCCGCCAGCCGTGCGCTGTCGTCGCGCACCGCAGGTTTCGCGGCCTGGGCCTTGAGCGCGTCGCGCTCGCGCTCGGCCGAGGCGGTCGCCGCCTGCTGCGCGGCCAGTGCGGCTTCGGCGGTGCGCAGGCGCGCGCCGGTGTCGCGCAGCGCATCGCGCAGGCGGGTCTCGTTGGCGGTCTGCGCCTGCGCGCCGGGCACGACGAAACACAGCGTCAGCGCCAGTGACAGCGACAAGCCGCGGGCGATCGAACGACGCACAATCCGGTTCGGATCAGGCATGCGTACCGCACGGGCAGGCATGCGCGTCACCGCCGCGCCGGTCGCCCTCGACACCATCGCATCGCAACCCGATGGGTTCGACGCACACAAACGCTCAGGATGCAGACGCATCTTCATCGCTCCCGTGCTCAGAATTCAGTACTGAGATCGAGCTGGACCACGTCCACCGAATACGGCGCACCGGTCATCTCGTTCGCGCTGAGCCAGCGCAGCCCCAGCCAGGTGTTGCGCGCCAGGCCAAGCGCGCCGCCGACGATGAAGCCGCGCGCGTTGGTGCCGCCCAGGTGGAAGTCCGAATCGGTGAAGGCGTCCGGCACGGCGTCGGATTCCAGGCGCTTGTAGCCGATGCTCGCGTTCCAGTCCCAGGCCTTGGCGATCTTCGGCTGACCGACCAGCAGGTTGACGTAGTAACCGCTGTCGCCGCCGTCGTGCTGCAGCGGCTCGATGTTGGGCTTGAAGTTGTTGAGCGGGCCGAGCGCCTGGATGCGCTTGGCGTCGTACTTGAGGTTCTTGACCACGTCGGCCTCGATCACGATCTTGACCGGATCGAAGCTGGCGATCTCCAGCGCCGCGTGCAGGTTGGCCACGCCGAATTCGCTGGCGTAGCCGAAGTACTGCAACTGCGGGCCGTCGGGCGCGCCCGAGGCCGGCACGATGTCGCGGATCGCGAACATGGTGTTGCCGAACTGCTGGAACTGCGGCCGCGACAGATCGGTGTCGCACACGTCCTTGGAGGTCGGCGCGATGCACGGCGACGAGCGCTCGCCGTTGATGTGGTCGAACAGGAAATACCCCAGGCCGAACTTCAGTTTCACGTCGTCGCTGAATTTCCAGTCCGCGCCGGCCTGCACGCCGTACAGCCATTTGTCGCGGCTGCTGGCCTTGTCGGCGCGCTGGGTCGAGCCGAAATCGAAGTCGGTGTTGAAGATCGGGAACGCGCCGACGTTGACGTAGGGATGGAAATCCGGGCCCAGATCGAACTCGGTCTTGACCGCCACGCCGTCGAAGCCCAAGTCGGTGTCGAACAGCAGATCGCTGGTCCAGAACGGACTGGGCGCGCGGCCGATGTCGGCGGTCAGCCAGTCGGTCGGCTTGAGCCGCAGGTAGGCGCGATCGAGCCACAGCGAGTACTTGGACAGATTGCCGCCGGCGCCGAGGGTCTGGTTGGTCGACACCGGGCTGCGGTCGCTGCCGGTGGCCATGCGCAGGTCGGCCTCGACCCAGTCGGCGATCTGCGCGTGGACGCCCAGGCGCGCGCGCATGCGCATGCGGCCGCGGTTCTTGGTGGTGTTGACGGTCGGCAGCGGATTGGACAGCGGATCGTTGACGTCGTAACCGGTGCCGGCGTTGAGCATGCCGAAATTCGGGAAGTCGTTGTAGTTCTCGCCGTCGTTGAGCACGTCCTCGGCGCGCGCGCGCAGGTCGCCGTAGACGCTGATGCGCTGGGTCCATTCGGGCAGCGCGTTCGGCGCCGCCCAGCCTTCGCTCTTGGCCTGCTGGGTGACTTCCGCGCGCAGTTCGTCCTTGATCTGCTGACGCACGACTTCGGGAATGTACGGCACGACCACCGCGCCGGGCGCGGTCTGGTACGCCGGCTGCGCGGCCACCGCCGTCGCAGGCCGGGTCGCGGCGCTGGCGCTCGCCTCGGCGATCAAGTCGTCGGCCTGCTCGCGCGTCATCACGCCTTTGGCGACCAGCAGATCGATGAGCTTGAGGGTGACTTCGGGGCTGATCTTGGACGCGTCGACCGGCGGCGCGGCCAGGGCGGGCGTCATGCACAGCGCGGCCAGCGCCAGCGTCAATGCGCTCAGTGTCAATGCGCTCAGCGTGAAGCGGCGATGCGGATTGGACAATGCGGTCATGGTGGTTCCCGGTGAGACGAAGACGAAACATTCGGGCGCGCTCACAGCGCTAGCCCGGCGAAATGGCGCCGATGCGCAGGTTGATCGGTTGCGGCATCTGCTCCGGCGGCGGCTGCGGCAGCGCGCGGCCCTGCAAGGCGGCGACGATGGCGCGGTCGAGGTCGGGCTTGCCGGTGGAGGTGATCACCTGCGAACGCTGGATCGTGCCGTCGGCGTTGAGCCACATCGCGACGGTCGCCGAATAGCGGCCCTTGCGGGTTTTCTCGTCGCGCTGCAGGTACTGCTGCACGTTGCGCTGGACCATCGCGGCATAGCCGGCATACGGATTGCCGCCACCGCCCTTGCCGCCGATGCGGGTGCCGCCACCGCCGCTGCCCGGGGTCAGGCCGAATTCGTTCGAACCCGGTCCGGCGTCGGCGGTGAGCGGATCGCCCGGCGGATCGGCCGAGTCGTCCTTGGGCGGATCGAGCGATTCGAACGGCGTGTTCTCGACCAGTTTTTCTTCCTCCGGCACCTTGTCGGGTTGCGGCGGAGGCGGCGGCGGTGGAGGCGGCGGCAGGATCACCTGGGTGATCCGCGGCGGCATGCGCTTCTGGGTCGGGCCGGCATCCTGCATCAGCGACCACACCAGCCACGCGAGCACCGCGAACACGCCCAGCGCGCCGAGCACGGTGAGCGCGCGCGACCAGCGCGAAGGTTGTCCGTAGGAACGGCTCACGATCCCCGCCCGCTCAACCGGCGGCCTGGCGCTGCGACGCCAGACCGATCGAGGAAATGCCGAGCTTGCTGCACAGGTCCAGCACCGCCATGACCTTGTCGTACTGCACCGCGCGATCGCCGCGCAGGATCACCGGCAGTTCGGCGTCGTTGGCCAGCGCGTTGCGCAGTTGCTGTTCGAGCTCGCTCATGCTGACCGGCACCGCGTCGATGCTGAGCTGGCCGGCGTTGTCGATCGCGATCACCTTGGTCTTGGGCACCGACAGCGGCTGGCTCGCGCTGGCCTTGGGCAGGTCGACCTTGATCCCCTGCACCGCCGCGGTGGTCATGATGATGAAGATCACCAGCAGCACGTAAGCCAGATCCAGCATCGGCGTGATGTTGATGTCGTCGTAGGGTTTCTTGCCCTGCACCTTCACGGCAGCGTCTCCGTCGACACGCTGCGGGTCAGCTGCGACGGCAGCGGCGCGTCGCCGGCATAGTCTTCGGCGATGCGCTTTTCCAGTTCGTCGACGAACACCTGCATATCCGCGCCGATCGCTTCGGTGCGGCTGAGCAGATAGTTGTAGCCGAACAGCGCCGGGATCGCGACGGCCAGGCCGGCGACGGTCGCCAGCAGCGCCGCGGCGATGCCGGGCGCGATCGCGTTGATGTTGACGTCGCCGGCCGCGGCGACCGCGGCGAAGGTGATCATCACGCCGACCACGGTGCCGAGCAGGCCGAGGAAGGGGCCGCCGGAAATCGCGATGGTCAGCAGCACCATCATCTTGTTCAGGCGCTGGCCTTCGCGCACCGCGGCGGCGTCGAGCGCGGAACGGATCGCGGCGATCGACTGGGTGCGCACCACCGAACGTCCGCCGCCGGCGGCGACGCGGTTGCGCAGTTCTTCCAGGCCGACTTCGAGCAAGCGCGCGAGATTGGATTTTTCGCCGTTGAGCGGGCCGCTGTCCTGCGCGCCCTTGACCCAGGCGGCGTCGTGCAGCGGGTACTCGCCGGCGTACTTGCGGAACGCCTGCAGGAAGCGCTCGTTGGCCTTGGCGGTGGCGTTGACGAACACGCCCTTGCCGATCATCACCCACCACGAGATCACCGCCATGAAGCCGAGGATCACGATCACGATCCAGGCATCGACGGTCAGCGCGCTGAACAAGATGCCGAAGTAGTTGTGGCCGCCATCGCCGGAGCGTTGTTCGACCGGCTGGAACGTAAGCAGGCGCGCGTCCAGGCCCTGGCTGTGCGCGGCGGCCTGGATCAGGCCGACCGGACGGGCGATTTTCGACACCTGCACTTCGTCGATCAGGCCGATGAAATTGGCGCGCGCAGCGTTGCCGTCGGCGGCTTTCTCGCCGCCGATCGACAGGCCCGCGTTCGCCGCCGGCAAGGCCGCGGCGACTTCGCCGACCGGCGCGCCGTTGAGGTACACCGTCACCTTGTTGTCGCCGGCGCGTACCGCGACGTGCGCCCAACTGTCACCGGTCAACGGCGCGCCGGCGGAGGTGCGCAGCACGCCGGCGGCGCTCGGCACTTCGGCGTACAGCACGCCCGCGTCGAGCAACACGGTCAGCGCGCCGGGCAAGGCCACGATCACGCCGCTCGCGTTCGCCGCGGCCGGTTTTATCCAGGCCGACACCGTCAACGCCTGCGCGGCGGTGATGTTCAACGACGACGAGGCCGGCACGTTCAACGGCGTCTGGCCGTTCATCTGCAGGCCCGAACCGATCAACGCGGCCTGGGCCAGGGTCAACGGCGGCCGCGCGTTGTTGGCGTAGGCGGTCTGGTCGTTGCCGGCGGTGCCCTGGTCGGCGAAGTGATACACCGCGACGCTGTCGGCGTCGTAGCTACCCTTGGCGTCGCTGCCCGGCGTCGCTTCGGGGTTGCCGAAGTAGACGTAGATCGACGCCGCCGCGTTGGCTTGCAGGTCCGGCAGATCGACCCAGGCCAGCGCGACCTGATCGACCAGGCCGTCGTATTTCTCGAAGTGGTACTTCAGCGGCGTGCGGTCGTCAGCGGCGATGAAACGCACGTCGCTGCCGTCTTCCTTGGCGTCGGCGAAATTGAAGTTGCCCGAGTGCAGGCGCACCAGTACCTGGGTGCGGCCGCCGGGTTCGCTCACGCCGGCGCCGGCCGAGGTGGTGTTGAGATCGACCTTGGCCCGGTAGTTCCACTTGCCGTCCCACCACGAGGCCGCCATCGCCGGCAGCGAGAGCAACAACAACACAGTGGCCAGCATCACGCGCAATCGGTTCACGACACATCCCCAGTAGGTGTAGTTCGGCCCCGCATGCGCGCCGGGCCGGCAAATCAACAGGTCGCGACGCCCGCGAGGGCGGCGCACCGGTGTTGCATGGTCAGAACTCGCCCCACAGGCGTACGCCGACTTCGACCCCATCGGGTTTGCGGTCGCGGCCGTTGGGGCTGGACAGCGGCTTGGCGACATCGACCGAGCCGTTGAAATGACCGAAGGCTTTCAGCGATGCGCCGAAGCCGGCGCTGACCAGGGTCTCGCTGCGCAGCTGATCGGGCAGCGGATCGTTGATCCGCGCATAACCGGCATCGACGAACGCGCGCAGGCGCAGTTCCTGGAACGCATCGCCGAGCGAATCGGAGAACGACGGCGTGCGCGCTTCAAGCGTTGCCGCCGCGCCCAGGTCGCCGAGCGATTCGGATTCGTAATAGCCGCGCACGCTGTCGAGGCCGCCGATGCTGAATTGCTCGTTGCTGATCAACGGCTCGCCGGCGAACTGGCTTTGCAGGCGCAGCATCAACTGCGCGTCGTTGCTGTATTTCCAGGTGTGCGAACCGGAGGCGCGCAGGTAGAAGAAATTCGGCTGCGCCTGATAGCGCTTGGCGTCGAACGCAGCGCGGCCGTCGCCGACGCCGCGCAGGTTGAACACCGCCGACAGGGCCAGGTCGCTGACCGAGCGCTCTTTCACCCAGTCGGCGTTGTAGTTGACGCTGATCGGCAGGTATTCGATCGGCACCGAACCGCGGTCGGCGCCCTGCACCAGGTTCTCGTTGAAGTCCTTGTAGTCCAGACCCAGGCTCAACGAGTGGAAGAAGCCTTCGCGCGCGGCGAACGAACGCATCAGCCGCACGCCGGCCAGGGTGCCGTTGCCGATCACGTTGAGATCGCCGACCACCGCGATGTCGCTCTTGCTGCGCACCGCGTAGCCGAGCAATGAATAAGGCGAGGCGCCGAAGCGCGCCAGGTACGAGGCCGAGAACACTTCGGCGTCCGAACGCCGCTGCGGCGCGATCTGCGCCGACAGGCTGATGCTGTGGCCGCGCTGCCACAGATTGTCGTAGCGCACGCTCGCCGCGAGGCGTTGCTCGGTGGTGTTGGCGCTGTTGCGGTTGTTGAGTTCCAGCGAGCCGTGCAGCGGCAGGCTGTCTTCGACATTGAGGTCGACATCGACCGTGTTCGGCGTGGCGCCGGCCTTGATCTCCGGGGTGACGCGGCGATCGGGCCATTGGTTCAGCGCAACGATATCGCGCTGCACGTCCTTGAAATTCGGCACCTGGCCTTGCGCCAGCGACGGCGCGGCGCGCTCGATGTCGTCGGGCGAAAAGTAATCCGCGCCGTTGACCCGCAGCCGGCCGACCTTCTGTTCGTTGACCTGCAAGGTGACCAGGCCGGTGGACGCGTCCTGCTCCGGGATCACCACGCTGACGGTCGGAAAGCCCTTATGGTCGTACAGCGCCTGCAACGCGGCGCGCGCGGCTTCGACATCCTGTTCGCTGCGCTGCGGCCCCAGATGCGGGTACACCGCCTTTTCTATATCGAGATTGCTCAGCTGGCTGTTGCCGAGCACCTGGTAGGCCATCACGTCGAAGCGAGCGATCGGCGCGGCGGCTTGCGCCGCCGTCGAGGTTTCCTGCGCGTGTAAGCGCGCCGGTCCGAGCAAGCTCAGTCCGACGGCTGCGATGAGGCGTAGAGACATCGAGCCGAAACCATCCCTGTTGCGCCGTCCCGAGTACCGGTCGGCAGACCGCGCAAAGGTAGGTTCGCTATGTGACGGTGTTGGAACTGCTACATGACAAGGCACATAAACTTGGTCATGTGGCTGTCAATGATCGAGGCCGAATGTCACAAGTTGCTGCGGTGACCAGCGAATTACGCACTGGATCACCTGCCATCTCATTGCGAGATGAGCGGTATCACACAGGTGAGAAATGTTGCGCGTTGTAGTTGCAGGTTCGATACATTTGTTTTCGCGGACTCTCGCGAACGCTGTCGATTCGTTCGTTTGCTCGGGTTTCGTGGTGTTTTATCCGCGGCGTGATTGCGCGCGCGTGCCGAGCTTGATCGATTGATGTTGCGGATACGCAACATCATCGGCCGATGCGATCGGAATGATCCGTCGCTGGCGATCGCTCGCGGCGAAACGCGGCGTCCGACTTCGCGACAAACGATCCGCAACGCAACTGTGCATGACCATCGCATCGATCGGCTTGGAATGTGTCGCCGTGCCACTTGCAACAGCGTCGATGCGCACGGCGAATTCGGCATTACCGATTTGTGGCAGTGGCATGTGCGCAAGGCTGTCGTTGGCGACGTGTTCGGGTACCGAAACCAGCCGCATCGGTGTACCGGGCGTGCTGGGTTCGCGCCGTGGATGCGTCGAAAGGCGGTCGGGTATATCGCCCACGCCGGCCGGCTGCCTCTCCAGCCGGCCAGCTGTCTTTCCAGATCGAGACTGACCGCGAATTCCGCGGCAGTGGCGGGCTGGTGCCCCCTTTGAAAAAGGGGGCGGCATCCGTGCAGCGGATGCGGGGGATTTGCTTTTGATCTTGCTCGTTCGGCTGGCGTTGCCTCAAAGCAAAAGCAAATCCCCCTCGCCCCCCTTTTACAAAGGGGGGAACGGCAACGGCAAAAGCGGCGCGGCTAGTTCGCCGAGCCGCTTGCGCTCGGCGCGGCCGCAGCCTTCGCCGCATCTTCCTGCTCGAGCACCGACAAACGCTCGAGGTTCTGCATCGACACCAGGTGCGTGTAGATCAAGCCGAGCGCACCGGTGCGCAACAGGTCCGGAATCACCGCGTCGCCGAGCTTGAGCAGGCGCTCTTCGGAAACCACATAGACGCCGCCGAGTTCGCGCTGCTGGCCTTCCCCGCCGAAACGGATCACGCGCTGCTCCAGCAAGTCCAGTTCCTTCAGGCGCGCGGTGAACGCCGCGGTGCGCTTGAACTCGCTGTGGAAGTCGGACAGGAAACCCATCGCCCGTGCGAGGTTCTCGCTGTCTTCGCCGTCTTCCTTGAACAGCAGGTCGCCGTCCTCTTCCGACAGGCCGTCGTAGGCCATGTCCACGCAGACCGTCAGCGTGCCGCTGTCGCGGTCCTCGGCCAGCATGAACGGGTATTGGCGCAGGAACGCCGGCACGTAGCCGCGCTTCCAGCGCGAATTCTCATCGACATACAGGTTGTGCTGGTTGCGCAGGCCGACCACCACCGCCGGCAGAAAATCGCCGTTCTCCAGGCGCGCGAACACGATCGTGTACTCGGACGCGGCGTGCGGGAACTCGACCGTGGTCAGCGGCACCGAATTGAGCTGGGCGGCGAAACGGGCATTGTGCGTGGCCGTGCGCAGGCGCAGGCGGCGATGGGTGTGGCGGTTCAACGGTACGACGCGGTCGTAAATCAGCATGGTGTTCCAGTTCCTGGTGGCTAAGCCGGGGCGAGGTCCCGCCGCCGGGGCGGGTGCGGCGAAGATGCGCGATCAAGGTGACAGTTACAACGCCAGGAAGACATGCCGCCCCGACCCGGCGGCATCGGCAAGGCCGGCGCATAGCATCGTCGGCGTGGCCCAGGCACTCATAAAAAGCCACTTTCGCGTGCATTGACGCCTGTCAAAGGTGTCATCACATCGGCTCCCATATCGTGATTTGCGGCACACAAAAGACCTGTGTGCCCTTTATGCGAGAGGGGAACAGGCTTTGTTCAAGGTGTCATTGCGGGAACACGCTCTGTTGAGCGTGCTGGTGGGACTGCAGCGCGGGGTGCAGCCGGAAACCAGCCATATGAAACATGCGCTGATCGAGGACGGGCTGGCCCTGAGCCAGGACGGCCGGCTGTCCCTGTCGGACGCCGGCACCACCTTGCTGCAGGCCTTGCAGCATATGGTCTGGGCCGAGGTCGAATCGCTGCAGCAGGTGCTGGCCAACAAGTCGCAGGCGCCCAGCGACGAGGTGCTGCGGATGACCCGGGTGCGGCCGAATCCGACGCTGGAGTAAGCACGGCTCGCGGCGGCGCGCGCGGATGCAACGGCCGCCGGCCAGTTCATCGATCGCGGACGCCGGCTGCCGCCCTCACAGCTTCGGCCACAGCGATTGCCCGACCCGCCAGCCGATCACGATCGCCAGCAGGCCCAGGCCGACATGCGCCGCGATCGTCAGCGCCAGCCAGTCGTAGCGCGCCGCGCGCAGCAGCGCGAGCAGGTCCACGCCGAACGCCGAGAACGTGGTCAGGCCGCCGAGCACGCCGGTCAGCAACAGCGCGCGCCAGAAATCCGCATCGTCGCGCTGACCGAGCCAGACCAAGAGCAAACCCGCGCACAGGCAGCCGACCACGTTGACGCACAGGGTCGACAACGCCGGCCACGGCGCCGACGCGCGCGGCAGCAGCGCATTGGCGCCGTGGCGCAGCATCGCGCCGAACGCGCCACCCAGGCCGACGGCAAGCAATTGCAGCAAGGCGGTGCGGGTCATCCGGTGGCTCCCTGGGTGCTCGAATGGCGCCGGTGCAGGCGGTGGTGCAAGCAACGGCAACAACAACAACAACAACAACATCGACATCGACATCGACGATGCAGCGTCAATACAAACAGCGTCGCAAGTCCGAAATATTTTGTGGGAGGGGCTTCAGCCCCGATGCTTTTCGCTCAGATTGCCTGGGTGCACCACTCCTGAGCGAAAAGCATCGGGGCTGAAGCCCCTCCCACAAAAGACCTCGCGGCTACGCTGCGCTTGCGAATTCATTCGTCGTCGCCCTCACCCCGCGCCTGCTCGCGCTGCGCCCGCAACCGGCTCAGCTTCTCGCGCAGCTTGATCTCCAGCCCGCGCTCGACCGGCTGGTAATACACCCGCTCGCCCATCGCATCGGGAAAACCGGTCTGATCCAGGGCGATGCCGCCCTCGGCATCGTGGTCGTACTGATAGCCCTTCGAATACCCCAACTGCTTCATCAGCTTGGTCGGCGCATTGCGCAGGTGCAGCGGGACGTCCTGGGTGCCGTGCTCGACCACGTCGCGCTTGGCCGCGTTGAACGCGGCATACGCGGCATTGGATTTGGCCGTGCTCGCCAAGTAGATCACCACCTGGGCCAGGGCCAGATCGCCCTCGGGGCTGCCCAGCCGGTCGTAGGTGTCCCAGGCGTCCACCGACATCTGCAAGGCACGCGGATCGGCCAGGCCGATGTCCTCGACCGCCATCCGGGTCAGGCGCCGCGCCAGGTAATGCGGGTCGCAGCCGCCGTCGAGCATGCGCGCGAACCAGTACAGCGCCGCGTCCGGATTGGAACTGCGCACCGACTTGTGCAACGCCGAGATCTGGTCGTAGAACTGCTCGCCGCCCTTGTCGAAGCGGCGGGTGCGGTCGGCCAGGACTTGCGCCAGCGTGTTCGCGGTGATTGCGCCGTCTTCGTCGGCGGCCAGTTCGGCGGCGATTTCCAGCAGGGTCAGCGCGCGTCGCACGTCGCCGTCGGCGGCGGTGGCGATCTGCATCAGCAACTCGTCCTCGACCCGGATCGTCTGCTCGCCCAGGCCGCGCGTGGGGTCCTGCAACGCACGCCGCAAGGTCTGGGCGATGTCGTCGGGCGACACCGCCTCCATCACGTGCACGCGGCAGCGCGACAGCAGCGCCGAATTGAGTTCGAACGAAGGGTTCTCGGTGGTCGCGCCGACGAAAACGATGGTGCCGCGTTCGATATGCGGCAGGAACGCGTCCTGCTGGGTCTTGTTGAATCGGTGGACCTCGTCGACGAACAGCACCGTGCGGCGGCCGTCGGCGAAGCGGTGCGCGGCCTCGGCCAGCACCTGGCGCACCTCCGGCAAACCCGACAGCACCGCCGAGATCGCCTTGAACTCGGCGTCGGAGTAATGCGCCAGCAGCAGCGCCAGGGTGGTCTTGCCGCAGCCCGGCGGGCCCCACAGGATCATCGAATGCACGCGTCCCGACTCGACCGCGCGGCGCAAGGCCGAGCCCGGCGCGAGCAAGCGGCGCTGGCCGACCATTTCGTCCAGGGTGCGCGGGCGCATGCGCTCGGCCAGCGGACGCAGGCCGTCGCGATCGACACTGAGCAGGTCGGGGCGGTCGGCGGCGGTCGGGGTGGTGCGGCGGGCCACTGCTCGAAGGGGTCCTGTTGCAGGTTCGCGGGGGCGGACACGATAACAAGATCGGCCGCGGCGGGATGCGAATGGGGTTTGCCGGATGCGGCCGGCGCGGCCGCGGCCCGGGCCGGCGCGGGGCGTAATCCGCTGCGCGAGCGACGGCGGGCCGCGGCCGTGACGGCGCGTTGCGCGGGCCGCCGCGGCCTTCCTGCGCCGGCATCCCCGTCCTCCTGGCCGACATGCGCCGCTCGGCAACCGCCCACATCCGCACTCACACGCCCACAGCCACGGCGTTGATACCCGTATGCGCGCCGCGCATCGGCAGCCGCGCGACCGCTTCGCGCGCCGCAGCCATCACCTTCCTTGCCGATGGAGCCCGACGGATGGCGAATTTCGACCTGTATCTCCCGCAACTGCTCAAGTTCGAAGGCGGCTGGGTCGACGACCCGGCCGATCCCGGCGGCGCGACCAATCTGGGCATCACCCTGAGCACCTTCCAGCACTACGCGCATCCCCTGCTCGGCGTGGCGCCGACCCTGGCCAACCTGCGCGCGCTCGACGCCGCGCAGGCCGGGGCGATCTACCGCAAGATCTACTGGGATCCGATCGACGGCGACGCGATCGAACTGCAGTTCCTGGCCGAGATCGTGTTCGACTTCTCCGTCAACGCCGGCTTCCACGCGATCGCGCTGTTGCAGCAGTTGCTCGGCCCGCCACTGACCGCTGACGGTCGCTTCGGTCCGCAGACCCTCGGCGCGCTGCAACGCGCCGATCAGGCCGCGCTGTACGTGCGCTATCGCCAGGGCCGGATCGACTACTACCGCAACCTCGCCGGAACTCACCCGGTGCTGCGCCGTTTCCTCAGCGGCTGGCTCAACCGGGTGCTGTGGTTTCCGCCGCAGGTGCCGAGCAACGCAGCGGCCACGCCGGGCAAGGCGAACAACGGCCCCGGACGCTGGGCCGCGTCATCCATTTTCGATGCGGTGAGCGGGAGCCGGACGACGACGTGACGTCGCTCGCCTTCGTTGCGTTTAGCCGCTCTCTTGCCGATGCAAGCGCAAAGCGCAATCGCGAACGCGCTCGTTCCCACTGCATCGTTCGTCGGGCACCGCATGCCTCGCACCTGACGATGCTGCCGACAACGCCGCATCGCTCAAGCCGCGCCCAGAAACTCCAGCACCGCGGCGGCGAACTCCTCCGGGAACTCGATATTGCCCAGATGCACCGCCGGCAGCACCAGAAGTTTCGCGCCCGGCACCGTCGCCGCGATCGCGTCGCTGTGACTGGCCGCGGTCACGGTGTCGTATTGGCCGGCGATCACCAGCGTGGGGCGATCGATCAGCGCGATCGTGCGGCGCAGGTCGGCGTCGCGCACCGCCGCGTACGAACCGGCCAGCCCCTGGCGATCGGTCGCCAGCAGCATGGCGCGGAAGGTTTCGACGATCGGTAGCCCGGCGTCGAGCATGGACTTCGGAAACCAATGGCCCAGGAACATCTGCGCGGTCTCGCCCATGTCCGCCGCGCCCAGCACCGACGCGATGCGTTCGTCCCATTGCCCGGCCGGGCCGAGATAGGACGAGGTGTTGCTGAGGATCAGGCGGTCGATCCGCTCCGGCGCATGCACGCCGAGCCACTGGCCGATGAAGCCGCCCAGCGACAAGCCCAGGAAATGCACGCGCTCGATATTCAAGGCATCGAGCAATTCGATCGCATCGCGGCCCAGGCGATCCATCGAATAGGCTCCGAGCGGAACCCCGGACGCGCCGTGGCCGCGGGTGTCGTAGCGCAGGACGCGGAAATGCCGGGCCAGCGCCTCGACCTGCCCATCCCACATGCGCAAGTCGGTGCCGATCGAATTCGACAGCATCAGCACCGGCAGGCCGGCCGCGCCGTCGATGCGATAAGCGATGCGGGTGCCGTCGCCGGCGGTGACAAAAGACAGGTCGTTCATGATCGGCGCCTCTGGATACGGTGCTTGGAAGCGCCGCGCCGGATGTCGCCGGCCGGCTCGCCTCTGCAACGGCGGTTGCCGTGGCGACCAGAGTGATTGCGGCCGAGCCGAACTGATATTACAAAGATCGCACACACTTTGTAAGAAAACCGGACATGAGCGCTTTCACCCTGCACGACCTGCAATGCTTCGATGCGGTGATCCGCGCCGGCGGCTTCCAGGCGGCCGCGACCGTGCTGCACCGCTCGCACCCGGCGGTGTTCGCCGCGGTCGCCCGGCTGGAAACCCAGCTCGGCCTGCGCCTGCTCGACCGCAGCGGCTACCGCGTGCAACCGACCGACGCCGGCCGCTCGCTGCATCGCCGCGCCCAGGCGCTGCTGCGCGAGTCCGAACAACTGCGCTCCCATGCCGCGCAACTGGCCATGGGCGAGGAAAGCGAACTGCGGGTAGTGATCGGCGACCTGTGCCCGCGCCCGCAGTTGCTCGCCCTGCTCAGCGCCTTCTTCAGCCAATGCCCCGGCACCCGCCTGCACCTGCACTTCGAAGCGGTGACCGGCCCGTGGGAGCGCCTGTTCGACGGCGACGCCGACCTGATCGTGCACCGCATCGACAAGACCGACCCGCGCCTGGAATGGATCGACCTGTGCACGGTCCCGCTGCTGCCGGTGGTCGCGCCGGGCCTGCTGCCGTTTCCGGTCACCCGCGCGATCACCCCGGCGCAGATGCGCGATGTCACCCAATGCGTCATGCGCGACACCGCGCGCCATTCGCCCGACATCAACTACTTCATGATCGAAGGCGCGCACCAGTGCGTGGTCGCCGATCAACTGATGAAGAAGGAAGTGATCCTGCACGGCATGGGTTGGGGTCACCTGCCGCGGTTCCTGATCGAACAAGAGCTCGATGACGGCCGCCTGCAGTCCATCGCCGGCCGTCATCTGCCGGGCGGTAGCGAGGAACTGGTCGCGGCGCGGCGCAGCGATCGGCCGCAGGGGCCGGTGGCGAACCGGTTGTGGGACTGCATTCGCGAACGCGCGCCGCGATTGCGGGCCGAACTGGAGCCGGCGGCATCCTTGGCGCGCAAGCGCGCGAGCGCCGGCAAGCGACGCGGCGCGCGCGCCTGAGCCTTCTCGTCCAGTTCGATCGCCTCCAGCGAATCGCACACGACCCAACGCCTGTCCAGGGTCAACACCAACTTCTTCTCGCTGCCGTCCAGCGTAGGCGGCGGCACCGCATTGACCCGCAACACGCCGCTCAACGCCTGCGCCAGCGCCTGGATCACCGCGTCCGGCCCTCGCGCGAGCATGCCGTTGCCGCTGGCCAGCAAGCGCTAGGAACGCTCGGCCGGATAGCACAGCACGCTGGCCGGGTCGCGCCAGCCTTGCGACGACGACGCGATCGCCGCATGCACGGCCAGACAGACCTCGCCGGCCGAAGCGGCCACGCTGGAAAAGAACAACTGCGACTGCGGTCCCTGGTGATTGAGCCGCAAGGGATGACTGGAATCGCACGCGATCTCGCGGACGCCGCCGAGTTGGCAATGCGCCTGCGTCGGCGAGCGGCAATGCAATTCGACCCGGCGCCGGCGGCAGGACTGATCCCAGTGCTCGAATTCCACCGTGATCGCCAGCAATTCGTCGCGTGTCCAGTGCATCGCGGTCAGCCATGCTTCGGAGCGTTCGCGGATCTTGCAAAAGTGCGGCGAGGTTCATCGCACTGAGCGTCCGTGTCGATCGCCGGGCCTGGAACCTCACGATAACGACCGGCCGCGCGCCGCGACGCGTGAGCCGCCGCGATGATGCGGCAGCTTGCGCACACCCCGCATCGACGTGGGCGCGATGCATCGCCCCTACAATCGCATCCAGCTTCGCCAACCCCGCAGTGGCGTCCGACCGAGCCAGACCATGCCCTCACCCGTAACGATCCGCCCCGCCCGCCGCGAAGACCGCGCCGTCCTGCTGGCGATACTCGCCGAAACCTTCGCCGACACCTGGCGCCCACAGCTGAGCGCCGCGGCGATCGACGACTACCACCGGCGGCGCGTGGCCGAGACCTTCGTCGATACAGTCCTGCCCGCGTTTCTGGTCGCCGAACTCGACGGCGCGGTGGTCGGCTTCGGCAACCGCGACGCCGGCTTCGTCGATTCGCTGCACGTGGCCGCCGCCGGGCGTCGGCGCGGTGTCGCCCGCGCCCTGATGGCCGGGCTGGAGGCGCAGATGCGCGCCGACGGCATCGCGCTGGCGGCGCTGGAAACCGATACCTTCAACGAAGGCAGCCAGCGGTTGTATCTCGCGCTGGGCTACGTCGAGGTGGCACGTTATCCCGACGAGGAGTGGAACAGTGGCCTGACCACGATCCGTTACGAGAAATCGCTGACGCCTTGAGGCACGGCGCACGCCCGTTTCGTTACGCGGCATCCATCGCGAACGCCAGGCAATAAAAACGCGGGCCGAAGCCCGCGTTTCTTGTTCGCTGCGCGGTGCTGCGCGCCTCAGCCTTCGCCGATCACATCCACGCCCTTGGCCGGGGTGTATTTGAAGGTGCTCGCCGGGAAGCTCGGGTTGCGCTTCCAGCCGCTGAAGCTGATCTCGGTCTTCTGGCCCAGCGCGTCGACGATTTCCATCTTGGCCAGGCCGCTGGCGTTGAAGCCGAGCTTGGCGTTGCGGAAGCTGGCATCGCCCGGGGTCTTGGGCTCCAGCGCCAGCCAGTTCAGACCGCTGCGGCTGCCGTTGTCCTTGACCACGAACATCGCATCGAGCTTGCTCGGGTCGATCAACGCGGCAAGCGGGCTGTTCTGTTCCTCGACGCCTTGCGGGCGCACGCTGACCTGCTGCAGGTCGGGCTCGTAGACCCAGACCTTCTTGCCGTCGGCGACGATCAGCTGCGGGTAGGGCTTGGTGTATTCCCAGCGAAACAGGCGCGGCGCCGACAGCGCGACCTGGCCACTGGAGGATTCCTTGAGCTTGCCGTTGGTGTCGAACACCTGCTGGGCGAACTGACCGTCGAGCCCCTTGAGGCCGCGGGTGAAGCTGCCCAGGTCCTCGCGCGCGCCGGCCGTGGCGGCGCCGGCGAACAAGGCCGTGGACAGCGAAAGCGCGATGGCGGCATGGCGGACGAGACGGTTCACGGGAAGCTCCTCAATGACGATGGCGGCAGTGTGAACAGGCGAGCCTGAACGCGGTATCGACGCCGGGCCGCGCGGTTTACCGGGCGCAATGGAAGGTCTTTTGTGGGAGGGGCTTCAGCCCCGATGCTTTCCGGTCAGGTAGCCCGAACATTCGGCACTGCTGATCGAAAAGCATCGGGGCTGAAGCCCCTCCCACAAAAGACCTCGGCGCCTGCAAGCGGCCAGCGCTTGCTTCTAGCGACGCTTACCCGGCAACCGTTTACTTCGGCGGCGGCGGCGCCAGCACGCTGCGGTCGCCGTTGTGCTCGGGCGGGGTGACGATGCCGGCCGCTTCCATCGCCTCGATCAGGCGCGCGGCGCGGTTGTAGCCGATCTTCAGGCGCCGCTGCACGCCGGAGATCGAAGCACGACGCGTCTCGGTGACGATGCGCACCGCCTCGTCGTACAGCGGATCGGATTCGTCGCCGCCGCTGCTCGCGGTTTCCGGCAGGCCGGTCGCGCCGACCACGGTGCCGTCGCCCATCGTCTGCACTTCGTCGAGCACGCCTTCGATGTAATCCGGGCGGCCGCCGATCTGCTTGAGGTGCTCGACCACGCGATGCACTTCCTCGTCCGACACGAAGGCGCCATGCACGCGCTCGGGCATCGCCGTGCCCGGCGGCAGGTACAGCATGTCGCCGTGGCCCAGCAGGGTTTCCGCGCCGGACTGATCGAGGATGGTGCGCGAGTCGATCTTGCTCGACACCTGGAACGCGATGCGGGTCGGGATGTTGGCCTTGATCAGGCCGGTGATGACGTCGACCGACGGACGCTGGGTGGCGAGGATCAAGTGAATGCCGGCCGCGCGCGCCTTCTGCGCCAGACGGGCGATGAGTTCTTCGACCTTCTTGCCGACGATCATCATCATGTCGGCAAATTCGTCGATGAAGATGACGATGAACGGCAAGGTCTCGAGCTGGCGCGGCGCTTCGTCCAGGTCCGGATTGGGCTTGAACAGCGGGTCCATCATCGGCTGGCCCGCGTCCTCGGCGTCGCGGACCTTCTTGTTGAAACCGGCCAGGTTGCGCACGCCGACCATCGACATCAGCTTGTAGCGGCGCTCCATCTCGGCCACGCACCAGCGCAGGCCGTTGGCGGCTTCCTTCATGTCGGTGACGACCGGCGCGAGCAGGTGCGGGATGCCTTCGTAGACCGACAGCTCCAGCATCTTCGGGTCGATCATCAGCATCCGCAGTTCTTTCGCCGAGGCCTTGTACAGCAGGCTCAGCACCATCGCGTTGACCGCGACCGACTTGCCCGAGCCGGTGGTGCCTGCGACGAGCAGATGCGGCATGCGCGCCAGATCGGCCACGGTCGGCCGCCCGGCGATGTCCTTGCCCAGCGCCAGGGTCAGCGGGCTGCCGGACTTGTCGTATTCCTTCGAACGCAGCAGCTCGGACAGGAAGATCATTTCGCGGGTGGTGTTCGGCGTTTCCAGGCCGATCACCGACTTGCCCGGGATCACGTCGACCACGCGCACCGACTTGACCGACAGGCCGCGCGCGATGTCCTTGTCGAGCGAGCTGATCTGGCTGACCTTCACGCCCGGCGCGGGCTGCACTTCGAAACGGGTGATGACCGGGCCGGGGTACGCGCCCATGACCTGGGCATCGATGCGGAAATCCTTGAGCTTGAATTCGATCTGCCGCGACAGGGTTTCCAGGGTTTCTTCGCTGTAGCCCTTGGGCTGCGGCTTGGGATCGTCGAGCAGCGCCAGCGGCGGCAGGCCGCTGCCGTCGCCGGTGTTGAACAGCGGGATCTGGGTCTCGCGCTTGGCGCGTTCGCTCTTTTCCACCACCGGCGCCGGCGGCGGTTCGATCTTGACCTTCTCGCGCTTGGAGCGCAGCTCGGTGTCGACCTTGCGCGCTTCCTCGCGCTCCTCGCGCATGACCTGGGTCTGGCGCCATTCGGTCGCCTGCTGGCTGCCGCGGCGGAACAGCTTGCTCAGCACCGGGCCGAGCGCCAGGGTCCACTGGCCCAGCTTGTCCATCACCGCGAACCACGAGATGCCGGTGGCCAGGGTCACCGAGATCAGCAGCAGCGCGAGCAGGAACAGATTGCCGCCGACCGGGCCGAAGCCCGAGTACAGCGAACGCCCGACCAACTGGCCCAGGATGCCGCCGCTGCCGGCGGAAAAATCCTCGGCCGGGCCGAAGCGCAGTTGCAGCAGGCCGGTCGCGGAGACCAGGAAACCGACGATGCCGATCAGGCGCAACGCCGGGCCGAGATCGGCCTCGCCGTCGCCGTCGGTGTCCATGCCGAACAGGGCGATCCAGGCGATCGCGCCGAGCATGATCGGCAACAAGAACGCGACATAGCCGCACAGGTAGAGCAGCACGTCGGCGATCCAGGCGCCGACCCGGCCGCCGAGGTTGTGCAGCGGCGCGGTGATCGAACCCGAATGCGACCAGCCGGGGTCGTTTGGCGAGAAGGTGACCAGACTGGCCAGCAAGTACAGCAGCAGCGGCGCGATCACGATCAGCGCGATGTCGCGCATGAGGCGCTGGCGCTTCGGGGACGGCGCGTTTTTCACCGCTTCGGGTGGCTTGGCCTTCTTGCGACTGGCTGTGGGAGCGGACGCCACCGTGATGTGCTGCCTTAGGATGGTTTCGTTAGTTGTTGAATATACAGGAAAGGGCTGCAATCGGCGTGTAGGCGCCTAGCGCTGGCCGGCGCCTGTTCCCGCCCGCCCCGCAACGCTATTCGCCTTGCCCCAGCGCCAAAAACGAAGGGCGGCCAGCGAACGGTAGCATCAAGCCCCGTCCCCTTGCCGCCCCGCGCTGGAACCCGGTCGGATCGGCCGAACCGATTCCCGATTCCCGACTCCCGATTCCCGGCTGTTACAGCTTCATGCCCTGCAACGCCGGATGAATCAGCTGGCCGCCTTCCACATTGATGCCGCGCACCAGCGCCTGGTTGCCGCGCCACTCGCCGCCGGCCAACTTGTTGACCCACGGCAGGATCGCCGCACAGATCGCCTGCGAGGAGGTCTGCGGCACCGCGCCGGGCATGTTGGTCACGCAGAAGTGGGTCACGCCCTCTTCCACGTAGGTCGGCTCTTTCCAGGTGGTCGGACGCGAGGTCTCGAAGCAGCCGCCCTGGTCGATGGAGATGTCGACCACCACGCTGCCGTCTTCCATGCCCTTGAGCATTTCGCGGGTCAGCACGTGCGGCGCGCGTGCGCCGGTGACGAGCACGGCGCCGATGACGAGGTCGGCCGAAGCCACTTCGCGCGCGACCACGTCCACGTACGGGAACAGCGTGGTGACGTTGTTGCCCAGGCGCATCATCTGCTCCATGCGGTCCTGGCGCATTTCAAACACGGTCACGTTGGAACCGCCGGCCGCGGCCAGCGCCGCCGACGCGCCGCCGGCCTGGCCGGCGCCGAACACCACGACCTTGCCGCGCTCGGTCGACGGCAGGCCGCCGAGCAGCTTGCCCTTGCCGCTCATGGGCTGGTGCAGCAGGTGGGTGCCGACCTGCACGCCGATCTTGCCGGCGATGATCGACATCGGCGCCAGCAGCGGCAGGTCGCCGTTGGGCAGCTCGACGGTCTCAAACGCCACGCCGGTCAGGCCGATGTCGAGCAGTTGCTTGGTCAGGGTCGGCTCGGCGGCCAGGTGCAGGTAGCAGAACAGCAGGTGATCCTTGCGCAGGTGCTGCAGGTCGCCGGCGATCGGCTCCTTGACCTTGACGATCAACTCGCCCTTTTCGTACAGCGCCGCCGCGTCGGGCGCGATCTTCACCCCCAGGCGGATGTAGTCGGCGTCCTTGAAGCCGCTCTTGATGCCCGCGTCCTGCTCCAGCCAGACCTCGTGGCCGCGATTGACCAGGTCGCCGGCCGCGGCCGGAACGAGCGCGACGCGCCCTTCGAGAGTCTTGGTTTCCTTCGGTACGCCGATACGCATTGCAATCTCCGGTGCGGCCTGGAAAAACGCCGCATGCGCGGCGCCCCTGGCCATGTTGTCTTGAGTGTCGTGTGGGGGAAGTGTCGCGTCTGAGCTTGGGATCTGACTTGGAATCGCTGAGCTTGGCCGCTGTGTCTGATGGGAGTCGCGTCGGAAGCGTGTGACCGGCGAGCCATTGCAAGGAACGCCGTTTGTCGAATCGGTGCCTCTAAGCGGGCCGACCCGGCGGCCTTTGTACGACCATCGCCCGGCAATACGCCAGCGTGCGCTTTGGCGGTTCGCTCGCAGCGCCGGCCTCGTGCCGTGGCACGCACCGTTGCATCGGCGCGATACGCCTTGTGTTGCCGGGACCGCGCCTCCAAGCTATGCCCTGTTCCGGAATCTTCTACACGCCGGCGTATGGCCGAAGCTGAGGATTCCTTCTGCGCTCAGCGCATTCCCAACTGCCCGCGATTATATACATGACCCCTTCGAAGCACTCCCGTGTCGTCATCCTCGGTTCCGGCCCGGCCGGCTGGACTGCCGCCGTCTACGCCGCCCGCGCCAACCTCAAGCCGCTGGTGATCACGGGCCTGCAGCAAGGCGGCCAGCTGATGACGACCACCGAAGTCGACAACTGGCCCGGCGACGCGCACGGCCTGATGGGTCCGGATCTGATGACGCGCATGCAGGCGCATGCTGAACGCTTCGATACCGAGGTCGTGTTCGACCACATCCACACCGCGGATTTGTCCAAGCGCCCGTTCCGGCTCAAGGGCGACAGCGGCGACTACACCGCCGATGCGCTGATCATCGCCACCGGCGCCACCGCCAAGTACCTCGGCCTGCCGTCGGAAGAAGAATTCAAGGGCCGCGGCGTGTCCGCCTGCGCCACCTGCGACGGTTTCTTCTACAAGGACCAGGACGTGGCGGTGATCGGCGGCGGCAACACCGCGGTCGAAGAAGCGCTGTACCTGTCCAACATCGCCCGCAAGGTCTACCTGATCCATCGCCGCGACACCCTGCGCGCGGAGAAGATCATGCAGGACAAGCTGCAGGCCAAGATCCAGGCCGGCAAGATCGAACCGGTGTGGCATCACACCGTCGAGGAAGTGCTCGGCAACGACGCCGGCGTGACCGGCGTGCGGGTCAAGTCGGTGCAGGACGGCTCGGTCCGCGACCTCGCCGTGCATGGCCTGTTCGTCGCCATCGGCCACACCCCGAACACCAGCCTGTTCGAAGGCCAACTGGCGATGAAGAACGGCTACCTGACCATCGAGACCGGCCTGGACGGCAACGCCACCCGCACCTCGGTCGAAGGCGTGTTCGCCGCCGGCGACGTCGCCGACCAGGTCTACCGCCAGGCCATCACCTCGGCCGGGTTCGGCTGCATGGCCGCGCTGGACGCCGAGAAGTTCCTCGACAAGGACGCCTGATCGATGGCGCACCGGTCCGGGAAATGGCTGGCGCTGACCATCGCGCTCGCGGCATGCGCACCCGGATGGGCTTCGGCCGCCAATCCACCCAATCCGGTTTGCCTCAACCAGGCAGAGTTCATCGAACAGGGGCGGCAGACCGTCAGCCCCGCTGCATTCAAGCTGATGTACGACCCTGCCGCGAAGTCGTCCTTCCTGCAAATGTTCAAGGCGCTGTTCGAACAGCGCAACGTGGTTGAACAGGCCGCGCAGTCTGGCGATGCCAAGGCCCGCGCGTGGCTTGGCGTGATTTGGGCGCAGTGCCGGTTGGATGGCTTCGAGTACGCGCCGGAAAAGCTCGAACGCGGACTGGAGTATCTCAATATTGCCCAGGCCAATGGCGACAGTGAAGCGCCATATTTGCTCGCCATGTATCGAGTCCTGGGCTGGGACGGCCAACCCGCCTCCTTGCTAAGGGCTTATCCGCTGATGGTCGAAGCCGGAAAGCTCAAGCCCCGTGCGCAGGCCGATGGCGTCGCCAAAGAGCCCGGCGACGATCAAAAAAGCAGCGCCGTTTACACCATCGCACTACAAGACCTGCTCGAAGCGCGCTTGAGTTCGGCCAAGAAACTCGTCAACTCGCCCTCCGCCACACCGATCAAGGTGATCGCGCGCTACCCAACCTGCGAAAAGAGCGTGCAGCTTGAGCCGACGCCCGAGACGGTCAATCGCGAAGCCGTGCTCAACCTGCTCAACGGCGTCGCTGCGATGCTTCCTGTCGACGGCCTGGATTGCAGTCAGCCGGCACTACGGGTGCCTTTGACATTCGGCGCTGCGGCAAAACCTTGATCCGATGACACCAATGGCGAACCGCGAACACAGCGACGCCTCGCTGCAACTGCGCCTGTTGGGTTCGCTGAGCGAAATCGACGCGGCGCAATGGGACGCCCTGCACGACGGCACCAATCCCTTCATCGCTCATGCTTTCCTGCACGGCATGGAAATTCACGGCTGCCTGCGCGAAGACTGGGGCTGGGCGCCGCATCACCTGACCGTGTGGGACGGCGACACGCTGATCGCGGCGATGCCGGCGTATCTCAAGCAGAACTCGCACGGCGAATTCGTGTTCGATCACGCCTGGGCCCATGCCTACGCGCAGCACGGCCTGGACTATTTCCCCAAATGGCTCGCGGCGGTGCCCTACTCGCCCGTCACCGGCCCGCGCCTGCTCGCGCGCGACGACGACCACCGGCGGGTACTGATCGCGGCGATGGCGCAGTTGTGCGCGCGGCAGAAGCTGTCGTCGGCGCATGTGAACTTCCACAGGCACGACGAGGATTCGTTGTTCGACGGCGACGATGCCGGTGGCGACTGGCTGCCGCGCATCGACGTGCAATACCACTGGCGCAACTTGCCCGATGCACAAGGCCAGCGCTGGAACGACTTCGAGCAATTCCTGGCCGCGTTCGATCACAAGCACCGCAAGAACATCCGCCAGGAGCGGGCCAAGGTCGCGCGCGCCGGAGTGACCTTCCGCGTCGTCGAGGGCCGCGACGCCAGCGCCGACGATCTGGCGACGATGCACCGCTTCTACCTGACCACTTTCGCCGAATACGGCAACCACGCCGCGCTGACCCTGGAGTTCCTCCAGCATCTCGCCCGCGAAATGCCGCGGTCGCTGGTGATCTTCCTGGCCCAGCGCGACGGCGAAGCGATCGCCGGCGCCCTGTGCTTGCGCGGCGGCGACACCTTGTATGGCCGCTACTGGGGCAGCGAGGTCAACCTGCCCGGGCTGCACTTCGAGACCTGCTACTACCAGGGCATCGACTACTGCCTGCGCGAAGGGCTCGCCCGATTCGAACCCGGCGCCCAGGGCGAACACAAACTCGCACGCGGCTTCCTGCCGAGCTTCGTGCATAGCCGCCACTGGATCGCCCACCCCGGCTTCCGCGACGCCCTGCGGCCGTGGTGCCGCGACGAGGCGGCTTCGGTCCGGCGCTATGCGCAGACGTTGAGTGCGCATTCGCCGTTCAAGTGAGGGCGGGAGTCGGGAATCGGGAATCGGGAATCGTTGAGATTCTGGCATCGTTGACCAGCCACAATCACGTTCCGAAGGTCAGATCGTCTTCCAGCATCTGCGCCACCCGCTTTTACGTTTCCCGATTCCCCATTCCCCATTCCCGACTCCCGAACAAAATGCGCCGCCTCCCCTTCCTGCTGGCCCCCGACCCCGCCGCGCCGTTCCCTCCGGGCGAACAGGCGCTGCGCGAGCCCGACGGGCTGCTCGCGGTGGGCGGCGACTTTCGCCCCGAACGCCTGCTCAACGCCTACCGCCACGGCATCTTCCCGTGGCCGTCGGACGGCTATCCGTTGCTGTGGTGGTGCCCCGACCCGCGCACCGTGTTCCGCACCGACGCGGTGCGGCTGGCGTCCAAGTTCCGCCGCGCGCTGCGACGCAGCGACTGGGTGGTGCGCGCCGATACCGCGTTCGAGCAGGTCATCGCCGCCTGCGCGCAGGCACCGCGGCCGGGCCAGGACGGCACCTGGATCAACGACGAACTGCGCGAGGCCTATGTCGCCATGCACCGGCTCGGGCATGCGCATTCGATCGAGGTCTACGACGGCCACGAATTGGTCGGCGGCCTGTACGGCATCGCGATCGGCCGGATGTTCTTCGGCGAAAGCATGTTCAGCGCCCGCCCGGGCGGTTCCAAGGTGGCGATCGCGGCCCTGGCCCGGCATCTGCATGCCTGGGGCTGGCCGCTGCTCGACGGCCAAGTCGAGAACCCGCACCTGCTGAGCCTGGGCGCGGTGTCGATGCCGCGGACGCAGTTCCTGGCCCAGGTCGAGCGGCTGACCGCGCTGCCGGGATTCGCATCGGGGCCGTGGACCGCGCATTTCGGCGACTACCCCGCCCGCGCGCTGGCCGACCCGGCCGGGGATGACGCGCCGCACGCAGGCGCCTGAGCACCGCGCAGCCTGCCATTGCGCCATGCCGCGCCGTCGCCGATCGACGGCCCGCGGGCGGAGTTAACGGTTTTTTTGCGCCGGGGCCGTTGCCGTGGCAGAATGTGCGGCTTCGCGGGCGCGCGACGCCCATCCTCGCGACATCGCGACTCCTCCTTGAGAACCACATGGCAAAAGACGACGTGATCGAATTCGAGGGCACGGTGGCGGAAACTCTTCCGAACACCATGTTCCGTGTGCGTCTCGAAAACGGGCACGAAATCATCGCCCACATCTCGGGTCGCATGCGCAAGAACTACATCCGCATCCTGACCGGCGACAAGGTCAAGGTGGAGATGACGCCCTACGACCTCACCAAGGGCCGCATCACCTACCGCATGAAGTAATCGCGGTAACTATCGAAAAAGGCGGCCATTGGCCGCCTTTTTCATGCCTGCGTCTCGGCCGGGGCCGGGCGCGCCGGCCGCCCTTACACCGGGCAGTTGTTACGGCGCTGACACGCGATCAACTTGGTCTCGCAGTCGGTCGCGGTGGTCAGGTTGCAGCGGTCGTAGGCCTGCCAGCAGGCCGTACAAGGATTGACCGGCGCGGCGCCCGCGCTGGCGACCAGCGAGCCGGCGAACACGAACCCGGCCAATGCGCTCAGCGACAGATGCTTCAACGTCATGGTGAACCTCCCTATTCCTTGAGTGGCGCGGCGAGCGTGCGAGCGCCCGCCGGTCCGCAACGATCGGTCGCGGACCGGCGAGCCTAGGCCCGATCCTGGCCGGGGCCCGTGACCGGGCGCCCAGTTCGGCCGCGCCCGTGATGCACGAGCGGGCATCGCCCGCATCGCGCCCCGCTCAACCGCCGGCGCTTACTCCAACGGGCAACCCGCCCCGATCAGGCAGGCGCTGAAGTCGCTTTCGCAGACCATGTCGTCTTGCGGGCCGCCGCTTTCGCTCATGCACACGTTGTAGGCGATGCGGCATTCGCGGCAGGGGTTGAGCGGCGGACGGGCGAAGGCGACGGCCGAGCCGGCGAAGACGAAGGCGACGACGGCGGTCAGGGTGAGCTTGCGCAAGTTCATGTGGTGCTCCTTTTCCATGGATCGGCGCGGGACCGCGGCCCCGGCCGGAGTGGCTGCGCCGCGAACGCGGTCGCAGTGGCGAATCCCGGTGCGTGCGAGCGGCCGGGACGGTTACTGCAGGGGGCAGTTCCTGCGGCGCAGGCAGTCGTCGCGCTTGTACTCGCAATCGAGCTGGCCCAGTTGCATGCAGCGGTTGTACAGGTCGTGGCAGACCTGGCAGGGATTGACCGCGGAACTCGCGGTGGTAAACGCGCCGCAACCGAACACGAAGGCGGCGAGCGCCGCTAACGCGGGTTTGGACAGTTTCATGATGATCGTCTCCGGATCGGTCAGGCCGTCGCTCAGGACGGCCGCCCGCGCCTTGCGGGCCGGTCGCACGCTAGCACCGTCGCGGCGGGCGAATCGAGCTGCACTGCGGCATGCCGATGCGCCGCATGCTCGCGACGACGTCCGGCGAACGATGAAAAAATCCGAGCGCGGGCATCGAAGCGACGACTCGATCACGAAGCACGCTCGCCCGCCGTCGCAGCCGCGCAGTCGCGACGACGACGCAATCCACGCAAACAGCGCGCGACTCAACCGTTTCGGCAAACTCCGCGCGCTCATCGATGCGAAAATCCGCCCACTCGCATCTGACCTGCAACAATGCACGATGCATGCAACGGGCCGATGGTTTACAGCCGATCGCATACAGTGACGAAGGTCATAGCGACTTCTTTCAGATTCCATATGCGTGCGATGCGTCTAGATTTCGCGGCAAGCTCAATCCGAGCCAGCCCCATCGAGGACGCCCCCAATGTCGCTGCTACGTACCGTCACCCTTACCTGTCTGCTGAGCCTGTCCGCCACCGCAGCGTCCGCGGCCACGCTCGATTCCTGCGTCGACCTGGGCGACAGCTCGCAGATCTCGCGCGCCGGCGCGCAGTTCGTCGTGGTCAAGCACGACAGCGAGTTCTATCGCGTCGGCTTCCGCCAGACCTGTTCGGACCTGACCACCACCAACAAGATGGAAATCTCCAGCGAGCAGCAGGCCAACCGCCTGTGCCCGAGCGGCAGCGTGGTCAAGACCGCGCGCGACACCTGCGACGTCGCCAAGGTCGACAAGATCGACGAGGCCGCCTACGACCGTTACCGTCGTCAGCGCTGAGCCCGCGCTATTGCGCTTGCCGCTTGAGTCCAGCGTGGCGAGCGTCCGAAGCGAAAAGGCGGCCGCAAGGCCGCCTTTTTCGTATCCGGTGCGAACGCGAGCGCCCTCGGCCCAGCCGAGATGGCGCGAAACGCGCGGGCCCGTGCCGGACCCGCGCGCGCTGCTTACTCCAGCCGATCTCACTCCAGCGGACAGCCCGCCGCAATCAGGCATTGACTGAAGGGCGTCTCGCAATCGCGGCTGCCGTCGGTGCCGCCGTTGTTCATGCAGCTTTGATATTGCGCACGGCATTGCTTGCAGGGGTTCAGCGGCGGCGGAACCGCCGCGACCACCGACGCGGAAAACGCGAACGCGGCCAACGCCGCGAACAGGGTCTTGCGGGACTTCATGCAACCTCCTTATCCATGCATCGCGGACAACACGCACCGGCGCGCTAGGTCGAGCGCGCCACTCACCACGGCGGATTCGGGCAGCCGTACCGGGTCAGGCACTGCGAGAGCTGGTAGTCGCAGTTCTGCACACCGGAGTTGACGCATTTGTTGTAGCGCACCCAGCAGGTATCGCAGGCATCGGCGGCCATCGCGGTGGTGACCACGGCGCAGCCGAACACGAACGCGGCCAAGGCCGCGAGAGAGCGTTTCTTCATCGAATCGGACTCCTGTTTCCAGTGAAAGCGGCCAGCCAGGCCGCCGCCCGCAATCCGCGGGCGACTGGACGCTAGCACCGGCATCGCTTCGCGCTGGCGAGCCCTGGCAGAACCGACAGGTCGCATGCGGCGGCAGACGCCGCAGTTGCGACGCGCGACGCGTTTCGCGCACTCGATCACGTTGCGATGTTGCGCGGTGCAGCACGGTACGCGTCGCGATTCGATCGCTATCCCAAGGCGGCCGACGCGCGATGCATCCAAGCCGACATTGCGCAGTGGCGAACGGCGCGGCGATCGTCACGTAGCGCGGCACGCGCCTTGCAGCCACCGCGCCACGCCAGACCCCGCGACCGCATCTCCACGAACGAAAAAGGCGGCCCGAAGGCCGCCTCTCTCTCATGCCGCCGCAAGCCGCGGCGTCGGATCACACCGTCGCCGGCAACAGCTTCTCCGGCTCGGCGTGCGCCTCGACCACCAGTTCGTCGTTGGCGACGTCGATGGTGACCCGGCCGCCGTCGATGAGCTTGCCGAACAGCAGTTCGTCGGCCAGCGGACGCTTGATCTTGTCCTGGATCACGCGCGCCATCGGACGTGCGCCCATCAGCGGATCGAAGCCGTGCTGGGCCAGCCAGTCGCGCGCGGTCGGCGTGGCGGTCAAGGTCACGTTCTTCTCGTGCAACTGGCTTTCCAGCTCGATCAGGAACTTGTCCACCACCCGCAGGATGTGCTCGAAGCCCAGCGCCTGGAACTGCACCACCGCGTCGAGGCGGTTGCGGAATTCCGGGGTGAAGGCCTTGCGGATCGACTCCATCGCATCGGTGGAGTGATCTTGCTTGGTGAAGCCGATCGAGCGCCGCGAGGCCTGCGCCGCGCCGGCATTGGTCGTCATCACCACGATCACGTTCTTGAAGTTGGCTTCGCGACCGTTGGTATCGGTCAAGGTGCCGCGGTCCATGACCTGCAACAGGATGTTGAAGATGTCCGGATGCGCCTTCTCGACCTCGTCCAGCAGCAGCACGCAGTGCGGGGTCTTGACGATCTTCTCGGTCAACAGGCCGCCCTGGTCGAAACCGACGTAGCCCGGAGGCGCGCCGATCAGGCGGCTGACCGAATGCGGCTCCATGTACTCGGACATGTCGAAGCGCACCAGCTCGATGCCCAGTTGCAGCGCGAGCTGCTTGGTCACCTCGGTCTTGCCCACGCCGGTCGGGCCGGAGAACAGGAAGTTGCCGATCGGCTTGTCCGGATTGCCCAGCCCCGAGCGCGCGAGCTTGATCGCCGAGGCGAGCGTCTCGATCGCCGGGTCCTGGCCGAAGATCACCATCTTGAGGTTGCGCTCGAGATTGCGCAGCACGTCCTTGTCGTTGGCCGAGACCTGCTTGGTCGGGATGCGCGCCATCTTGGCCACGATCATCTCGACTTCCTCGATGTCGATCACCGCCTTGCGCGCCGACTCGGGCAGCAGCCGTTGCCGGGCACCGGCCTCGTCGATCACGTCGATCGCCTTGTCCGGCAGCAGCCGGTCGCCGATGTGCTTGACCGACAGATCCACCGCGGCCTGCAACGCCTCGTCGGCGTAGGTCACGCCGTGGTGCGATTCGTACTTGGGCTTGAGGCCCTGCAGGATTTCGTAGGTTTCGCCCACCGTCGGCTCGACGATGTCGATCTTCTGGAAGCGCCGCGCCAGCGCGCGGTCCTTTTCGAAGATGCCGCGGTATTCCTGGAACGTGGTCGAACCGATGCAGCGCAGCTCGCCCGAGGACAGCGCCGGCTTGATCAGGTTGCTCGCGTCCATGGTGCCGCCGCTGGCCGAGCCGGCGCCGATGATGGTGTGGATCTCATCGACGAACAGGATCGACTCGGGCTGCTTCTTGAGCTGCGCGAGCACGGCCTTGAGGCGCTTTTCGAAATCGCCGCGGTACTTGGTGCCGGCGACCAGCGCGCCCAGGTCGAGGGCGTAGATGGTCGCGTTGCGCAGCACTTCGGGCACTTCGCCGTCGACGATGCGCTTGGCCAGGCCTTCGGCGATCGCGGTCTTGCCCACGCCGGCCTCGCCGACGTAGAGCGGGTTGTTCTTGCGCCGGCGGCACAGCACCTGGATGGTGCGCTCGACTTCGTCGCCGCGCCCGACCAGCGGGTCGATCTTGCCCTCGCGGGCGAGCTGGTTGAGGTTGCTGGCGAACTCGGCCAGGGCGTCGGACTTGCCTTCGCTGTCCGGGCCTTCCGGCGGCTTGGCCTCTTCCTCGTGGTGGCCCTGCCCGTCTTCGGCGCTGTGCTTGACGATGCCGTGCGACAGGTAATTGACCACGTCGAGCCGGGCCACGTCCTGCTGGTTGAGGAAGTAGACCGCGTGCGAGTCCTTCTCGCCGAAGATCGCCACCAGCACGTTGGCGCCGGTGACTTCCTTCTTGCCCGAGGACTGGACGTGGTAGACCGCGCGCTGCAGCACCCGCTGGAAACCGAGGGTGGGCTGGGTGTCGCGGTCGACATCGTCGGGCAGGACCTGGACCGAGGTCGCGATGGCCTGCTCGAGATCGCTGCGCAGGCGCAGGAAGTCGGCGCCGGTCGCCTTGAGCACGGCCTCGGCCGAGGGGTTGTCGAGTAATGCGAGCAGCAGGTGTTCGACCGTCATGTACTCATGGCGCGCTTCGCGGGCGCGCTTGTAGCACTGGCCGATGCTGTATTCGAGATCCTTGCTGAACATGGGGCGTAGCCTCCAGAACGTATGCACGCTACGTGGGGGCGCTCGCCGGCTTTTCCATGCCCCGCCCCAACGGGTGCGACAGCTCCCTTTTAGGCCCTTTCCATCGTGCACAGCAAGGGGTGCTGATGCAGTCTTGAAAATTCGTTCACCTGGGCGACCTTCGACTCGGCCACTTCGCGGGTGAAAATCCCGCATACGCCGCGGCCGCGGGTATGCACATGGAGCATGATCTGGGTCGCTTTTTCGACATTCATCGGGAAAAAGCGGGTCAGGACCTCGACAACGAAGTCCATCGGGGTGTAATCGTCGTTAAGCAGCAGTACGGAATACAGCGGCGGACGGGCGACTTCGGGCTTGCCGGTTTCCACCAGCACGCCGTGACTGTGTTCGTGTTCGGTCTGTTTTGCCATCGGACGATTATAGACCGCTGCCCCGATCCGGGCGTGGGGTGGAGGTGGCGCGGGCGCGCGGCGGCCGCGTGGCGACATGGACGCACCGCACGGCCGCATTGCAAAATGCCGCAGCGCCGCCATCTGTGTCGGAGCCGTCGGACTCAATTGCGCCGCCGCCGTCGAATTCAAGGACCTTCATGCGCCTGCCCCGTTGTCTGCTGCCCGTCGCCCTGCTCGCGCTGTCGCCGGTGGCCGCTTTCGCCGCCGCCGAACCGGCCGCCCAGGCGGCGCCCAAGCAAACGCAGGCCAAGCAGGCTCAAGCCAGCCAGGTGGAAGCCAGGAGCGATCGCGGCGACGCGGCCCGGGCCGAGCCCGACGCCAACGCGTCCAAGGCCGGCGATGCGCGCATCCGCCAGCAGCTCGACGCGCTGGGCTACAAGTACCAGGTCGACGAGGACGGCGATTTCGTCCTGACCTTCGGCCTGGACGGCAAGCGCAGCCAGATGGCCTACGTGCTCTCCAGCACCCAGAGCTACGGCAACCTGCAGGTGCGCGAGGTCTGGTCGCCGGGTTACCGCGGCGCCGACCAGGACTTTCCGGCCGATGTCGCCAACCGCCTGCTCGAGGACAGCCACCTGAGCAAGATGGGCGGCTGGGTCAAGCAGGACGGGGTCGCGGTGTTCGTGGTCAAGCTCGATGCCGGCGCGGCCCAGGACGACCTAGACGACGCCATCGACTACGTGGTCCGCGCCGCCGACCAGATGGAAGCCCTGCTCACGCCCGGCAAGGACGAATTCTGACGTGAGCTACCGCGAAGGCCGTTTCTGGCAACCCGACGTCACCGTCGCCACGATCGTGGTCGAGGGCGGCCGCCTGCTGATGGTCGAAGAGACGGTCGGCGGACAGTTGGTGATCAACCAGCCCGCCGGGCACCTGGAACCCGACGAAAGCCTGCTCGACGCCGCGCTGCGCGAGACCCTGGAGGAAACCGGCTGGGACGTGCGCCTGACCGCGTTCGTCGGCGCCTACCAGTGGAAAGCACCGTTGCAGCCCGACGGTTCCGGCGGCCGCCATTACCTGCGTTTCGCCTTCGCCGCCGAGCCGGTCCGGCACCACGCCGACCGAGCGCTGGACGAAGGCATCGTGCAGGCGCTGTGGATGACCCCGGCCGAACTGCAGGCGCGCGCGCCGCAGCACCGCGGCCCGCTGGTCTGGCAGGTCGTCGCCGACTACCTGGGCGGACGCCGCCACTCGCTGGACCTGGTGCAGCACATGGTCTCGCCCGAACCGCTGTGACCGTCATGGCAGGGTCGGCGGACACCATCGTGGGCATGTCGGGCGGGGTCGATTCCTCGGTCGCCGCGCTGTTGCTGCGCGATTCCGGCGAAGCCCTGTCGGGATTGTTCATGCAGAACTGGGCCGACGACGGAAGCGGCGACTGCCGCGCCGAGGACGACCGCCGCGATGCAGTCGCCGTATCCGGCCGGCTGGGGCTGCCGATCCACTTCCGCGATTTTTCCGGCGAGTACTGGGCCGGGGTGTTCGAACACTTCGTCGCCGAATACGCGGCCGGCCGCACGCCGAATCCGGACGTGCTGTGCAACCGCGAAATCAAGTTCAAGCATTTCCTCGACGCCGCGCAGCAACTGGGCGCGCGCTACATCGCGACCGGCCATTACGCGCGGGTCGACCAGGCGCCCGACGGTCGCTTCCGCCTGCTGCGCGCGCTCGACCGCGGCAAGGACCAGAGCTATTTCCTGCACCAGTTGGGCCAGGCGCAGCTGTCGGCGACCAAGTTCCCGCTCGGCGAACTGCTCAAGCGCGATGTGCGCGAGATGGCGCGCATGGCCGCGCTGCCGACCGCGGCGAAGAAGGATTCCACAGGCATCTGTTTCATCGGCGAGCGCGATTTCCGCGAGTTCCTGTCGCGCTATCTGCCGGCGAAGCAAGGCGAGATCCGCACCCCGGACGGGCGCGTGGTCGGTACGCATGCCGGGGTGTTCTACTTCACTCTGGGCCAGCGCGAGGGCCTCAACATCGGCGGCGTGCGCGGGTTCGAACCGGCGCCGTGGTACGTGGTCGGCAAGAACGTGGCCAGCAACGTGCTGTACGTCGACCAGGGCAGCGACAGCCCGTGGCTGCACTCGCAGCGGCTGCGTTCGGAAACCGCGCACTGGATCGCCGGCGCCCCGCCCGCGGCGCGTTTCGCCTGCACCGCACAGACCCGCTATCGCCAGGCCGACCAGGACTGCGAGGTCACGGTGCTCGACGACGGCAGCGTGGAGGTCGTGTTCGGCGAACCGCAGCGCGCGGTCACCCCGGGGCAGTCGCTGGTGCTGTACGACGGCGAGGTCTGCCTCGGCGGCGCGGTGATCGCCACGACCGACGCGCCGGCCTGCGACCGGCCGCTTTCATCCCCCTCTTTTCTTACCGCGAGCTCGTAATGGCCGATCTTTCCGAACGCGTTCTCGCCCTCGCCGGCCTCGCCCAGGCCCTGGCCCAGGTGCGGCGCATCGCCGATACCGGCCAGGCCAACGCGGCCGTGCTCGGCACCTGCCTGGACTCGGTGTTCCGAATCGACGCGTCCTCGACCGCCGCGGTCTACGGCGGCGGCGCCAACCTGCGCCCGGGCCTGACCTTGCTGCAGGACTATCTGGTCAATCGGGTCAGCGACGAACACCTGCCGCGCCTGGCGATGGCGGTGTTGCAGCTGGAGCGGCGCTTCGTGCGCGACCAGGCGATGACCGACAAGGTCCTGCGCAGCATTCACGACCAGGCCACCGCCGCGCATCGCCTCGGCAGCAGCCATCCGGACGTGATCGCCGCCCTGGGCGGTCTGTACGCCGACACCCTGAGCCACCTGCGTCCGCGCGTGCTGGTGCAAGGCAACCCGCATTACCTCGGCCAGCCCGGCGTGGTCGCCGAAGTGCGCGCCGTGCTGCTGGCCTCGGTGCGTTCGGCGGTGCTGTGGCGGCAGTTGGGCGGCAGCTATTGGGACATTCTGCTGCGGCGCAGGGCGATGGTGGATTCGATCGAGGAGCGGTTGGGCTGAGGATTGGCGGCGGCGATGCTGTCGTTCAAGTTGAGGCGGGCGCCGCGATCCGGGCGTCGCGGCGTGTGACCTGAAAAGCCCCATATAGCTGACGCCGCACGGCGCAATCCGCGGTCGCAGCTTGCGCAGCTCCTACAGGGGGCTATCGAGCCGCATCGCGACTTGGAGGAGCGACTGTAGGAGCGGCGCAAGCCGCGACTGCGACACCACGCTTATTGCGCCACGTGCCGCGGCTTCGGGGCCGCAACTGGCGAGCGAAATAACTCGCACGGGACGCAGCGCCTGCAATCGAGGTCCGCCCGCGTTGCGGCCTCAGTAATTCATCCGGTATTCGCAGCCCACCATGGTCTTGCCCGGATGGGTCGTGATCGTGCTGACGGTCTGCACGATCGTGGCTTCGATGCCGTCGCCGATCGGCTGCACCCGCACGGTGCGCGTGCGGATGTGCTGGGCCAGCGGTTCGGTGCTCGGGGTGAGCTTCAACTCGGCCGACAAGGCATCGACGTGATCGCCGTCCAGCACCGCCAACAAGCCCTGGCCCGCCATCATCACCTGCTTGGTCGCATGGCCGTACACGGTCACCGGCGTGGGCAGGTTCATCACCGCGACGAAGGAATTCTCGTCCTTGACCAGGCTCCATCCCGCCAACGCCGGTTGCGCCGGCTTTTCGTAGTAGATCGGCGTCAGCGCGCTGCCCAATCGTTCGTATTCGGCGCGATCGGCCTGGCAGGTCAGCACCTTGACCAGTTCGGCCTGCACTTGCGCCGCGTCGCGGTAGTTTTCGTCTTCGGCGGCGGCCGCCAGCGGCAGGGCGAAGAGCGTCGCCAGCACGGCGGCGGATACGACACGGAACGAGCATCGGTTCATTGCGAAATCCTTGTCGGGGTGGGTTGATGACGAACGGATGGGGCGAAATCCCCCACTCGCCCGTCTTGATCGACGCGGTCCATGCCGACCTGTCCGCAGACTGCGAAGTCGTGGCGGGACGACGCCATGGCTATTGGGCTGTGCCGAAGTAAAGCTGAGCCCGCTTGCGCGACCACGACGAGCGAGGCCGTCGCGGCCTGCATTCAAGCAACGCCAAAGCCGCCGGCACAAGCGCACCGGCAAACAAAAACCCCGGCCGTAGCCGGGGCTTTGTCCGTGCTTGCCGCAGCGCCGAATCAGGCCGCGGCGACGGTGTCGGCGACCGACTTGTAGTCTTCGATCTGATCGAAGTTCATGTAGCGGTAGATCTTGTCGCCGTCGGCCTTGAGCACGCCGACATCGGTCATGTACTCCTCGCGGGTCGGGATGCGGCCCAGACGCGAGCAGATCGCGGCGAGTTCGGCCGAACCCAGGTACACGTTGGTGTTGCGGCCCAGGCGGTTCGGGAAGTTGCGCGTCGAGGTCGAGAACACCGTCGCGCCCTCGCGCGCCTGCGCCTGGTTGCCCATGCACAGCGAGCAGCCCGGCATTTCCATGCGCGCGCCAGCGGTGCCGAAGGTGCCGTAGTGGCCTTCCTTGGTGAGCTCGGACGCATCCATCTTGGTCGGCGGCGCGACCCACAGGCGGGTCGGGATGTCGCGCTTGCCTTCGAGCAGCTTCGCGGCAGCCCGGAAATGACCAATATTCGTCATGCACGAGCCGATGAAGACTTCGTCGATGACCGCGCCGGACACCGCCGACAGGGTCTTCACGTCGTCGGGATCGTTCGGGCAAGCCACGATCGGCTCGACGATCTGGTTGAGATCGATATCGATGACCGCGGCGTATTCGGCGTCGGCATCGCCTTCCAGCAACTGCGGGTTGGCCAGCCAGCCTTCCATCGCCTTGATCCGGCGCTGCAGCGAACGCGGGTCGGCGTAGCCTTCGGCGATCATCCACTTGAGCAGGGTGATGTTGCTGGTCAGGTACTCGATGATCGGTTCCTTATCGAGCTTGACCGTGCAACCGGCGGCGGAACGTTCGGCCGAGGCGTCGGACAGTTCGAAGGCTTGCTCGACCTTGAGCTGCGGCAGCCCTTCGATTTCGAGAATGCGGCCGGAGAAGATGTTCTTCTTGCCCTGCTTGGCGACGGTCAGCAGGCCGCTCTTGATCGCGGCGAGCGGAATCGCGTTGACCAGGTCGCGCAGGGTCACGCCGGGCTGCATTTCGCCCTTGAAGCGCACCAGCACCGACTCGGGCATGTCCAGTGGCATGACGCCGGTAGCCGCGGCGAACGCGACCAGGCCGGAGCCGGCCGGGAACGAGATGCCGACCGGGAAACGCGTATGCGAGTCGCCGCCGGTGCCGACGGTGTCGGGCATCAGCATGCGGTTGAGCCACGAGTGGATCACGCCGTCGCCCGGACGCAGCGCGATGCCGCCGCGGTTGCTGATGAAGGCCGGCAGATCGTGGTGGGTCTTGACGTCGACCGGCTTCGGATAGGCGGCGGTGTGGCAGAACGACTGCATGACGAGGTCTGCGCTGAAGCCCAGGCAGGCCAGATCCTTCAACTCATCGCGGGTCATCGGACCGGTGGTGTCCTGCGAACCCACCGAGGTCATCTTCGGCTCGCAGTAGGTGCCCGGACGGATGCCCGGCTGCTTGCCATCGACTTCCGGCACGCCGCAGGCGCGGCCGACCATCTTCTGCGCCAGCGAATAACCCTTGCCGGTGTCGGCCGGGTTGGTCGGCAGGCGGAACAGGGTCGAAGTCGGCAGGCCGAGCGCTTCGCGCGCCTTCGCGGTCAGACCGCGACCGACGATCAGCGGAATGCGGCCGCCGGCGCGGACTTCGTCGAGCAGCACGTCGGACTTCAGCGCGAACTGCGCGATGACTTCGCCGTTCTTGAGCGCCTTGCCCTCGTACGGACGCAGTTCGACCACGTCGCCCATGTTCATCTGCGACACGTCGAGTTCGATCGGCAAGGCGCCGGCGTCTTCCATGGTGTTGTAGAAGATCGGCGCGATCTTCGAACCCAGGCACACGCCGCCGAAGCGCTTGTTCGGGATGAAGGGGATGTCTTCGCCGGTGAACCACAGCACCGAGTTGGTCGCCGACTTGCGGCTGGAACCGGTGCCGACCACGTCGCCGACATAGGCCACGAGGTGACCCTTGTCCTTGAGCGATTCGATGAAGGCGATCGGGCCGCGCTTGCCGTCCTCTTCCGGCTCGATGCCGTCGCGCTTGTTCTTGAGCATCGCCAGCGCGTGCAGCGGGATGTCCGGACGCGTGGTCGCGTCGGGCGCGGGCGAGAGATCGTCGGTGTTGGTTTCGCCGGTCACCTTGAACACGGTGACGGTCATGCTCTGCGGCACTTCCGGACGGCTGGTGAACCATTCCGCGTCGGCCCAGCTCTGCAGCACGCTGCGGGCGTGGGCATTGCCCTTCTCGGCCTTTTCCTGCACGTCGTGGAAGGCGTCGAACACGAGCAGGGTTTTCTTCAGCGCTTCAGCGGCGATCGGCGCGACCTGCGCATCGTCGAGCAGCTCGACCAGCGGCAGGATGTTGTAACCGCCGAGCATGGTGCCGAGCAGTTCGGTCGCGCGTTCGCGGCTGATCAGCGCGTTCTTCTCGCTGCCCAGCGCGAGCGCGGCCAGGTACGAGGCCTTGACCTTGGCCGCGTCGTCGACGCCGGCCGGAACGCGGTAGGTGATCAGGTCGAGCAGGAACTGTTCCTCGCCGGCCGGCGGCGCCTTCAGCAGCTCGATGACATCGGCGGTCTGCTGGGCGGTCAGGGGCAGCGGCGGAATGCCCAGCGCGGCGCGCTCGGCGATGTGGTGGCGATAGGCTTCCAACATGAACAAATCTCCGCGTGAATCTGGGTGGAAAAATTTGAGTAGACGGGCTGGGTAAACGGGTAAAGCGAAACGGGTTGGGTAACGCGCTTGGGTCAGAACACAAGCGATTGGATCAACCGGGTGTTACGTGGCTCAGGCTTGCGGCACGATCAGCTTCAGGCCCTTGAAGTAGTCGCGGTAAAACGTGTCGTTCCAGGTGATCAGGCCGTCGCACTGGAGCAAGGCGTGGGCACCGGTCAGGAAATCGCCGAGGCCGCGCGGTCCGCCGCCGCGCTGGCGGTGACGGCGATGCATCTCGCCCGCGCGCAACGCCGACTTGGCTTCCAGCGCGCTGAAATGGATGCCCATTTCTTCCAGCGCTTCCTGCACTTCGGCGCCGCCGCGCAGCGCCGCGCAGATCTGCGCCAGGCTGATGTCGCACACCACCACGCGGCCGCCGACCAGGCTTTGGCGCAGGCAGGACTCGACCGCGTCGGCCTGCGGGCCGTCGCTCAGCAGTTCGATCAGTACCGGCGAGTCGACCGCGATCACCGGCTCATTCCTCGTCGCGCGTCGCGCGCTCGGCGTCCGCGGCCGAGTCGAAGCCGTCCAGGGCGAACTTGCCGCGCGCCTTGGAGATCGCGTCGTCGACGCTCTTGCGCAGGATGATGCGGCTGCCGTCCAGCTCGACCTTCAGCAGCGTGCCCTTGGTCAGGCCGAGGGCATCGCGCACCGATTTGGGAAGGGTGATCTGGCCTCGTTCGGCGACGGTCGCTTCCATGGGCAGGCTCCAGCAGGTATGTACGCATTATACATACCTGAGCTGGCATACCGGCGGCGGCCCCAGCGGTTCCGCGGGCTTGCGAACGCCGGCCGCGGCGGTCAAAAAACCAATTGCAGACGGGTATTTAGCGTGTATCCCTCATCGGCTACGAGATACTTGCCGCTACGGTTGTCGGTCTGCCAGCGCACCAGGTCCAGCATCAGCCGACTGTAGTCGTTCAGGTACCAGTTGGCGCCGACGGTCCAGGCATGGCCGGCGCCGCCGCCGGGCAGATCGCGGAAATCCGCGTTTTCGTAACGGGCCTTGAGCTCCCAGGCGCCATGTCCGCCGGCCGTGACCGGGCGTTCGACCTTGACCCGGCCCCAAGTGCCGGTGTCGGCCACGTAGGCCGGCGCGGCGCCGCTCACAAACCAGCCGGCGGAGACGGCATAGGCATCGTAGTCGGCGGCGTAGTTGCCGCGGCGGTCCAGCCCTTCGATCCGGCGCCAGCCCCATTCGCCCGAACTCCAGAACGGGCCGGCCACCGTCGCCAGTTCCACGCCGTGGCCGCGTCCACGCTCGGCGCCCGTCACGCTGCCCGGCGCGATCTTGACCTCGTCGTTGAAGTGGCCGCCGATCGCCGCGGCGCGCACCACGCCGGCCGATCCGGCCGCGATGTCCTCGTGAAACGCCCAGGCCCCCAGATGCACGACCGCGCGCTCGCGCTTGAGCGGATTCCAGTGCGCGCGCGCCGCCCAGGTCAGGCTGTCGTTGCCGTCGCCGGCGTTATCCAGATCGTTGCCCGCCACCGACACGCTGGCGTGCCAGCCGCGGCCGAAAACGCGTTCGGTCAGCCCGACGCCGAACAGCCCGCGCTGCGGCAGCACCAGCGTCCCGACCACGTTGCGCTCCTGGAACGGCGTGTTGGAGGTGCTGCTGGAACCGTCGATGCCGCGATCGTTGAGCCGGTTGCCGACGCTCAATTCCGACTTGCGGCCGAACAGCGTGTGGGCGAAGGTCGCGTAGGCGGACTTCCAGCTCACGCCGTTGTCGGCGAAGTCGCCTTCCAGGACCCAGCCGATGCCGCCGTACGCGCCCTCGGCGCCCAGGCGCAGCGAACGCACTTCGGTGCCGCTGAGGTTGCGGCCGGCGAAATCGGAGCCGCCGGTGCTGGAGGCATCCAGGAACACGCGGCCGCGCGGCCGGAACACGACGCGGCCGTCGGCGCTGGTGAATTGCGGCGCGCCCTTGCTCCAGCTCACGCTCGGCTGCTTGCCCTGGGCCTGTTCGAGCTTGTCCAGGCGCGCGGCCAGGCCGACGGCTTCGGGCGCCGACGCGGGCGCCGGCGCCGGCGTCGCGGCGGCCACGCCTTCGACCGCGGCCAGGCGCCGCTCCAGCCGTTCGATCCGGGCCGCCTGCGCCTGTACCAGTTGCAGCAGTTCGGCGGCGTCGGGCGTCGGCCCGCGGGTCTGGGCGGCGACTTCGCCGCTGCCGCTCGCGGCGGCGACGAGCATCGCCAATGCGATCGGATGCAAGCCAAAACGATTCGTCACGAGCTTTCTCCAGGCAACAAGGCGCCGCTGGCGCTGCGCGCCAGGATTCGTGTCGCAAGACAGATCCGCGGCTAAGGGAGGTGGATGTCCGCCGCGGCGCGCTGCCGCGGCGGGGCCGGCGCGCGGGCCGGGCTCAGGCGCTTTCGCGCGCCGCGTTCGGACGCCACGCGATCAGGCGGTTCTCGGCGATATCCAGGAAGGCGTCGATGATCAGCACGAACACGGCCAGGATCGCGATGCCGGCGAAGACGCCGACGGCGTTGAAGTTGCCCTCGGCCTGGGCGATCAGATAGCCCAGCCCCGCCGACGCGCCGAGGTACTCGCCGATGATCGCGCCGACCACGGCAAAGCCGACCGAGGTGCGCAGCGAGGACAGGATCCAGCTCGCCGCGGCCGGGAAATACACGTGGCGCAGCAGATCGCTGCGGCCGGCGCCGAGAATGCGCGCGTTGGCCAGCACCGTCGGATTGACCTCGCGCACGCCCTGCATCGCATTGAAGAAGGTGGTGAAGAACACCAGCGTCACCGCCAGCGCCACCTTCGACCACAGCCCCAGGCCCAGCCACAGCACGAAGATCGGCGCCAGCACCACGCGCGGAATCGCGTTGAAGCCCTTGATGAAGGGATCGAGAATCCGCGCCGAACGCCGGCTCAGGCCCAGCCAGACGCCGCCGGCGACGCCCAGGGTCGTGCCGATCACATAGCCCAGCCCGGTCTCGGCCAGGGTGATCCCGACGTGCTGGTAGAACCCCGGGTCGGACAGCCACTCCCAGGCCTGCTGCGCGATCGCCATCGGCGCCGGGAAGAAGAACGGGTCGATCATCTGCGCCGATACGCCGGCCTGCCAGCCGCCGAACAGCACCACGACCAGCAGCAGTTGCACGATGCGGTCAGTCACGTTGTTGCGCATAGGTCTTCTCCACTTCGCCGCGCAGGCAGGCCCAGATGTCGCGGTACAGGTCGATGAAACACGGGTCGAGCTTGATTTCCGCGACGTCGCGCGGGCGGTCGAGCGGAACGTGGAAACTCTCGACCACGCGGCTGGACGGGCCGGCCGACAGCACCACCACCCGATCGCCCAGGGCGATCGCCTCTTCCAGATCGTGGGTGATCAAGATCACCGAGCGGCGCTGTTCCTGCCACAAGCGCAGCAATTCGTTCTGCATCAGGTGCCGGGTGTGGATGTCCAGGGCCGAGAACGGCTCGTCCATCAGGATCACCTTGGGCTCCACGATCAGGGCTTGCGCCATCTGCACGCGTTTGCGCTGGCCGCCGGAGAGTTGGTGCGGATAGCGCGCCTCGAACCCGGTGAGCCCCACCTTCGCCAGCCAGGCACGCGCCCTCGCCTCGCGCTCGGCCGCCGCCACGCCGCGAAAGCGCAGGCCAAGTTCGACGTTCTGCAAGGCGGTCTTCCACGGCAACAACGCGTCCTGCTGGAACAGGTAGCCCACGCTTTCCTGCACGCCCTTGACCGGCTTGCCGTCGATGGCGATACGGCCCTTGGCCGGCGTCAGCAGCCCGGCCACGGCATTGAGGATGGTGCTCTTGCCGCAGCCGGTCGGGCCGACGATCGCGAGGAATTCGCCGTCGCCGACGCCGATATCGACGTCGCGCACCGCGGTGAAGTCGCCGAACGACATGGTGATGCCTTCGATCGCGACCAGGGCGGCGGCGTTCGCGCCGGCCGGGTCTTGGTGCAGTTGTCGCACCGTGGCGGTGGTGGCCATGACGTGCGCTCCCATCGGTCAGCGCGACGACGCGGCGAGCGCGTCGTCGACGAAACGGTTGGTGTAGGTCTTGCTCAGATCGATCTGGGCAGCGGCGACGCTGCGATCGAATTCGCGCAAGACCGCCAGCGGCGTTTGCAGATCCGCCGGCACGAACCGGCCGTCGCGCGAGAAGATCGCCTTGGCGCGCGCCACCGCCTTGGCGTAGGCGGCGCGATCGCCGGAAACGTAACGGTCCGGCAGCGCGGCCACGATCTGCTCGGGCGGCGTGTCCTCGATGAAGCGCAGCGCCTTGAGCTGGGCACGCGCGATGCGCTCGGCGACCTGCGGATGCTTTTGCAGGAACGCGCTCTGCGCGTACAGCACCGAGGTCGGATACAGGCCGCCGTAGACCTCGCGCGCGCCCTCGTCGCTGCGCGCGTCGATCAGGATGCGGCCGATGCCGCGCGCCTCGATCAAGGTCGCCGCCGGATCGTAGTTCACCAGCAGATCGACCTTGCCCTGCTGCAGCGCCGCCACCGCGGCCGCGCCCGAGCCGACGCCGATGATCGACACCGCGTTTTCGTCGATGCGGTGGCGCGCGAGGAAATGGCGCACGAAGAAATCCGACGACGAACCCGGCGCGGTGATGCCGATCTTGAGGCCACGGATGGTCTGCGGCTGCTTCGGATCGAAGCGCGTGTCGTTGCGCCCGGCCAACACCAGCCCGGAATTGCGCGACAACAGCACGAACGCGGAAACGTCCTTGCGCTTGGCCTGCATCTGGATGGTGTGGTCGTAGAACCCCACCGCCACGTCGGTGGAACCGGCCACCAGCGCCTGCAACACTTTCGAGCCGCCCTGGGCGAAGTTCTCGGTGCGCACGTGCACGCCGGCCTCGGCGAAATAGCCCTTGGCGTCGGCGACGAAGAACGGCAAGTTGTTGAGGTTGTAGGACCCCACGCTGATGCGCACCGGCCTGCGTTCGCCGCCGACGATGTCGCCCTGGCCGCAGCCGGAGAGCGCCGCGGCGGCCGCTACCAAGGCGGCAGCGGCGGCGGCTATGAATTTCTTGCTGAACATCGATCCCTCCCAGGATGTCGTGTGCCTCATGAAAACCGATCTGAAGGCCCGCCCCTCACTGTCGTGGTTCGGGCCGTCGATAGCTACATCCTCGCGGCCCCGGACTCGGGTACCAGCGAAGTGAACACGCGCCCTTCCAACAGGCGCCGCGCCGTGCGCACCACGCTGGCGATGGCATCGCCCGCAGCCGTGCGTTCGAGCCGCACTTCCAAGGTGCCGCTGGGATGCTCGAGCGTGATCGGCTTAGCCAGATCGCGCTCACGCAACATCGCCTGCGCCACGGTTCCTTCGGTGGCGCAAGCCGTGGCGATGCCGACCGCGCCGGTGATCGCCAATGCGCTGTGGCACCGTTGCGGCATGAAATAACGCACTTGCAACGTGCCGCCATGCATCGGCGGCGACAGCAGCACCGGCTTGGGAATCACCCGCTCGGCAGCGTCGGCGATGCCCATGCGGTGGCCGGCTTCGATCCGTATCTTCTCCAGGCGCCGCAGCAGCGCCGCATCGGCATCCAGACGCGCCGGCGCTTCGTCGCCGCGCAAGCCCAGCGCCTGGGCCGGCACCAGCACCATCGGCATGGCGCAGTCGACGCAACTCGCGTCGACGCCGTCGATGCGTTCGCTGGCGTGACCGGTGGGCAGCAGGCGGCCGGTGCGGGCGCCGGCCGCATCGAGGAAGGCGAGCGAGATCGGGCTTCCCGCGCCCGGCGCGCCGGCGATGACGGTATCGCCTCGGTACTTCACCCGGCCGCCCGGCGTCTGCACGGTCGCGACCACGACCTTGCCGGTATTGACGTTGTGGATGCGCACCTGCGTCTGCGGATGCCGCGCCTGGACCAATCCGGCCTCGATCGCGAACGGCGCCACCGCGGCGAGCATGTTGCCGCAGTTGGGCGTGGTGTCGACGACGCGCTGATCGACCCGCACCTGCGCGAACAGGTAGTCCACGTCGGCGTCGGCGCGCGACGCGCGGCCGACGATCGCGACCTTGCTCGACAGCGGATTGCCGCCGCCGATGCCGTCGATCTGCAACGGATGGCCCGATCCCATCACATCGAGCAGGAAGGCATCTCGCAAGGCCGGGTCGGCCGGCAGGTCGTCGGCCAGGAAAAACGGCCCCTTGGAGGTTCCGCCCCGCATCAGGACGCAAGGCACGCTTAGCAGGTCGCTGGACATAGGCCCCACGGATTGATACCTGTATCGGATCAATGCGATCCAGTGATGCGATGCTGGCACGCCGTGATTTATCTGAGAAATGCTATTTTTCGAAGGATTGATCCACTATGAGCATCAATTGCGAAATCCTCGACCTGCGCGCTTTCCTCACCGTCAGCGAGACCCGCAGCTTCCATCGCGCCGCCGAAGCCCTGCACATCTCGCAGCCGGCCTTGAGCCGGCGTATCCAGAAACTGGAGGAAGCGGTCGGCGCGCCGCTGCTGGAGCGCACCACGCGCAGCGTGTCGCTGACCGCGGTCGGGCAGAACCTGCTGCCGTTGGTGCGGCGCATGCTCGAAGAGTTCGACGGCTCGCTGTTCGCCGCGCGCGGCATCGACGACGGACGCGGCAGCCAGGTCACCATCGCCTGCCTGCCGACCGCGGCGTTCTATTTCCTGCCCAGCGTGATCGCGCGCTTCCACGAGGAGCATCCCAAGGTGCGGTTCCGCATCCTCGACCTGCCCGCCACCGACGGCCTGCAGGCGGTGGAACGCGGCGAAGTCGAGTTCGGCATCAACTTCATGGGCGCCTCCGACCCGGAACTGAACTTCGACGTGCTGGTCGAAGACCCGTTCGTGCTGGCCTGCCGGCGCGACCACCCGCTGGCGCGCAAGCGCAAGGTGAGCTGGAACGACCTGGCCAGCCATCGCCTGATCACGGTGCACCGCACCAGCGGCAACCGCATCCTGCTCGACGGCGCCCTCGCCCGCGAGAACCTCAAGCTCAGCTGGTTCTACGAAGTGACCCATCTGTCGACCTCGCTGGGCATGGTCGAGGCCGGCGTCGGCATCTCGGTGCTGCCGCGGATGGCGACGCCGCAGCAGGAGCACCCCATTCTGGTCACCCGCCCGCTCGAGCACCCGGTGGTCTCGCGCACCATCGGCATCGTCCGTCGGCGCAACGCTGTGTTGTCCGCGGCGGCGGAAGAGTTTCTGCAAATGCTCAAAACCACCTGGCAGGGCGTGGCGAAATGACCTCGGCGCGGCGAGGCCGAGCGCCCGCGCGCGCATTCGTCGACACGCCGTGCACAAAGTTGCAGCGACAAGTGGTGGATAATCGGGCTCACCGCCCCGCCACGCATTGCGCCGTCCGCTCCACCGCAAGCAGATCCTCGCCCGGCGCGAGGCGCGAGCCAGCATCTCCACAGGAGTTCACCGCATGAGCGACTCGTTTTCCACCCGCCGCCAGTTGTCCGTCAACGGCCGCGACTACACCTATTTCAGCCTGCCGGCCCTGGGCGAGCGCTACGACATCAGCCGCCTGCCCTACTCGATGAAGATCCTGCTGGAAAACCTGCTGCGTCACGAAGACGGCGGGATGACGGTCGGCAAGGACCACATCGAAGCGGTCGCACAATGGGACGCGAACAAGGAACCCGACCAGGAAATCGCCTTCATGCCGGCGCGCGTGGTCCTGCAGGACTTCACCGGCGTGCCCTGCGTGGTCGACCTGGCGGCGATGCGCGACGCGGTCAGCAAGCTTGGCGGCAAGCCCTCGCAGATCAACCCGCTGATCCCGTCGGAACTGGTGATCGACCACTCGGTCCAGGTCGACGTGTTCGGCAGCCCGCAGGCGCTGGACCTCAACGGCAAGATCGAGTTCGAACGCAACATGGAGCGCTACAGCTTCCTACGCTGGGGCCAGAAGTCGTTCGAGAATTTCAAGGTGGTACCGCCCAACACCGGCATCGTCCATCAGGTGAATCTGGAAAACCTGGCGCGCGTGGTGATGGGCCGTGAGGTCGACGGCGTGCTGCAGGCGTTCCCCGACACCGTGTTCGGCACCGACAGCCACACCACCATGATCAACGGCATCGGCGTGCTCGGCTGGGGCGTGGGCGGCATCGAGGCCGAAGCGGCGATGCTCGGACAGCCCTCGTCGATGCTGATCCCGCAGGTGGTCGGCTTCAAGCTCACCGGGCAGTTGCCCGAGGGCGCGACCGCGACCGACCTGGTCCTGACCGTGACCCAGATGCTGCGCAAGCACGGCGTGGTCGGCAAGTTCGTCGAGTTCTTCGGCGACGGCCTGCAGCACCTGCCGCTGGCCGACCGCGCGACCATCGCCAACATGGCGCCGGAGTACGGCGCGACCTGCGGCATCTTCCCGATCGACGCCGAAGCGGTCACCTACCTGCGCCTGTCCGGCCGCAGCGAGGAACAGATCGCGCTGGTCGAGTCCTACGCCAAGGCCCAGGGCCTGTGGCACGAACCCGGCCAGCCGCACGCGACCTACTCGGCGACGCTGGAACTCGACCTGGGCGACGTGCGCCCGTCGATGGCCGGCCCCAAGCGCCCGCAGGACCGCGTGCTGCTCGAAAACGTGCATACCAACTTCGCCGACAACCTCGGCCCGCTGATCGCCAACCGCAAGGCCAAGGTCGGTTGCGCGATCGAGGAGCTCAAGGGCGAAGGCGGCGACCAGCCGCAGGCGCAGCACCTGGCCGCCAAGCCGGTGTCGAAGATCCGGATCAAGGACCAGGATGCCGCGCTGTGCGACGGCTCGGTGGTGATCGCCGCGATCACCTCGTGCACCAACACCTCCAACCCGGCGGTGATGCTCGGCGCCGGCCTGCTCGCGCGCAACGCGGCGCGGCTGGGGCTGAAGTCCAAGCCCTGGGTCAAGACCTCGCTCGGCCCGGGCTCGCTGGTGGTCACCGATTACCTGCGCAAGGCCGGCGTGCTCGCCGACCTGGAAACGCTGGGCTTCTACGTGGTCGGCTACGGCTGCACCACCTGCATCGGCAACTCCGGCCCGCTGCCCGAAGAGGTGTCCAAGGGCATCGCCGAGAACGAACTGGTGGTGGCCTCGGTGCTGTCGGGCAACCGCAACTTCGAAGGCCGCGTGCATCCGGAAGTCAAAGCCAACTACCTCGCCTCGCCGCCGCTGGTGGTCGCTTACGCGCTCGCCGGCACGGTCAATATCGACTTGACCCAGGAACCCATCGGCAAGGGTAGCGACGGCCAGGACGTGTTCCTGCGCGACATCTGGCCTACGAACAAGGAAATCGGCGACATGATCGCCGCGACCGTCGGCCCGGAACTGTTCGCGCAGAACTACGCCGACGTGTTCAAGGGCGACACCCGCTGGAACCAGATCGCCTCGCCCGACGGCGAGTCGTTCCAGTGGGACGCGGCCTCGACCTACATCAAGAACCCGCCCTACTTCGACGGCATGACCATGGACGTGGGCAGCATCGACGACGTGCACGGCGCGAGGGTGATGGGCGTGTTCGGCGATTCGATCACCACCGACCACATCTCGCCGGCCGGCAACATCAAGAAGGATTCGCCCGCGGGCCGCTTCCTGCAGGAACGCGGCGTGCAGCCGGCCGACTTCAACAGCTACGGTTCGCGCCGCGGCAACGACGACGTGATGGTGCGCGGCACCTTCGCCAACATCCGCATCAAGAACCTGATGTTCGGCGGCGAGGAAGGCGGCAACACCCTGTATTTCGCGAAGAACGGCGGCGAAGGCGAGAAGCTGGCGATCTATGACGCGGCGATCAAGTACAAGGCCGACGGCGTGCCGCTGGTGGTGTTCGCCGGCAAGGAATACGGCACCGGCTCCTCGCGCGACTGGGCGGCCAAGGGCACCAACCTGCTCGGGGTCAAGGCGGTGATCGCCGAAAGCTTCGAGCGCATCCACCGCTCCAACCTGGTCGGCATGGGCGTGCTGCCGCTGCAGTTCAAGGACGGCGAAAACGCGCAGACCCATGGCCTGGACGGTTCGGAAACCATCGACGTGATCGGCCTGGAGGACGGCAAGTCCAAGACCGCGACCCTGGTGGCCAGGAAGGCCGACGGCAGCGAACAGAAGTTCGAGGTGAAGGTGCTGCTGTTGACGCCGAAGGAAGTCGAGTACTTCCGCCATGGCGGCATCCTGCATTACGTGCTGCGTCAGTTGGCCGCAAAAAAGGCCGCCTGATCGGCTCTGTATCGAGCGCAAGCCCTGCCGGCGGCTCTAAGCCCCTCTCCCGCTTGCGGGAGAGGGGTTGGGGTGAGGGCACGAATCCGGCAAAAACGCGTGCATGCGCCGACACCCGCATCAAAGTGCCAAGCTCATCGCGCACATCACGTATTGCACTGCAGGAGCGGCGCAAGCCGCGACCGCGAAACCGCACTTAAGGCGCAAACCCCGGCATGACGGTCTCGCCTCGCGCCGCTCCTGCAGGGAGCCGGCCGAAGCAGTTGGCGATCATGGGACATCCCTGGGGACGCCGTTGCCGCGGAGCCGATAACCGCGCCCCTCATCCGCCCTTCGGGCACGTTCTCCCGCAAGCGGGAGAAGGACGCCACGATGCGGTCGTGCCGCGGCTACAACCGCCACGCGGCCACTGCAGCTACAGCTACAACTACAGCTACAACTACAACTACAACACCGGCGTCCACCGCGCCGAGGTCAACCGCCACTGCCCGTCTTCCTCGCGCCAGCCGGTCTGCACGTCGTAGATCTGCGCCGCATCGGGAATCGTGCCGGCCGCGCCGGTCAGCGCGGCGGTGAAATTCACCGTGGCGTGGCCGGGCTTCATCTGCACCTTCAACGGCCCCAGCTTGACCCCGACATTGCGATAACGCAGGAACAGCGCCATCGCCATGCGCCGCGCGCCGAGCCGATCCAGGCCGTTGGTGCCGACGAAATCCTTGGCCAGCAAGTCCTCGAGCGCGCTCGGGTCGCGCTGCTTGATGGTCTCGTGCATCTGTTGCACGGTCGCGCGCAGGCGTTGTTCGGGCGGCGCCTGTTCGCCGCATGCGCTCAGCAACAGCGCGAGCAGCCCCATCAACCACAGCGCGCGCGGCCTGGGCCGGCGAGCGATCGAACGACCCGCCGCGTGCGTCCGCGCCGCCCCTCGCAGGCCGGCGGGCGCGAAAAACCGGGCGATTGTCTGTGCATACCCCATCGGCAACCCTCTGCGTACCGGCCCCGCGGGCCGACGTCCTGTCTTCGCACGACCGTTCGGGCCGCCGCATCGGCGCTCATCGTGACAGGTTCGCGGTGCCGCGGACAGCATCCCCGGCCGCACGCGCGACACCGCCTTGCCAGCCAGTAGAGCCTATGCTCCAATCGAGCGAACACCGTACGGCGGCGCACACAGCAAGCCGGCGGCCAGTATCGGCGAAGCGATTTAAAGAGGGGATCGCGATGAGTTTGGAACGTCCGTGGCTTGCCCAATATCCGCAAGGCGTGCCCGCGCAGATCGACGTGGAGGAATTTCCGTCGGTGGTGTCGGTGCTGGAAAACGCGATCGAAAAGTACCGCGACCGCCCCGCTTTCTCCAATTTCGGCAAGGTCCTGACCTACGGCGACATCGACCGGCTCAGCGCGCAATTCGCCGCTTACCTGCTCGGCGAGCTCAAGCTCAAGAAGGGCGATCGCGTCGCGATCATGATGCCCAACTGCCTGCAGTACCCGATCGCGACCTTCGGCGTGCTGCGCGCCGGCCTGACCGTGGTCAACACCAATCCGATGTACACCCCGCGCGAGCTCAAGCACCAGTTGGTGGACTCGGGCGCGTCGGTGATCTTCGTGCTCGACAACTTCGGCGACACCGTGCAGAGCGTGGTCGCCGATACCCCGGTCAAGCAGGTCATCACCACCGGACTGGGCGACATGATCGGCGGGCTCAAGGGCCCGATCATGAACTTCGTGCTCAAGTACGTGAAAAAGATGGTGCCGGACTACGACATCCCCGGTGCCGTGCGGTTTCGCGACACGCTCACCCTCGGGCAGATGCACAAGCTGCCGCAGGTCGAGATTTCGCATGAAGACATCGCGTTCCTGCAGTACACCGGCGGCACCACCGGTGTCGCCAAGGGCGCGATGCTGACGCACCGCAACCTGGTGGCGAACATGCAGCAGGCCGCGGCCTGGGTCGGCGGCAACGCCAAGCTCGGCCAGGAAATCATCATCACCGCGTTGCCGCTGTACCACATCTTCGCGTTGACGGCGAACGGACTGGTGTTCATGAAGTTCGGCGGCCTCAACCACATGATCACCAACCCGCGCGACATGCCCGCGTTCGTGAAGGAACTCAAGAACACCCCGTTCACCGCGATCACCGGCGTCAACACCCTGTTCAACGGCCTGCTCAACACGCCCGGTTTCGACGAGGTCGATTTCTCCAAGCTGCACCTGACCCTCGGCGGCGGCATGGCCGTGCAGCGTTCGGTCGCCGACCGCTGGAAGGAAGTCACCGGCGTGACCCTGATCGAGGCCTACGGCCTGACCGAGACCTCGCCGGCGGCCTGCATCAACCCGATGGACCTGCCCGCCTACAACGGCGCGATCGGCCTGCCGATCTCCTCGACCGACGCCTGCGTGCAGGACGAGAACTTCAACATCCTCGGCGTGGGCGAAGTCGGCGAGCTGTGCATCAAGGGCCCGCAGGTGATGAAGGGCTATTGGCAGCGGCCGAAGGAAACCGACGACGTCATCGACAAGGACGGCTGGCTGCACACCGGCGACATGGCCCGGATGGACGAGAAGGGCTACTTCTATATCGTCGACCGCAAGAAGGACATGATCCTGGTCTCGGGCTTCAACGTGTACCCCAACGAGATCGAGGACGTGATCGCGATGATGCCCGGCGTGCTCGAGGTCGCCGCGGTCGGCGTGCCCGACGAGAAGTCCGGCGAAGCGGTCAAGGTGGTCATCGTCAAGAAGGATGAGGCGTTGACCGCCGAGGAGGTCAAGGCGCATGCGCGCCTCAACCTGACCGGCTACAAGCATCCCAAGTACGTGGAATTCCGCAAGGAACTGCCCAAGACCAACGTTGGCAAGATCCTGCGCCGGGAGCTGCGCGACGCGGCCAAGTAATCGCCGCGAGGCCGCGATCGGTTCGCGATGAACAGGCGGCACGCGCGGCTCGATGCCCGCCCCGATGTGCAGTCGCAATAATCGGGCGTGAGCCGGTGTTAGCGAAAAAGGTCCCGAAAGGGGCCTTTTTTGTGTAAGAACGATCGCCTCCATTAGCGTCAAAACGTAGTCTGAACGTTCTTCAGGTGAGGTGTAGCATCGCGACGTGGGTCCACCGCCCGCCCTCAACCTCCCAGGAGTCCGCCATGTCCATTCTTACTCGCGTGCCGATCGAGTCCGCTTCTTCGCTGCTGCGCCACGTCGCCGATCCGACCGGCAACGCCGACTGGTGCTACATGCACGCGCAGGCCGCCGAGCGGTCCGCAAACGGTTTCGGCTACCACCCGTGCTTTTCCGAATCGCTGCTGCACGAGATGAAATGGATGCAGGAACGCATCCGCCGCAGCCTCGCCGCCGACACCGCGCCGCGCGCCGGCATCCACCACTTCGTGCTCGCCTCCGACTCGGACGTGTTCAACCTCGGCGGCGACCTGTCGCTGTTCTCGCGCCTGATCCGCAACGGCGACCGCCAGCACCTGCTCGACTACGCGCGGCTGTGCATCGAGGTCGCCTTCAACCTGCATCGCCTGCACGAAGATCGCGTCCACAGCGTCGCGGTGATCCAGGGCGACGCACTCGGCGGCGGCTTCGAGGCCGCGCTGTGCTGCCACACGATCATCGCCGAGGCCGGCACCGGCATGGGCTTTCCGGAAGTGTTGTTCGACCTGTTCCCCGGCATGGGCGCCTACACCTTCCTGACCCGCCGCATCGCCCCGGCCCAGGCCGAGCGCATGATGCTCAACGCCCGCGTCTACCCGGTCGAGGAACTGCTGCGCATGGGCGTGATCGATCAGGTGGTGCCGCGCGGCGACGGACTGCAGGCCGCGGCCGACCTGATCAAGCGCCACCAGCGCATGAGCAACGCCCTGCGCGCGATGAACGCGGTGCGCGAGGCCTGCCGTCCGGTGAGCCTGGAAGAACTGCTGTCGGTGACCACGCAGTGGGTCGATGCGGCCATGCGCCTCAACGACCGCGGGCTCAAGACCATGGAACGCCTGGTGCGCGCGCAGCAGCGCCGGGCCGGATCGAACGAGCGGGCGCTGGCGCTCGCATAAGCTCGGCGCTCAGTCTTACGGGGGGGAGCCTGCCACGCTGGATGCGTGGCAGGATGCAATCACGAAACGTCGGGAACGTCCTTGCCGCGTCGATCGCGGCTCAAGCGGGCGACTTCCTGCCGGCTGATGTCGGCCACCGCCGCCAATTGCGCGGACAGGTCGACGATCAATTTGGCCTGCTCGCGCGCCAGCACTTCGTCGTTCGCGCGCATGATCTGCGAACAGCGCTCGGCGATCGAGTGCGCGCCCAGGTTCTCGGCCACGCCCTTGTAGGCATGGGCGATTTCGCGGAACTCGTCCCAGTCGCCCTTGGGCCCGACGCTCGCCAGTTCGAACTGGCACACGTAGGCGTCCTTGAGGCACTGCTCGACGAAGTCGCGCAGGAACTGCTCGCCCAGGCCCATCTCGGCCAGTTCCGTGAGCACCGCCGGATTGGTCATCGGCCGGGTCACGTCGCTAATCGCGCGCACCGTCGGCATGCGCTGGGTGTCGACCACCTCGGCGATGGTTTCCAGCAGCCGCCCGACCACGATCGGCTTGGTCAGAAACGCCATCGCGCCGGCTTCGCTGGCGGCTTCCGACGCCTGCAGGGTCGCATCGGCGCTGAGCACGATGGTCGGGGTGCCGCGCGTGCTGCCGGCCTGCATGAAACGCAGCTGCCGGATCACGTCCAGGCCGCTGAGCCCGGGCATGTGCATGTCCAGCACGGCCAGGTCGAACTGGCCCAGTTCGAGTTGATCCAGCGCCTGCTCGCCGTCGTTGACCGCGACCACGCGGTGCCCGGCGCGCTCGAGGATGCGGGTCAGCACGACCCGGTTGGCCGACTGGTCGTCGGCGATCAGTACCTTGAGGTTGCGCACCCGGGTCTTGTGGCGCACGAACGGGTCTTCGAACGAGACCACCTTGCCGTCGCCCTGGACCACGGCGGCCGCGTGGTCCGGCGTGGCCTGCTCCAGCCGCAGCGGCAGCTCGATCCAGAAATGGCTGCCGCCGCCGGGGTTGGCTTCCAGCGCGATCTGGCCGCCGAGCAGCAAGGTCAGGGTCTTGGCGATCGTGGTGCCAAGGCCGGTGCCGCCGAAACGACGGGTCGGGCCGTTGTCGAGCTGCTCGAACGCCTGGAAGATCCGGTCGACGTCCTCGCTGGGCACGCCGATGCCGGTGTCGCGCACCGAGAAACGCAGGCGCACCTCGCGGCCGCCGTCGGCGGTCGCGGTCGGCCCGCCCGCGGCCAGGCGGGTGATCAGCGACACCCCGCCCTTCTCGGTGAACTTGATCGCGTTGTGCAGCAGGTTCAACAGCACCTGGGTCAGCAGCGCGCCGTCGCCGTTGAGGCGCACCGGCACGTCGTGTTCGATGTCGACCTTGAGGGTGAGCCCCTTCGCCGCGGCCAGCGGCTGCAGCATGGTCTGCAGCCGCTTCATCACGTCTTGCAGGTTGAAATCGACGTCGCGGCGCTGCAGCTTGCCGGCCTCGATCGCGGAGATGTCGAGCACGTCGTTGACCAGCAACAGCAGCGACTGCGCCGAGGCGTGGATGACGTCGGCGTACTCGCGCTGCTCAGGCCCCAGCCGGGTGCCGTGCATCAGCTCGGCCATGCCGATGATGCCGTTGAGCGGCGTGCGCAGCTCGTGGCTCATGTTGGCCAGGAACCGGCTCTTGGCCTCGTTGGCGCGGCGCGCGTCGGCGGTGGCCTTGTGCAGGTTGCGCATCAGCGAAGACAGATACGCCGGGATCGCGACCAAGCCCAGCCACAATCCCACCGACAGATACGGCTGCTCGCGCCAGTACTCGTTGCCCAGCACCACCGCCATGAACGAGATCCCGGCCAGGGTCGCGGCGGTGAACAGGTAGCGGGTGCCGAAGCGCAGGCCGTTGCCGATGGTGACCCACAGGATGATCACGTACAGCGGCGCCAGCGACGGCGCGTCCAGCGACATCAGCATCGCCAGGGTCGAATAGTCGGCGAGCATGCCGATCCAGCGCCGCAGGTGCGACACCCCGGGCCGGCGCAGGATCGCCGCCAGCAGGCCCAGGCCGACCAGCGATTCGGCCGACATCACCCACAGCATGGTCTGGGTCGAGCGGCTGTCGCGGTCGAAGGCCTGCAGGCCGAACAGGTAGGCGACGATCAGGCAGGCGATGATGAGCCGGACCAACGCCTGCCCGTGCTCGCTGTCCGGGCGATTCGAAAGGCGCTCCTTGAACAAGCGCAAGATGGCATCCATCGGCTACTCCAAGCCGGGGCGGGTAGAACTCGTCGAATAGCGTTGGCAGATTTCGTCGAGTCGGGCGCGGCTGCGAATCAGCGCGTCCACGCATCGCGGGTCGAACAAGCGCCCGCGTTGGGCGTACATATACCCCAAGGCGGCGTCCACGTCCCAGGCTTTCTTGTACGGACGCGGCGAAATGAGAGCGTCGAACACATCCGCGACCGCCACGATCCGCGCTTCCAGCGGAATTTCGTCCCCGACCAGCCCGTCCGGGTAGCCGCTGCCGTCGTAGCGCTCGTGGTGGCGCAGGGCGATCAGGGCGCCGGCCTGGATGAAACGGTTCTGGCTGCCGCTGAGCAGTTCGTAGCCGATCTTGGGGTGGCGGCGCATGATCGCCGTCTCCTCCTCGGTCAGCGGGCCGGGCTTCATCAGCACCGCGTCGGGGATGGCGATCTTGCCGATGTCGTGCAGCGGCGCGGCCATCTCGATCACCCGGATCTCGTCCTCGAACATGCCCAGCTGCTCGGCGATCAGCCCGGCGATGTGGGCCATGCGCTCCAGGTAGGCGCTGGTGCCGGCGTCGCGGAACTCGATCGCGCGGGCCAGCCTTGAGAGGGTCTCGCGTTCGCGCTCCTCGACCTCGTGCATGCTCGACAGCAGCCGCTGCTCCAGCGACAGCGCGCGTTGCTTGACGTTCTCGGACTGCTGGCGCAGCTGCAGCAGGTTGCGGCAACGCGCGCGCAGTTCGCGCGGGCGCACCGGCTTGACCAGGAAATCGATCACCCCGGCTTCGAGCGCGGCCTGACGGACCGGTTCGTCGCCGACCACGGTGACCAGGATGATCGGAATGTCGCGGTGCATCGGCAGGCGGCGGAAACGCCGAGCGAACTCGAGCCCGTCGATGCCGGGCATGCGGTAGTCGAGCAGCAGCAGGTCGGGCTGATGGCTCTCGCACCAGGCCAGCGCGGCTTCGGGCTCGCCGAAATCATGCACCGACAGCTCGGACGCGATGTCCTCGATGATGTGGCGCAGCATCGTCCGCGCGGATGTCTGGTCATCGACGATAACGACGTTCACACCGATACCCGTAGTGAGGCCACCCCCTATGGCGACCGGCCTGCGAGCATACTCCGCCGCAATGCCTGTGACAGCCGCCGAAAGTCCCGATCGGTCATGCCTGAGTCGGGATACGTATGAGCCACGCGCGCCATTGCGCGCAGCTCGTCACGGTTTACACGTAAACGTAGAACGAAAACGGCCAGCGCTGGCTGGCCGGTGTACAGGTTAACCCGCGTTGACAGGCGCCGCCCTGGCGTCGGCGCGGCCCAGACATTCGGGCCGCATCGCCCGGCTCAGGCTTGAACTCAGGCTTGAACTCAGGCTTCCGGGCGCATGTACGGGAACAGCAGCACGTCGCGGATCGAGGACGAGCCGGTCAGCATCATCACCACCCGGTCGATGCCGATGCCCAGGCCGCCGGTGGGCGGCAAGCCGACTTCCAGCGCGCGGATGTAATCGGCGTCGAAATGCATCGCCTCGTCGTCGCCGCCGTCCTTCTGCTCGACCTGAGCCAGGAACCGCGCGGCCTGGTCTTCGGGATCGTTGAGCTCGGAGAAGCCGTTCGCCAGCTCCTTGCCGCCGACGAACAGCTCGAAGCGGTCGGTCAGCTCCGGATCGGCATCGTTGGCACGCGCCAGCGGGCTCACCTCGACCGGATGGTCGGTGATGAAGGTCGGCTGGATCAGCGTGTGTTCGACCGTCTTCTCGAAGATTTCCAGCAGCAGCTTGCCCCAGCCGTAGGACGGCTTGACCGCGACCTTCAGGCGCGCGCCGTGGGCGCGCATGGCCTCGAGGTTGCGCAGGTCCTCGCGCTTGATCTCCGGGTTGTGTTCGAGCACCGCCTCGGTCATCGACCAGCGGCGGAAGCTCGGCCCCAGGTCGATCGCGTTGCCGTCCCACTCGACCTGGGTCTTGCCGAGCACTTCCTGCGCGGCGTGGCGGATCACCGACTCGGTCAAGTCCATGATCTCGGTGTAGGTGGCGTAGGCCTCGTACAGTTCGAGCATGGTGAATTCGGGGTTGTGCCGGGTCGACACGCCCTCGTTGCGGAAGTTGCGGTTGATCTCGTAGACGCGTTCCAGCCCGCCGACCACCAGGCGCTTGAGGTACAGCTCCGGCGCGACCCGCAGGTACAACTGCAGATCCAGCGCGTTGTGGTGGGTGACGAAGGGCTTGGCCGCGGCGCCGCCGGGGATGTAATGCATCATCGGCGTTTCCACTTCCAGGAAGCGCCGGGTGTCGAGCCAGGCGCGCATCGCGCGGATGATCTTGGAGCGCTTGACGAACACGTCGCGCGCGTCGGGCGAGACGATCAGGTCGACGTAGCGCTGGCGATAGCGCTGTTCGACGTCGGCCAGGCCATGGAACTTGTCCGGCAGCGGACGCAGCGACTTGGTCAGCAGGCGCAGCGAATCGGCCTTGACCGACAGCTCGCCGGTCTTGGTGCGGGTGACCGTGCCTTCGGCGGCGACGATGTCGCCCACGTCCCAGCCCTTGAACTTGTCGTAGACCTCGCCCAGCGCGTTGGACTGCAGGAACAGCTGGATGCGGCCGGACTCGTCCTGGATCTGCACGAAGCTGGCCTTGCCCATCACCCGCTTGAGCAGGATGCGCCCGGCGACCGCGACCCGGCGGGCCTCGGCGTCCAGCGATTCCTGGTTCCAGTGCTCGGCGTCGGCGTACTGCGCCTGCAGGTCGCCGGTGTAGTCGCCGCGGCGGAAATCGTTCGGGAACGCGATGCCTTCCCCGCGCAAGGCCTTGAGTTTGGCGCGACGCTCCGCGATCAGATGGTTCTCGTCGATGGGCGGGAGGTTGTCGTCGGTCATGGTCTTGGGGTCTGGCCGGGGCTTGAGAAAGCGTGAGGAAGGAAGATTACTGAAGTCGCACGATGCGCGCTTGCGCGGGTGGGCGACGGTGGTGCGGAAACTGGGACGAATGCGGTGGTTGGCGTCGGGCGATTGCAGCGATGGGTCGGCTCGGATGGCGCGGGTTGTTCGGAGGCTTTGCCCGCCAAGCCGGTTCATGCCAGTACGGTCGTGATGAGAGCCGCCGGCTGGCGCGGTCTGGCTGGTTGGCGCGGTCCGCTTGGTTGGCGCTCGCTCCCGTCGGCCGCCGCTTTGTTACGGGCTGGGTTGTCGGGTTGATCGGCCCTTCGAACACTTCGCATCCCGCCTACCCGTCATCCCCGCGAAGGCGGGGATCCAGGGCTTCACCGCGACAGGACTCTGAAGTCTCTGGATCCCCGCCTTCGCGGGGATGACGACTTGAGAGGACGCGGCGAACCGGTGGGTGCAGAGCCGTGCCGCCGAACCGTTCGAGCCGCGAGCGATGCGGCGAATCGCTCAATGCCCAAATCGGTTCCTGCTGCGAGCCCGGCGTGCTGGGAGCCGGACGTGCCGCGAGCCCGGCGTGCTGTGAACCCATGTGCCGTGAACCCGATGTGCCCTCAACCCGATGTACTGCGAACCCGATCAGAGCCGGCGGGAATCACCCCATCGCGGACACGGCGCCGAACACGCCGCGACCGCCCCAGCACCCGAAACGACGCGGCCTACACCGCGTCGGTGCGTTTCGACCCCACCTGCAGGCCCGATTTGAGGCTGGCCTCGACGAATTCGTCCAGGTCGCCGTCGAGCACCTTCTGGGTGTCGCTGCGCTCGATGCCGGTGCGCAGGTCCTTGATCCGGCTCTGGTCGAGCACGTAATTGCGGATCTGGCTGCCCCAGCCGATGTCGGACTTGGTCGCCTCGACCGCGTCGCGCTCGGCGTTGCGCTTCTGGATTTCCAGTTCGTACAACTTCGCCGCGAGCATCTTCATCGCGCGGTCGCGGTTGGCGTGCTGGCTGCGCTCGGTCTGGCAGGCCACCACGATGCCGCTGGGCACGTGGGTGATGCGCACCGCCGATTCGGTCTTGTTGACGTGCTGGCCGCCGGCGCCCGAGGAGCGGTAGACGTCGGTCTTCAGATCGGCCGGATTGATGTCGATGACGATCTTGTCGTCGACTTCCGGTGACACGAACACCGAGGTGAAACTGGTGTGGCGGCGGTTGTCGGAGTCGAACGGCGACTTGCGCACCAGGCGATGCACGCCGGTCTCGGTCTTGAGCCACCCGTAAGCGAAATCGCCTTCGACCCGGAACGTCGCCGACTTGATGCCGGCCACGTCGCCGCCGCTGACTTCCATCAGCTCGGCCTTCCAGCCGCGCGATTCGGCCCAGCGCAGGTACATGCGCAGCAGGATTTCCGCCCAGTCCTGGGCCTCGGTGCCGCCGGCGCCGGCCTGGATGTCGACGAAGGCCGAAGCGCCATCCATCTGGCCGGAAAACATCCGGCGGAATTCGAGTTTCTCGACTTCCTTGGCGTAGCGTTCGACGTCCTCGACCACGGCCAGCGCGGTGGACTCGTCGTCCTCCATCTCGGCCAGTTCGAGCAGCTCCAGGCCGCCCAGCAGGCCGTCGGTGAGGGTGCGGATGCCGTTGACGACCTTTTCCAGCGCGGCGCGCTCGCGGCCCAGGCCCTGGGCGCGCTCAGAATCGTTCCACACGTCCGGGCTTTCCAGCTCGCGGTTTACTTCTTCGAGACGTTCGACCTTGGCGTCGTAGTCAAAGATACCCCCTGAGCGAATCCAGCCGGCCCTTGAGGTCGGCGATGCGCTGGCGGACGGGATTGAGTTCGATCATGTCCGGTGCTTGCTATGCGGAAGAACCGGTGATTCTAGCAGCCGCGGCCGGCGCGCGTAGCCGCCCCTGCCCCACATGGCCTACCTGTAAGGAGCGGCGCAAGCCGCGACCGCGTCACCGCAAACCCCGGCGCTGGCCTGGGCCTGCCGTGACGGTCAACCACCGTGCCCACCCTGCGCGGGCCTGTGGAATTCGCGGTCGCGGCTCGCGCCGCTCCTACAGGGGCCGCCGCGGCGTCGTTTCAGGTTGCAGGAGCGCCGCAAGTCGCGACCGCGACCTCTCGGCCACGACGCAGGCGCGGTGAGGCGGTCGCGGCTCGCGCCGCTCCTACAGGGAGCGGCCGCAGCTTCGTTTCAGGTTGCAGGAGCGCCGCAAGTCGCGACCGCGACCTCTCGGCCACGACGCAAGCGCGATGGCGCGGTCGCGGCTCACGCCGCTCCTGCAGGGGGCTATCGAACCGGCGCGGTCACTTGACCTCGAACTCGCCCACCAGCACCACGTCCTTCTGGTCCTTGAGCCGCAGGGTCACGCGCTGGTCGTTCTGCCGCTGGCCGCCGAAGCCGGTGCTCAGCCACAGGCTCAGCGTGGTCGCGCCGGTCACCAGTTGCTGGCGGTCGCCGTAGAAATTGGCCTCGACCTTGTACTTGCCGGGCTTGGCCTTGCGCAGCGAGAACTCCTCGGGACCGTAGCCGCCGGTGAAATCGTTGGTGATGCGCCCGCCCTGGTAGGTCAGCTTGTGGCTGTAGAAGCACTTTTCGCCGTTGGGGTCGGTCACCCACAGGTCCATGTCGGAATTGTCGCTGTCCCAGCTCAGTACCACGCGCAGGTCCAGCGGCAGGTTGCGGCTCAGGCGCGGATCGATGCGACGCGTGTCGACCTGGCCCGGGTGCGCGGCGGCGATGGCGTTGAGCTCGGCCAGGGCGATTTCCTCGATCCCCGGGAAGCGCTGGTCCCAGTCGCGCAAGGCCACTTCGTACAGGCTGTCGACCGCCTGCTGGTATTGGCCGTTCGCGGCGTAGGCCAGGCCCAGATCGCGGAAACTCTGCGGCTCTTCCTCGGCCAGGCGCAGCACCTGCTGCAACACCGGCACCGCCAGCGCGGGCTGGCCGGCCTGCATCAGCCGATAGCCGAGCACGCGCAGGATGTGGCGGTTCTCCAGGTCCATCTCGGCCAGGTTCGACAGCACCCGCAAGGCCAGATCGCGCTCGCCCTTTTCGCTCAGAACATCGGCGACGTCGAGGTAGAACGCGGTGCTGCCGGCATTGGAATCGCGTTCGTCCAGGTAGATGGCATAGACCTGGTCGCCGCTGGCCTGACGCAGGCGGCGCGCGTACGGCGAATCGGGTTGCCACGGTTGCAGGTTGATGCTGGCGCGGGTGCTGGAGCCCGCGCCACCCTCCGCCTCGATCTCGGCGAGGTCCTCATCGCTGATCCGCGAGCCGGTAACGGTGACGAGTTCCAGCGATCCCGCTGCCGCATCCGCCGCGATCGGCGCGGCCTCGGCCTCGGCCATAGGCGCCGGAGGCGACGCCAACGCCATCGGCAAAGGCGGCTGCGGAGGCGGAGGCGGCGGCGCTATCCCCATCACCGGGGCGCCCGCGCGCCGCGAGCTTTCCTCGCGTGCCTGCCGGGCGCGGCTGAGCTTGAGATCGTCGGCCGGCGTGGGCGGTGCGTTCTTCGGCCAGTCGCGCTGCCACCAGTCCAGGCGCTGCTTGTACATCTCGGCCACCCGGTCCAGGTTGGCCTTGCGCGCGCCATCGAGTTCGGCGGCCTGCTCGGCCTTGAGACGATTGAATTCGTCGAGCCGGTCCGGCGGGGCGATGTCGTAGCGCACGTAGTCGGCGATATCGTCGAGCACGATCAGCGAAGTCTCCGCAGTGACGATGCCGAAGCGTTGGCCCAGGCGCGCGATCGCGGCGCGGTTGAGGTCGGGATCGGCCTGCAGCGCGGCGATCGAATAACGCGCCCACAGCCCGGCCGGAAAGCCGCTCGCATCGCTGCCGGCATCGACCGCCACGGTCTGTTCACGCTCGCCGCGGCCATCGCGCACACGCAGGGTCAGCTGCGCCTTCGCATCGGTCAGCCGGCCGGCGATCCGCAGCAACCCGCCATCGGCGAACGGCGAATCGGCGACCACCTCGCTCGCGCCCAGCGCGCTCACGCCGAGCAATTGCGGCCCTTCGTTGAGCAAGGCATCGGCGGCGCGATCGAGTTCGCCGGCGCGCTGCCAGCTGATCAGCCGGCCGCCATTGGCTTGCGCCAATGCGCTCAGACGCGCGCCATCGGCGGCCGCGCCGGCCGAGTTCAGCGCGAACAGACGCTGCCGCGGCAACAGTTGCGGGAAATGCCGCGTGCCGTAATTGAACAGGCCGTCGCTGACCACGAGGTACTCCTCGATCCCGGCCTGCGGCTGCCAGCCGCCCGGATCGGTCGCGCCGTCGTACACCGTGCTGTCCAACTCGCGACGCAGCGCCGACCAATCGCCGCCGCTGACCGCGAAACTGCGCGCCGGCTCGGCGCGATCGCGCAGACGGATCAGGCTGACCTGCACGTTGCCGGCGGCGCGGAAGTAACGATCGAGCAAGGCCAGCTCGCTCGCGTTGTCGCGCTTGCGGCCCGACGCCGAACTGTCCCACAGCAGCCCGATCGATTGGGGCAACACGCGCGTCTGACGGGCGCCTTCCACCGGAATCTCCGCGAGGAAATAGCGCTCGCCGGCGAAATCCTGGGTGTAGGCACGCGCCGTGGCCGAGGCCGGGATGCTCAGGCTCAAGGCGTTGCCGACCGGCGGCTGGTTCAAGCTGACCGTGTAGCGGCCGCCGCGCGAACCGATCTGCACGCCGCTGGCCAGGCCGTCGACCCTGGGTTTCTGCGCGGCGCGGATCGCCAGATCGAAATGCCGCGCCTGCGCCGCGAACGCCAGCGGCAACTCGTATTTCCATTCGCCGTCGTGACGGCTCAGCGACTCGCTCAGTTCCAGTCGCACCCGGCGCGTGCCCTGGGCGGGGATCGGATAGATCCGCAGCTTGAACTGATTGCCGGCGGTCTGTTCGAGCAGCGCCGGATCGGCGCCGCGCCGTTCGATGGTCTCGAACACCTGCCGGCCCTTGGCCTTGGGCACCGGCACCGCGGGACGCAACGCGCCGTCGATGTCGAGCGCGAATCCGGCGACCTGCTGGCCGTCGCGCAGCGGGAATTGCAGTTCGCCTTCGAGCACGCGCGCATTGGGGTTGCGGAACACCAGCTCGATCGAAGTGCGGGCCAGGCCGCCGGCGACTTCGCCGTCGACCCGGGCCGATTCGAGTTCGATGGGTTTTTCGGCGTCGCGCACGACCAGCAAGGGCGGCAGGCGCGGCGCGGTGACTGGACCGTGGATGGGGCGATGGACCTGGGCCTGCGCGAGCGCGACCAGACCGAGCGGCAGGCTGAGCAGCACGCCGGCGAATACGGCGAACGGGAACGGTGATTTCACCGGGGACCTCTTCCTTGTGAGTGCGGGCTGAGACTCTCAACGCGCCGGGGCGCGAAAAGGGTTGCGCGGGCTTCCTTGCGCGAACGGAACGGGGCGCAGCGGCAATGCGCAGATACGGCGGCACGAGCCGCGAACCGGCGCTCGACTACCGCGAAGTCCTCGTGGTCAGACCACGCCCCTCCCCCACGTCACGGTCTATACAACGACCGCACGCTCAACCCTCGCCGCAGACTAGCCAGATCCGCCTTGGATTGCACCTCGATCTCGACCGTCTCCCCAGGCAACAAGGTCAACGCGTTATCGGCCAGGCTCACGTCCTGATCGCCGAAATCCACCCACACCGCGCGCGCCAGCGCATCGGCATGCACGCTCAGGCGATAGCCGTCGCCGTCGCGACGCAGCTCGGTACGCAGCTTCGGGTCCCGCCAGGCCAAGGTCCGCGCCTCGCCGAAATACACCGCGCGCCGCGCCACCGAACGGCCGTCGACGATCAGGTCGAACACCGCCGCGGTGCGGCGCGGGTCGGCGTCGCCGAGCAGTTGCGCATCGGTCCATTCGCCGACCCGGGTCGAAGCCAGCGCGGCCAGGTTCGCCGGCTTGCGTTCGTCGCGATGCACGCGGCCGTCGAAATCGATCACCCGCAACCGCCATTCGCCCTGCACCGCGGTGGTGCGGTCGTTCAACAGGCTCAGCTCGGTGCGCCCGCCGTAGCGGCCCGGCCGGCGCAGCGGCGCGATCGTCAACGGCGCGAAGAAACGCTTGGCGTGGAAATGCAACGGCTTCCACCGACCGAAGTAATCCAGGCTGGACCACGACGCGCCCGGCCAGACATCGTTCAATTGCCAGTACAGCGAACCCATGGTGCGCGGCCGCGAGGCGCGATGGTGCAGCGCCGCCAGCTCGATGCCCTCGGCCTGCACCTGCTGGCTGAGGTAGACGAAATCGGCGAAGTCGCGCGGCTCGCCGTACTCGCCGCGGATGTACTTGAGCAACCGCGTGTTGCCGTCGCCGGCGAGGAATTTCTGATGCGCGCGGATCACCGGGGCATCGATGCCCTGCTCCTGAGGCTTGGCGAACGCGGCGATGGTGCGCAGCGAGGGCCAACCCTGCAGCCCGTACTCGGACATGAAACGCGGGGTTTCGTCGAGATACGCGGTGGCCGGCAAGGCCGGGCCGCCCCACACGTCCCAATAGTGCTTGTCGCCGCTATTGGAATCGTTGGCCTTGTCGGCCAGGTCGTTGCTCGGCGAACTCGACCAGTACGGCACGCCCGCGCCTTCCTCGGCCACGACCGCGCGCAGGTCCTTGCCGAACAGCGCGACATAGCCGTCCCACACCGTCTGCGCGAACTTGGGATCGGCCTCGATCAGTTTCTTGCCATGGCCCCAATCCTTCCACGCGGTTTCTTCTTCGTTGTTGCCGCACCACAGCACGATGCTGGGATGGTTGCGCAGGCGGCGCACGTTGTCGCGCGCCTCTTCGACCACGTTGGCGCGGAAGGCGGGGTCGTAGCCGGGCTGCATGCCGCCGCCGAACATGAAGTCCTGCCACACCATCAGGCCCAGCTCGTCGGTCAGTTCGAAGAACTCGTCGGATTCGTAATAACCGCCGCCCCAATTGCGGATCATGTTCATGTTGGCGTCGCGCGCCGATTGCAGGTCGCGGCGCAGCCGTTCGCGGGTGACCCGCGCCGGAAACGCATCGAACGGAATCGCATTGGCACCCTTGGCGAACACCTCGATGCCGTTGACCACGAAAGCGAAACCCTGCCCGTTCGCGTCCTTGTCGCGGCGCAGCTGGATGCTGCGCAAACCGGTGCGGCGCTGGGCGACGGCTTGCACGCCGTCGTCGTCGCGCACGGTGGCCTTGAACGTATACAGCGCCTGCTCGCCGTAGCCGACCGGATACCACAGGCGCGGGCGCTCGATGCTCACCGGGATCGACACGAGATTGCGGCCGGGCTTGAGCCGGGTCGGATGACGCAGCGTTTCGGCGCGGCCATCGGGCCCGGCGTATTCGATCTCGACCGTCGCCGCCGCGGCGGCGGCGCTTTGAATCTCCAGTTCGACCGCCGCATCGGCGCGTTGCTGGCTGATCGTCTTGGGCTGCACATGCAGGTCGGCCACGCGCAGCCGATCCCAACTCTCCAGCCGCACGCCGCGCCAGATCCCCGCGGTGACATAGCGCGGGCCCCAGTCCCAACCGTAGTGATAACCGGGCTTGCGCACGAAATTGGCGGTCATCGCATCGCGCGGTTCGTCGCCGTAGGGCGAAGGATAGTTGCCGGCGATCTTGTCGCGCATCGCCTGCACCTGCGGCAGCAGACGGCGAATCGGCGAATCGAACACCACCCGCAACTCATTGCCGCGCTCGCGCAGCTTGCCGTCGACGGGCACGCGCCAGGTGCGGAAACTGTTGTCGGCCTTGAGCAGGTCCACGCCGTTGAGCTGCACGTTGGCGAAGGTGTCCAGGCCGTCGAACACCAGCTCGACGTATTTGCGCGCCAGAGTCTGACGATCCACATCGAAGCGGCTGCGGTATTCCCACTGCGACAGGCCGATCCATTGCAGCTGCGCTTCGCGCGCGCCGACGTAAGGGTCGTCGATCAGCTTCGCCGCCAGCAGATCGGTGTGGACATGGCCGGGCACCTGGGCCGGATGCCACTCGGTCGCCGGCGGGTGCTTTGCTGCCTGCGGATCGCCCGGCACCAGCCGGAACTGCCAGTTTTGATGCAAGGCCTGCGAATGCAGCGGCGCGGCCTGCGCACCGTAGGCCGCCAGCGCGGCGATCAGCATCAGCGCGATCGCGGCCAGGCTGCGCAGGCGCGAGACGGAATCGGACGAGGATCGGGCGATGGGCATGCGCGTTACCTGGTTGATTGGAATGATGCGAGTGACGCGACAGACCAAGATCGCCGTTCCCACATGGCCTGCCTGTAGGAGCGGCGCAAGCCGCGACCGCGCCGTCGCGACAGCGACGAAGAAATCGATGAAACCAAAAACCAACAGCACTAAGCAGATGCGAATTACGCCGTGACTGCGAATTCGCGGTCGCGCCTCGCGCCGCTCCTACATCCCCTACCTGTAGGAGCGGCGCAAGCCGCGACCGCGTCATCGCGACAGCGACGAAGAAATCGATGAAACCAAAAACCAACAGCACTAAGCAGATGCGAATTACGCCGTGACTGCAAATTCGCGGTCGCGGCTTGCGCCGCTCCTACAGGTAGGCCATGGAAGAACGGCTAGCCCGGCCAATGGAAGTCCGCACAAACCAAAAAAGCGGGAGCGCGATCCCCGCGCCCCCCTTTCCGACATCCGGAAAACCCGGCGAGCGCGCATTGCGACGCCCTCGCGGGGGTGACACCGCCTTGCCCGGGAGGTCCGCGCCGCGACCGCCGCATGCGCGTGGAGGGAGCGCATGCGACGGCCGAGGCCCGGGGCTTGCCGCCGATCGAACGGGCCCGGGCGGCCCGCTCGCTCGATACGAATAAATCGCCGCGATCGATCCCATCCGATCGACCGCGGCCGTCCGATCAAACCTCTTCAATCCTTCCAGCCCGATCGAGCCACGGGACTCGATCGAACCATCGGGCTCGATCGAACCACGGAACTCAATCGAACTTGTAGACGAACTCCGCCGAGATTTCACGCCCCACCCGCGAGAACACCCGCTCGTTGGCGTAGGCGAAGAACTTCTTGTACGGGTCCTTGTAGTCGGCCTCGTCGAGCAGGTTGTCGATGTACAGGTTGACCCGCGCCTGTTCGGTCAGCTGGTAGCCCGCGGTCAGGTTGAAATACACCGGCGCCTTGAGCTTGCCGACCATGTGGCAGGTGGTGTCGGTCTGGCCGGGCAGGATCGGCGCGCACTCGTTGTAGCTGTCGCCGTTGACATGGCCGATGCGGTTGGCGAACAAGGTCGCGTTCCACGGGCCGCGGCTCCAGCTGGCGCTGGCGCGGGCGAAGGTGCGCACTTCCTTGTCGCGGTTCTCCTGCATCGGCGAACCCGGGTCGCGCTGTTCGTTGTTCTTGAGCTGGTTGGTGTAGTTGAACTGGAAGCTGAAATCGCCGAAGCGGGTCGCCGGGATCTTGTAGCGCGCGGTCAGATCCACGCCGGCCACTTCGCGGTAGGCGATGTTGATCGGGCCGCTGAACACCGAGACCACCTGCCCGATCGGATAGTTCGGATCGGCCACGCCGAAGGCGTTGGTGTTCGGCGCGCTGCGGGTGACGCGCGAGACGATGTCGGCGCAGGTCGACGAACCCGGGGTGACCTGCATGCGGTCGCTGGCGCGGCGCGTGCGGCCGTTGCGGCACTGGCTTTCCAGATCGAGGATGTCGGCGATGTCGAAATCGCGGACCTGGTTGTCGATGGTCATGCGCCAGTAGTCGGCGCTGAACGACAGGTTGTCGGTCGCATCCCACACCAGCCCGGCGCTCCACGACTTGCCGGTCTCGCTGTCGAGCTTGAGATTGCCGGTGCGGGCGATGTTGTGGCGGTAGTACAGCGCCTGCGAGCCGCACTCCGGTCCGAGCCCGCGGCTGACGCAGGTGCTCACGTCGGTGTCTTCCTGGGTGCCGGTGCCGCTGGTGGCGAACAGGTAGTGCATGTCCGGCGCGCGGAACGTCGTGTTGTAGGCGCCGCGGATCAGCAGGCTTTCGATCGGACGCCACTCGATGCCGGCGTTCCAGGTGAAGTTGCTCTCCTTGCGCGCGTCGTCGTCGTAACGGTCGAAGCGGCCGGCCGTGGTCACGTCCAGGGTCTTGAACACCGGCACCTTGATCTCGACGCCCGCGGCGTAGCGCTTGCGTTCGCCGCCGCCCTGGTTGGTGCCGCCGGGCTGGTCGTAGAGCTTGTTCGGGCCATAGGTCAACGGATCGGGGTTGAGGCGATAACCCTGCGAGCCGGCTTCGATCACGCCGGCGAAACCGACCGCGCCGGCCGGCAATTCGAACAGATCGCCGGTGACCGCGAACTGGGCCTGGTTCATCCACGATTCCGCGCTGCTCTTGCCGCGCGTGGTGAGCTGACGGAAGGTCGCCGGCGACATCGGCGACCAGAACTTGCCCTGATCGAGCGCATACACCGGCAAACCGTTGTTGGTTCCCAACTGCGGCCCGAGGAAATAGCTGTCGACCGCGCCCTGCAGCATGCCCGGGAAGCTGAAGTCGACCTTGTACTCGGTGCGTCCGATCGTGGCGTCCCAGTTGAAACGTTCGCCGAAGCGGCCGCGCAGGCCGGCGGCGAGATCCCACGAGCGCTCGCTGGTGTTGAACAGGAACGGATCGCGGCTGCCGGCTTCGGCGACGGTGAAGGCGCGGCGCGCCTGATAGCTGCGGCCGGTGTTCTGGTCGTAGAACGCGCCGCCGCGGTTGAGTTCGAAGCGCAGCGCTTCGTCCTGGCGCGACTCGCCGTCGCTGTCCCACAGCGAAGCGCTGACCCAGGCCTGCATGCCGTTGTCGAAGTCGTAGCTGAAGTTGCCGAAGCCGGAGCGGTTGTCCGAGCCGTTGCGCAGGCTCCACAGCGAATTGCCGCGCGACTGCGAGCAGCTGTAGCCGGGGAACTCGGGCGCGTTGCCGTCGTTGCCCAGGAAGTTGTGCAGCGGCAGATCCTGGAAGCGGTCGCAGGCGCCGGCCGGCGGCGTGATGCGGCGTTTGGCGCTGGTGTCGATCAGCTCCACGCCCCACACCCACGGCCAGGGATCGTTGACCAGCGGTTTGACCGTGGCGGCCGGTTCCAGATCGGAAGCGAGAAAGCCGCGCTGGCCGGCGAAGATGGTTTCGCGGCCGCTCAACTGCACGCCGTAAGTAGCGCTCCACTTCTCGCCGGTGCGCCCGCCGGTCCACGACAGATCGTAGGAATCGCCGCCGCCGCGGCTGGTGGCGCCGCCCTTGATGCGGACCTCATCGCCGTTGAAGTTCTTCTTCATGATGATGTTGATCACGCCGGCCATCGCGTCGGAGCCGTAGATCGCCGAGCCGCCGCTGGCCAGCACTTCGATCCGCTCCACCGCCGACATCGGGATGTTGTTGAAGTTGGCGAAGTTGCCGCGGCCTTCGTACGGCAAGGGATAGTCGGCGACGCGGCGGCCGTCGATCAGCAGCAAGGTGCGGCCGGGGCCGAGGTTGCGCAGATTGAGCGGGCTCGCATTCGGCGTCGGGCCCTTGTTGACGTCGGCCTGGACCGAGCCGGTGACTTCGGTCAGCGAGCTCAGCGCCTCGTACACGTTGGCAAAGCCTTCGCGCTTGATCTGCTCGGTGGTGATCACCGTGACCGGCGCGGGGCCTTCGATCTCGGCGCGCTTGATGCGCGAACCGGTGACGGTGATCTTGTCGATCGCCTTGACCTCGCCGCTCGCGGCGGGCGCCGCGTCCTGCGCTTGCGCGAGCAGCGGCAGATACAAGGCGGCGAGCATCGCCGCGGTCAATGCGTCGCGCCGGACCCGTTGCCGGCGGCTGGAATGCGTGTGTTGTTGGTTCACCTGTGACCCCTCCCGATCGCGGCCGAACCCTCGGCCAAGGTTGCTTTTGTGGTTATTGATTTGGATCGATCTAAACTACGTCGTAAAAAAAATCCCGCTCCGCCCGTGCGAATTCCGCCCGCATGAGCTCCATTGCTTCGATCGCGCGCGGCCGCGTTCAATGCACCGCCCCGCGCAGATCGAGTTCCCGCAGCGCCTGCCCTGGCGCCGCCGATTGCACGCGCAGGCTCAATCCGCCTTCGCGCTGATACCAGGCCACCCGCAGACGGTGCCAACCGCGCCGCAGCGGCACCGAGGCCTGCATGGTCTGGTCGTAGCTGTCGTTGCGGATCAACGCCTCGCCGTCGAGGTACAGCGCCGAACGGTCGTCGCCCTGGATCGCGAAGCGATACACGCCGTCGGCCGGGACTTCGATATAGCCTTCGTACTGAAGGCCGAAGCGGCGGCTGCGGCCGAAGCGGTCGACCGCGAAGTCGGTGGCCGTGCCACGCTGCTGCGGCGTCGGCGCCCGTTCGAATTCGTCCAGGCTCGAATACAGGCCGTCGTACAGGCGATAACTCAGTCCCATGCTCGCGCGCTTGCGTTTCGCCGTCGCCGGCCGATAGCTGCGATAACGCACGCTGGCGCTGTGTACCCCACTGCGGCGGCCGTTTTCGAGCACGGTGACGGTGCGCAGGCTGCGGCTGCCGTCGAGCGGTACGTCGAGTTCGATCGGGCCTTGATAGACCGGCGAGCGCTGGTCGGGCTCGCTGCCGTCGACGGTGTAGTGGATGCTCGCGCCGGGTGCGGACGCGATCAGGGTGTAGCGATGGGTGTAGTGCGCGGGCTCACCGTTTTCCTGTACGTGCATGACATCGTCCAGACCGAGTGGTTCGGAAATCCGATAACCGACCCGCTCGCGATCCAGATGCGGCAACTGCGCGCGCAGGCGGCGCTGGAAATCGGCGTAGTCGCGATCTGTCTGCGGCGTCCACGCGACCTCGGCCAGCGCGAGCATGCGCGGGACCACCATGTACTCGACCATCGCCGGGGTCTTGAGGTATTCGCTCCACACATTGCCCTGCACGCCGAGCACATGCCGCGCCTGCGCGGCGTCGAGCACCTTGGGCACCGGGTCGTAGGCGTAGACCTTGTCCAGGCTCAGCTCGCCGCCGAGGTTCCATTGTTCGTGTTCGGCCGGACCCTGGCCGTAATCGAAATAGCAGCACTGAGTCGGGGTCATGATCACGTCGTGGCCCTGCCGCGCGGCCGCGATCCCGCCGGCTTCGCCGCGCCAGGACATCACCGTCGCATCCGGCGCCAGGCCGCCTTCGAGGATTTCGTCCCAGCCGATGATGCGCTTGCCGCGCGAATGCAGGAACTTCTCCATGCGCTGGATGAAGTAGCTCTGCAGCTCGTGCTCGTCCTTGAGCCCTTCGCGGCGCATCACCGCCTGCGCGAGCTCGCTGCTCTTCCAGCGCGTCTTCGGCGCTTCGTCGCCGCCGACGTGCAGGTACGGTGCGGGAAACAGGGCGACGACTTCGTCGAGCACGTTCTCCAGGAACTTGAAGGTCGTCTCCGACGGACAGTAGATATCGTCGTACACGCCCCAGTTGGTGCCGACCTCGAACGGCCCCGGCGTGCAGCCCAGTTCCGGATACGCCGACAAGGCCGCGAGCGAATGGCCCGGCATCTCGATCTCCGGGATCACCGTGATGTGACGGCTGCGCGCATACGCGACCACGTCGCGCACTTCGTCCTGGGTGTAGAAGCCGCCGTAAGGCGTGCCATCGCCGACATAGGGATCGATGTTGCGGCCGAGCACGGTTTCCTTGCGCTTTGAGCCGATACTGGTGAGCTTGGGGTAGCGCTTGATCTCGATACGCCAGCCCTGGTCATCGGTCAGGTGCCAGTGGAAGGTGTTGAGCTTGTAGCGCGCCATCAGGTCGAGATAGCGCTTGATGAAATCGACCGGATACAGATGGCGGCCGACATCCAGGTGCATGCCTCGGTACACGAAGCGCGGTTGGTCGTCGATGCTCAGCACCGGCACCCGCAATGCGCGCTCGCCGGATGCCGCGGGCAACAGCTGGCGCAGCGTCTGGTAACCGTAGAACAGGCCCGCGGGCGATCCGGCCAGGCGAATGCCGTTGGCGGTGATGTCCAGCGTATAGCGTTCGTTCGCCTTCGCACCGGCGGCGGCCGCGACCGGCTCGGCGACGAACTGCACGTAGCCGCTGGGATCGACCTGATGCGTGCGTGCGCGCGGCGCGCCGCTGCGCAGGCTCAGCTCCAGGCCCTGGACGCGGGCGAGTTCGTCGCGGAACAGCGCGGCGACCGCGCGGGCTTCGGCGTTGTTGGCGTAGAGCGTGGTGCTGGTGTCGAGGAGGAATTCGCCGTCGCCGCGGCGCAGTTGCGCGGGGCGTGGGACCAGTTCGGGTATGCGCGGTTCTTGGGTTGCGTCGGTTCCGATTCCGGCATCGGCGCTGGCAATGCCGCCATCGGCGTGGGCGAGCGGTGTGAAACCGATCGCCGCTCCGACCAGGCCGGTCACGGCCAGTCGGAGCTTCGACAGTCTCAGCTTCGAAAGTCGCAGCTTCACCACAGTGCTATTCATCGGCTATCCGAGGCTTTGTCCGAAGCATTGTCCGAAGTGTTCGCGATTGGAACGCCGCGCCACTTCCTACCGTCATTCCCGCGAACGCGGGAATCCAGTGCCTTTGACGCGACCTGCACGAAAGTCGCTGGATTCCCGCGTTCGCGGGAATGACGGACTGGGAGATTCGGCAGTGTCGGCGAGAGGATCGCGTTAGCAGTCGCAGTCACAAAGGTGGTCGTGGCCATCGTCATCGCCTCACCGCACCGACGCACACGCCGACTTCGGCAATGCCTGCGCCTGCGTCCCCCACCCGCCCACCGCCGGCGTCTTGTCCAGATCGAACCGCAACCGCCCGCCATCGCGCAGCGCCGACCAATCCAGCCAGACCTTGTCCTGCGCCTTGCCGTCGAAGCTCACGCCCTGCACGTACTGCAATGCGCGCCCATCCGCGCCCGGCGCTTCGATCGTCAAGGTCTTGCCCTGCCCCAGGTCCAGTTCGACCTTCTCGAACCGCGGCGTGTGCAGCAGCAGTTCGCCGCTGCCCGGCACCGCCGGATACAGGCCGATCGCACTGAACAGATACCAGGCCGACATCGTGCCCAGGTCGTCGTTGCCGGTCACGCCGTTGGGCGCGTTGGTGAACAAGGCCTGCGCCGAACGCAGCACAGTCGAGGTCTTCCACGGCTGGCCGATCAGCGTGTACATCCACGGGCTGTGCAGATCGGGTTCGTTGTTGGGGTTGTAGCGGTACTGGTTGTAATAGCTGTACGGTCCCACCACCCATTGCTTGCGCGCGGCATTGAGCGGATCGGCGACCAATGCGTCGTAAGCGAAGAACGCGTCCAGACGCTTGCCGGTGCGTTCCGCGCCGCCCATCGCCGCGACCACGCCGGGCACGTCCTGCTGGGTCAGCCACTGGTACTGCCAGGCGGTGCCTTCGTGGAAGCCGTGATGCGAACGCGGGCTGTAGCGGCCGTCGGTTTCCGAATAGAACCCGCCGTCGTCCAGGCGCGGACGCGGAAAGCCCTTGAACCCCAGTTCGGCGTCGACCGCATCGTTGTCCCAGACCTTGCGCCAGTTGCTGCCGCGTTCGCGCAAGGTCGCCGCGTCGTCGTTGTGGCCCAGCGCCTGCGCCATCTGCGACAGCGAGCAATCGGCCAGCGCGTATTCGAGCGTGGACGAACCGCCGTGATGCGGGTCCACGTCCATGCTCTTGGCCGGGAACGCGCGGTCGTACTGGACGAAACCGTTCTTGAGATAACTCGGATTGCCGGCGCGGCCCTGGCTGCGCACCAGCGCCGGCGGCGCGCCGTAGGCGTTCTCGCGCAAGGCGTCATACGCCGATTGCTCGCGGCCTTCGAGCGCGCCGAAGCGCCACAGATCGACCAGGAACGGCGTGACCGGGTCGCCGGTCATCACGTTGCTGTCGAAATTCGCATAGCCCCAGCGCGGCAGCCAACCGTTTTGCTCGTGGATCTTGAGCACCGAGTTGGCGATATCGCGCGCGCGCTGCGGACGCAGCATCGCCAGCAACTGGTTCTGCGAACGGTAGGTGTCCCACAGCGAGAAATACTCGTAGTAGGTCCAGCCCTCGGCCTTGTGGATCTGGGTGTCGTAGCCGCGATAGCGGCCGTCGCTGTCGCTGCCGGTCAACGGCTGCAGCAGCGAGTGATACAGCGCGGTGTAGAACACGGTGCGATCGTCGCCGCTGCCGCCGGTGACGCGCACCGAATCGAGTTCCTTGCGCCAAACCGCCTGCGCCTGCGTGCGCATCGCATCGAAGCTCAGCGCCTTGCCGTTCTTCATCGCCTCGTCGCGCAGGTTGCGGCGCGCGCCTTCGGCGTCGACGTGCGAGATCGCGCTGATCGCGGTCACCGCGCGGCCGTTTTTCGTATCGAAGGTGAACCACGCGCCGTGCGGCCGCGTGTCGCCCTGCATGCTGTTGTTGCCGCCGGGATGGCCGCCGGTTTCGTCCCAGGTGCCGTGGCTCGCGAACGGTCGGTCGAACTCCATGCGGAACCAGGTCGTGTACTGCTGGCCGCCGCAGAAACTCTTGGTGGTGATGCTGCCTTCGACCGCGCGATCGCCGACCACCTGGACGGTGCTGCCGATCACCATGTGACGCTCATTGGCCTGCCCGGTGTTGACCAGGATCGTGCCCTGCTTCGCACCGGCCGGAAACGTGTAACGCTCGGCCGCCGCGCGAGTCAACGCCGTCGCTTCGGCGTCGATATCGCCGCCGGCTTCGCCGGTCAAACGCACCTTGTAGTAACCCGCCTCGCCGACTTCGCCGTCGTGGCTGTAGCTCGATGCATAGGTTTTCTGGTCGAAGGACTTGAACTCCTTCGTGTCAAAACGCTTGCCCGGCCCGATCTCGCCGGTGGTCGGCAACACCGACAACTGGCCGCCCTGCTCCCAGCAACCCGCGCCGGACAGGAAGGAATGGCCGAAGCCGCGGATCTTCGGATCGTCGTAGCGCCAGCCGGTGTAGTGATCGCCGATCGGGCTGACCTGGATCAGGCCGAACGGCGCCGACGCGCCGGGAAAGGTATTGCCGTCGTCCTTGCTGCCGATGAAGGTGTTGACCTCGCGCACCGGATCGCGCGCGGGCGTGGCGGCCTGCGCGCTCACCGCGGCCAGCGCCAGGGTGAGCGCAAACGTCAGCGTCGCGCCGAGCGGCCGCGCGCTCGCGCCTGTCGCCGAAACCAAGTCCTGCCTGCGCCGTGCCGGATTGCGAGTCATCGTTGCGTTTGCCCTGCCAGTGGTGAGAGAAAGCCCGCTGCGACGGCAAGCGTCGCAGCGGGCGGATCGATCAATTGAAGTCGAGCACGTACTCGATCGCGACCTCGCGGCCCACCGGGCTGAAGATGCGGTCGGCGATGAAGGCGAAATCCTTCTTGTACGGGTCCTTGTCTTCGTTGACTTCGTCGAACACGTTGCTGACGTAGACGTTGACCTTGGCCTTGTCGGTGATCTGGTAACCCGCGCTCAGGTTCCAGGTGATCGCCGGCCCGACCCGGCCGTAGTACTTCTCGGTCTTCTGGCCGAAGGTCGGGCTGGCGGCGTCGTTGTCCACGCAATCGTCCGAACTGGGCACGTAGCCGTCGGCGAATTCGCGGCAGCCGCCGAAACGCACGCTCGGCACGCTGCCGACGCGGTCGGCATACACCGTCGCGTTCCACCTGTCGCGCTGCCAGTTGACGCTGCCGCGGAACTTGCTGCGCGGTTCGTCGGTGCGCTTGTCTTCCATCTCGGCGCTGGCGTCGCTCTGGGTTTCCAGCTTGAGCAGGTTGGTGTAGTTCAGGCCGACGCTGAAATCGCCCCAGCGCGCGGTGCTGAAGCGGTACTTGAGCGAGGCGTCGATGCCTTCGACGTTGCGCGCGGCGCGATTGATCGGCCCGGTGCGGATTTCGGTGACCGGGCCCAGCAGCGGACCGGCGCCGTCGGGATCGGCGCCGCGGGTGACGCGGCTGAGCTGCAGTTTGCAGCGATCGGCGCTGGGCGGGCTGATCCGGCGCTCGCCGGTCGGCGTCTTGCCGGTCAGGCAGTAAGCCTCGTCGAGCAGCACGTCGTCGGCGCCGATGTCGTCGATCTCGTCTTCCAGTTCGATCCGCCAATAGTCGGTCGACACCGACAGGCCCTCGGCGATGTCCCAAACGAAACCGGCGGTCCACGAGTTGCCGGTTTCGTACTTCAGGTTCGGCGTGCCCTGGCGCGAAATCTCCGCGTCCTCGACCTTGAAGCCCGAATCCCAGGTGCAATTGCCCTGTTGCCCGGCGCGCAGGCAGTTGAGGTAATCGGTCTGGTCCGACACCGAGGTGCTCGGCGTGGCGTAGACGAAATGCATGTCCGGCGCGCGGAAACTGGTCGCATAGGTGCCGCGCACCAGCAGATTGCTGAAAGGCCGCCATTCCAGGCCGGCGTTGTAGGTGCTGGCCGCATCGCCGGAAACCGCGTCGTACTTGTCGTATCGCCCGGCCACCGAGGCGGTCAGCGACTTCAACAACGGAATCTTGAACTCGACGCCGGCCGCGTAATGATTGCGCGAGCCCGAGCCCAGGTCGATGTTGGCGGTCTGCTCGTAGAGGCGATTGTCGCCGAGCGTGTTCGGGTCCGGCGCGAGGCGATAGCCCTGCTTGGCCGCTTCGAGTTGTCCGGCGAAACCGATCGGACCGGCCCAGCCTTCGAACAGATCGCCGCTGACGATGAAGTTGGCCGAGGTCAGCCAGGATTCGGCGCGGTTCTTGCCGCGGGTGGTGATCGAGGCGTAGTCCTGCGGCGAGATCGGGTTCCACAAGCGGCCCTGGTCGACGCGGTCGCGGTTGGCGCCGAGGAAGAAACGGTCCGCCTCGGCCGTGAGCACCGCCGGGAATTTTTCGTCGACGCGGTATTCGGCGCGACCGATGCTGAAATCCCAGTCGAAGCGATCGCCGAACTTGCCGCGCAGTCCGGCCGACGCGTCCCAGGACAATTCATCCGAACGGGTGTAGCCGTTTTCGGCGCCGCCGATTTCCTGCGGCGTGAAGTAACGCACTAGGTCCAGGTTCGCGCCGACGCCCTGGTCGAAATAGCTGCCGCTCGAACTCCAGGCCGGCATGAAGGTCATGTTGGTGCCGCGCGAGCTCCACACGCCCAGGGTCGCCCAGCCCTGCATGCCGTTTTCGAAATCGTAATTGGCGTACACATAGCCGGAGCGGTCTTCGCTGCCGTTGCGCAAGGTCCAGTGCTGGAACACCGCGCTCTGCCCGCACTGCCAGCCGGTGTTGTTGATGGCGTTGCTGTTGCGGTTGTAGGTGCGGCGGTTCTGCAGGAAGAACTCGCCGCCGAACTGGTCGCAGGCGCCCGGCGGCGGCGCCAGGCGCATGCCGGTGTCGGCGTTGAGCATGCGGATGCCGGTCGACGGCAGGATGCCGGTGGTGCGGTCCTGCGGATTGAGCGAGCGCGGCGGCGCGTCGAAATCCGAATCCATGAACGGACGTTCACCCGCCGGCAGCGCCTCGCGCTTGAAGTACTGCAGCGCGTAGGTCACCGACCAGTTGTCGCCGCTGCGGCCGCCGGCCCAGGACAGGTCCATCGCATCGCGGCCGCCGCGGGTCGAGGTGCCGCCGCGGATCTTGACCTGATCGCCCTGAAATTCTTTCTTGAGAATGACGTTGATCACGCCGGCGACCGCGTCGGAGCCGTAGATCGCCGAAGCGCCGCTGGCCAGCACTTCGATCCGCTCGACGATCGCGGTCGGGATGTTGTTGAAATTGGCGAAGTTGCTCTTGCCCTGGTACGGCAGCGGGTAATCGACCACGCGGCGGCCGTTGATCAGCAGCAGGCTGCGGCCCGGGCCCATGTTGCGCAGATTGAGCGGGCTGGCGTTGACCGTGTGCTGGCCCCAGGCGATGTCCGATTCGACCGTGCCCATCGCCTCGGTCAGCGTGGTCAGCGCGTCGTAGACGGTGTTGAAGCCTTCCTTTTCGATCTGCGCGGCGGTGATGGTGAACACCGGCGCCGGGCCTTCGATCTCGGCGCGCTTGATGCGCGAACCGGTGACGGTGACTTTGTCGATCTCGGTCGGCGTGCGCGTGGCGGCGGCTCGGTCGGCCGACGGCGCCGGCTCGGTCCGGGGCTGTTCGGCCTGGGGCTGATCGGCCGACGCATCGGCCGCCTGCGCCAGCGGCGCGAACAGGACCGACAGCAAGGCGCAGGTCAGCGCGCTGCGTCGCAGGGTGGAATGGCTCATCTGGCGGTGCTCCCCTTTGGTAGTGATTGCGAGCGACCTGTCCTTGGCCCCTGAATTCTTTTCACTCGATCTAAGTCGCAACGCCAGGACTGCCTTCTAGAGCAGCCCTGGCACATCCAATCCCCAAATTGGATCGATCTAAATTAACCACAGCAGGGGGGCCGATGCATGACGCGGCGCAGCAATGAAGCTGTGCTAGCCGATGGGCCGGACCGGGCCGGAAGCGTGCGGACGCTGGAAAGGATCGCTAAGTGGTTGTTTTGCCGAATCTGGCGTCGGGACCGGGGCTGGGGTCGGGCCGCTTGCGCGACGTGTGCGATCGGGTGCGGGCTGGGCGGATTCGTGATGCATCGCCGGTTCGTGAGTGCGGCGCAGCATGCTGCCGGCGTTGGGCAGCGGGATGTGGGGCGTGGCTCGGTCGCTGTTGCGATTGCATGCAACCAAGGGCATGGCGATCGGAGACGAGAGCGTCGGGGCTGAAGCTCCCTCCCACAAAAACCTCCTGGCCGAGTCCTGTGTCTGCAAAGGCATTCGTGTTCGAGTCATTTGTCTGCCAAGCCTTCGGGGCTGAGTCCTCTCCCAGCAACGACCCGCCCGTTCGCGATCACGACGGATCGGTGGGCAGGTCGAGGTCGAGAGGTCCGTGGGAGGGAGCTTCAGCCCCGACGCCATTCGATCGGACGTTTCGCGCCCTTCCCTCCCCCGCCCCAACCTCGCATCGATGCGGCAAAGACACCGGCGCAAACGCCGATGCCTTCGCAACAAAACCCGGTCAAGGCATCAGCCGATCCAACAACGGCGAAGCGAACACCCGCGCCGGATCGTAACCATTGAGAATCGCCACCGCCGCATCCCACCCCGCCCCCGCCGCCTGCCCATGCCGCAGCGACTGCGGGATCGTCTGCCCGATCACCGCCGCATCGCTCCACGCACCGCTGGCGTCGTAACCCCAACCCTTGCTCCACTCCACCCGCGCCAACGCATAGCTGCCGGAGAACTGCGCGAACACCCATTGCTCGACTTCGCGATAGAACGGCTCGGCCTCGGGCGTGCCCGGCAGGGTCAGCAGGTCCAGCCACACCGCGCAGTCCCAGTCGGGCCGGTCGCGCACCGGCCGCACCGCCGACAACAGCGGCTCCACCGCGTTGGGCATCGCGACTTCGTCGGCGCGGTCCAAGCCGGTGACGCGAATTTCCACCGGCCCGTTGACCGGAAATTTCCCCTGCGCGCGGTAGGCGTCGGCGCGCGCCTGGTAGAACGTCACGAACTCATGCACTACGCGTTGCACGTTGGCGCGCGAGGTGATCACCGCGTAACCGTTCGCGGTGACCCGCAGCGTGGTCGGCTTCACGTACAGCATCAGATTGCGCGACCAACCCCACAGATCGAAGCTCGCGGTGAACAGCAGGCCGGTGCTGACCAGGGTGTATTGCAACGCGCCCAATGCCGGCGTGCGGCTGACATCGCCCAGATTGATGTCGCGGATGAAGTCGGTGAGTTCCGGCGGGATGCTGTCGGAGAACGGGTAATTGAACGGCGCGGTGGCTTCGCGAACCATCGGCGGCAAGCTCGGCGTGAGCGTCCACACTTTCAGCCAGGGGTTTTTCGTGAACGGGAAATGGATGGTTTCCACGCGTCCGGATTTGTCGAGAAAACTCGCCAAGGTGCGGCCCGGCGATCCCGGCGCGGCGAACAACTCGCTCGCGGGAATATTGACGTTGCTCTGGCAACGCAGGCGCTGGTTCGGCCCCGCCTGCAAGGTCGCCTCGACGATCAGCGCGCGCCCCAGATGGGCCAGGAACGCGGCGCAGTCGGCTTCGTCGCGACGGAACGTGCGCAGCACATAGGCGCTCTGCGCCGGGTTCCACACCACCGCGGTCAACGACAGCACCAGATTGCTCAACGACCCGTAGCTTTGCCCTGTCGCCCGGGTTTCGCCGAGCGCGGGAACGGCGGTGCCATGCGCATCGATCGCGAGCACGCCGCCCAAGGTGAGATCGCCCGGCGCCGGCACATGCGCCCAGCCCAGGCCGACCTCTTCCATGCGCGCGAGCAAGTCCTGCATCAGCACGCCGGCCTGCGCCTTGACCCGCGCCGGCTGCGCATTGCGATCGATCTCCACGCGGGTCAGATGCGTGACGGTATCGATCAGCACGATGCGATCGTCGCAGGTCTGATCCGGCGACAGATTCAACGGCGACCAGTTGTGGGTCATGCCGCGCGGACGCACGCGGTAACCGTGCTGCCGCGCCCAATTGACAACCGTGACCACCTCCTCGGCGCTGCGCGGCGAGCACGTCCACACATTATCGATCTGGATTTCGCCGGACCAATTGCGGTACGCCTGTTGAAACAACGGTATCTGCGAAGGAAACGCCGGCGGCGCGGCGCAGGCCGCAGCGGTGCTGCCTGCTTCAACCTGGAACGCGGGCCACCAGCCGGCGGTGACGCCGGCCGCGCCGACCGCCAGGGCTTGCGTAATAAAGCGCCGGCGGCGCGGATCGGTTGCATCGTCGGCTGCATCGGCATGATCGTCGGGCGTCGACTCGGGACGTGGATCAATAGGCATGGCAATCGCTCCGCTAGGGCGGTGAGAGGAGACAGGCAGGGGAATCGACGCGGTGGCCGCGCGGGCTTCACGTCGTTGAGCGGTGTGGGCGACGCAGTAGCACGCAGGCTGCGCGCATGTATTCGAACGCCGCGATTGCACGATTAGCAGCGACGTCGACTCACGGCAACATCGGGTGTTCGGTTGCGCGAGCGCAGGCCGATTGTCGGCGTGATCCACGTCCGATCATCGAACGAACATGAATTTTTATTTTTCGAATCGCAGTGTTGACGATGCGCGAGTGCGGCTGAATTCAGCACGTCCTGTCGTTTCACGCTCGGCGCACGCGATTGGTCTCGGGCATGACAGGGCCGTCGACCCCCGCGAGAAACGCTCAAGACGCTCATCACGTTGCGTAAGCGCGACGAGGTTCACTTCGCCGATCGCAATGGGATCAAAGGACGGTCGCGTGACAGGATCGACGGTTGCGCGCAAAGACAAGACAAACCATCGATCGCGGCGACACGCTCACGATGAAAACCGCCCGCTCACGTTCCGCCATTTGATCCAGCATCTGGCAGGGTGTAACGCATTGCGATGCGGCCCGTACTCAGAACGAAGCCGACTCGCCGTCGTCGTCGACGTAACGCGCACCACCCGTACCGCCGATCAATGCCAGCACGACGCGCAAATCGTTGCGTACCGCGGTGCTCAACGCGGTCATGCAGGTCAGACGAACGCGGTCGTGACCGAACACCAACTGCACTTCCTCCCAGCCGCCCTCGGGCCGGCCCGGTTCGCTGAGCCAGATTTCGCGGGCACCGACACTGCGACTGAATGTCGGCAACGATTCTAGTTCGAGCGGCAGCGTGTCGCGACGACGCCGATAGTCGTCGACATCATTCGCGATCGCGTCGTATTCGTAGCCCATCGTCGCCCCTGGCCCTGCGCAACCCAGCCGCTATCGGCCGCGCAAGGCCGCCACCAGCTCGGCCACCCGTTGCGCATCGCTTTGCACCCAATCCGGCGACAAGCCGGCCAAGGTCTCGTTGCGATAGGTCATCGCCGATTGTCGTGGCGCTTTCGCCGACGCATGCAGTTCATGCACGTTCGCGCGCCGGGCGAGCGCAACGATGTTCTGTGCGGTCACCCCAGCGCCGGCCATCAACGCGATGCGGTCGCCGGCCTGTTCGGCCAGCGCGGCGATGCGATCGGCGCCGCTCCAGGCGTCGTCGGCGCCGCCGGAGGTCAGGATGCGTTCGCAGCCCAGGCCGATCGCGGCTTCCAGCGCGGCCGACTGATCGCGCGCGGCATCGAAGGCGCGATGAAAGGTCACGCCGAGCGGGCCGGCCGCCGCGACCAGATCGCGGCACAGCGCGGTATCGATATCGCCGCGCGCATCCAGGGCGCCGATCACGACCCCGTCGCAGCCCAGCCTCACGCAGTTTTCGATGTCCGCGCGCATCACCGCGCATTCGGATTCGTCATAGAGAAAATCGCCCGCGCGCGGCCGAATCAACACGTACAGCGCGATGCGCAGGCGATCGCGCGCGACCGCGATGCTGCCGTAGGACGGCGTGGTGCCGCCCTCGCCCAGGTTTTCGCACAGTTCGACCCGATCGGCGCCGCCGGCCTGCGCGGCCAGCGCCGAGCCCAGCGAATTGGCCGATATTTCCAGCGTCCGCGCGCGCATCGCCGCGCTCACGTCTGCTGCGTCGTATAGACCGAGCGCGACTCGAGCAGCGCGTCGCGCTTGCCCGCATCGCACACCGCGTAGACGAAGCCGCGATGCAGCGCATGCGCGCCGACTTCGCCGTGCTTGTTGATCGCGAGGAAGCACACCTGCAAGGTCTTGCTCGCCTGCGGGCGCTTACGCACCACGCGGTCGATCGCCTCGCGGCAGGCTTCATCGGGGCTGCGGCCCTGACGCATCAGTTCGACCACCAGGAAGCTCGCGGCGTTGCGCAGCATTTCTTCGCCGACGCCCGAGGCGGTGGCGGCGCCGACTTCGTTGTCGACATATAGGCCGGCGCCGATGATCGGGCTGTCGCCGACCCGGCCGTGCAGTTTCCAGGCCATGCCGCTGGTGGTGCAGGCGCCGGCGAGTTTGCCGCTGGCGTCGATGGCGAGCATGCCCAGGGTGTCGTGATTGGATTTGTCGCCGGGCTTGGCGTTATCCAGACGCTCGGCGTTGATCTGCGGCTGGTAGTTGGAAGTCTTGCGCCACTCGCTCCACGCCGCGCGCGCCTTGTCGGTCAACAGCGGTTCTTTAGGAAAGCCCTGCTCGATCGCGAACTGCTGCGCGCCCGCGCCGACCAGCAACACGTGCGGGGTGCGTTCCATGACCCGGCGCGCGACGCCGATCGGATGGGCGATGTCCTCCAGCGCGGCGACCGCGCCGCAGCGGCCGTCGCCGTCCATGATGCTCGCGTCCAGGGTCAGCACACCGTCGCGATCGGGATTGCCGCAGCGCCCGACCGTGCTGTTGCACAGATCGGCCTCGGCCCAGCGCGCGCCGGCCTCGACCGCGTCGAGCGCGGAACCGCCGGCCGCGAGCACCGGCCAGGCGGCCTGGTTGGCGCCGACGCCGAAGTCCCAGGTCGAAACCACGCGCGCGCCCTTGATCGCTCCGGGCGCGTTACCCGCGCCCTTGATTTCGCCTCGCGCCGCGTCGTCCGCGGGCGCGGCCAACGACGGCAGGGCCGCGGCGGACGCCGCCAGCACGGAGCTTTGCAGGAAACGGCGGCGTGAGGTCATGGCGATCTTCGGTGCTAGGCGCGCGCAGCGCGGACCGGCCACACGCTAGCGGCGGCGTGCGGTGTACGCAAGCGCGCGGCGCATACGGGCCTTGGCGAGCGCGCACCGAGTCCATCGATGCACGCCGCCCACGCCGGCGAACGCTACAGCCCGGACGGCCGTGCCGCCCGCGTCGCCGTCAGTTCCGCTTCCTGCCCATTGTGCGCGGGGGCCGGCGCGATCTCGCGATTGACCCGGCTCATCATCTCGGTCGCGCCACTCGCGTCCGGCACCGGGCCGGTGAACTTCACCCGCAACGCCGCCGGATTGTTCAACTCGCCCTGCACCAGGAAACCGCCGCCGTCCGGGCCGTCGGCCTTGACGATGTGATCGACTTGCTTGAGGCCTTTCGACCGCGCCAGTTCCGCCAACTCGTCGGCACGACGATCGACCGTCGCGTCGGCGACCGACTGCATGCCGTGCTGGGCCAGTTGGTGGCCGCCGAAATCCATGCCCTTGAGGATCAGTTCGGCCTGATCGAAATCCTGCTCCAGTCCGCGCACGTGCCGGCTCAGGACCGGATGCGGCGCGGGCGCGAACGGCGGCCCGTCCAGTTCGATCTTGGCGCCGTGCGGCCGCACCAGCGACGCGAAGCCCAGCGACTGCAGACCGTGCAGCGGCTCGCCCTTAATCACAAGTTCGGTCGTCGCCGGACCGTGCTCGAGTTGGTCGGCGGCGAGGCCGTGCTTGAGCAAGGTGGCGCGGTTCGGCCACGCCGGATTGGCGACCACGCACTCCACGTCGCACACCTGCGCGGCCAGATAAGCCTGGCCGCCGCCCTTGGAATGGCCGACCACCGCGTGCAGACCGTCGGGCAAGGCCTGTTGCACCTGCTGGGTCAACTGCACCGCGCCGTCGTACTGCGCGCTGCCGAAGCCGCCGCCCTGGCCGAAGTTGGTGATCCAGTCGCTGGCCTTGTCGGTGCCGCGGAAATTCAGCACGAACTGATCGTCCTTGCGGTACAGATCGGCGCGCAGGCCGCTGGCGGTGTCGTGGAACCCCTTCGGGTCCAGCCCGTGCGCCTTGAGTTCGGCGTCGCCGACGCGTTTCCAGCCGCTCAGGTCGGCTTCGCTGCGGTCGGCGTAGCCGTCGCGCATGATCGCGGCGGCGACGGTGGGGTCCAGGCTCGCCGCGCGCGGCGGCGCCGACGACGAGGACGACGCGACCGGCGGCGCGATGTCGTGGCGCGGAAACACCGCGTTCACGCCGTCCATGGCGAATCCCTTCGAGGCGGTGGACGCCGGGCGCGGATCGGGCGCGGCATCGCGGGTCGTCGAGGGCGCGGCGACAGGCGCATCGCGTTCGGGCGCGGTGTAGGACTCGTCGAAGGGATTGCCCACGCGCGGATACGTGCGTGGCGCGAAAGACGGCACGATCGGCGGAACCGTCGACGGCATCGCCGCACGCGGCGCCGCGGCGCCCGGCGCGGTGGAAGGCGTCGCCAGCGGCGCGGCGTTATTGCGTTCGACACCGTGCCCGGGTTCGAACTGATTGCCGTCGTCGCGATGGTGACGGACGAACGAACTGAGCACCGAATCGGGATCGCGCGCGCTCGCTTCGAACCGTGTCGTCCATCGATTGAAGGCACCGCCGATGCTGTCGAAAATCGAGGTTTTGGGCACGTTTGGCTTCGGATCGGACATCGTCCCGCTCTCCTTGGGTTGAGGGCGTGCCACGCTGCGCGGCACGACGAAATCGCCCAAACCAACGCATAAAGCGCGCGCATTCGGCCACGCCGGAGCCCATGGCGCCGGTTAAAACCGACCCAGGTCGCAAATCCGCGCATTCAATCGCGCAGCGCTATCCGCGCGCGCACCGATGAGCGCGCATCGAGGCGCCCTCACCGAAACTCGCCTACAGCGCCTCGCGGTGCGTGACCACCAGTTGCACCGCCGTGCCGCCGCGATAATCGTCGGGCTCCAGGCGATAGGCGATGCGCACCCACGGCGGCGGCGTGTTGCCGTCCCAGCCGCCGAACTCGATCGCGTTGAGGCGCAGGCCGTCGCGGCCCAGTTCCAGCTTGAGATGGCGTTCGCCGACCACGCGCCAGGACAGCACTTCGAACTCGCCGTCGAACTGCGGTTCGGCGAAACCCTGACCCCACGGCCCGCCGTCGCGCAGCGACTCGGCATGCGCGCGATCGAACTCGGCCGCGTGCAGTTCGCCGTCGCTGAGCACGTCGGCCTGCAGCAGTTCCGGGGTCAGCGCGAGCCGCGCGCAGTGTTCGAACGCATCGCGGAAGGCGTCGAATGCATCCAGGCGCAACGACAGACCGGCGGCCATGGCGTGGCCGCCGAAGCGTTCGATCAGGTCGGGATGACGCGCGGCGACGTCGGCCAGCGCATCGCGGATATGAAACCCGGGAATCGAACGCGCCGAGCCGCGCAACTGGCGGCTGCCGGGTTCGGCCGGGGCGAACGCGATCACCGGCCGATGCAGGCGTTCCTTCATTTTCGATGCGACCAGGCCGACCACGCCGGGATGCCAGTCGTCGTCGAACAGACACAACGCCATCGGCGCGGCCTGCGTGTCGATCGACACCCGCGCGAACGCGGCCTGCGCTTCGTCGGTCATCTGCTGCTGCACGGCGCGGCGCTCGGCGTTGATCTCGTTGAGGGTGGAGGCGATATCGCGCGCCTGCGCGACGTTCTCGGTCAGCAGGCATTCGATGCCGAGCGCCATGTCCTCCAGCCGCCCGGCGGCGTTGAGACGCGGCGCGACCGCATAGCCGATATCGGCCGCGGTCAATCGCCGGTAATCGCGCTGCGAGACTTCGATCAATGCACGCAGCCCGGCGCCGCCCTGCCCCGCGCGCAGACGACGCAGGCCCGCGGCGACCAGCGCGCGGTTGTTGGCGTCCAGCGGCACCAGGTCGGCGACGGTGCCGACCGCGACCAGATCGAGTAGGACGCTCAGGTCCGGCACGCTGTCCGCGCCGAACGCGCCGGCCTCGCGCAGCCGCCGGCGCAAGGCCAGCAGCACGTAGAACATGACCCCGACGCCGGCGAGCATCTTGCTCGGGAAGGTGTCGCCGGGTTGATTCGGATCGACGATCGCATCGGCCGGCGGCAGGTGTTCGCCGGGCAGATGGTGATCGGTGACCAGCACTTTCCAGCCGCGCGCGCGCGCCGCGGCGATGCCGGCGTGACAGGCGATGCCGTGATCGACGGTGACCAAAAGCTCTGGTTGCAGCCCCGCCAATTCCTCCACCAGCGCCGGCGACAGGCCGTAGCCATGCACCATCCGGTTGGGCACCGCATGCGACACCCGCCTGGCGCCGAGCAGGCGCAGACCGCGCACGCCGACCGCGCAGGCGGTGGCGCCGTCGCAATCGAAATCGCCGACCACCACGATGTGGCGATCGGCGGAGATCGCCTCGGCGAGCAATTCGGTGGCGGCGTCCAGCCCGAGCATGCCGTCGGGCGGCAACAACTGCGCCAGCCGCGGTTGCGCCTGCTCGACGCAGTTCGCGCCGCGCGCGGCGTAGACCCGGCGCAGCAGCGGCGGGACCGAATCCGGCCACAGCCCGGCATCAGCCACTTCGCGGCGGCGCAGGCGCGCGACCGGCTTCATCGGCGTCCACCCGGGCGCAAGTGGCGTGCGCTCGGCCTGCGCGACGCCGATGAGACGAGGTGCAACAGACTCATGGCGTGCTCAAACTTGCAGCGAGCGCAGCGATTTGCGCCAGAAGCGCCAGCGCTGCGAACGCGCCAGTTCGAATCGTTCGCCGTCGGCGAAGGCGAGCACCGCGCGATCCAGCGTTCGCGCATCGAGCGCGCGCGCGATCGGCTCGAGCCAATCGCGCTGCACCACCGCCAGGTCGCGCGCGCCGCGCAGGTCGAACAGACGCTCGCCCTCGCCCGCCGGCCACTGCGGCGGCAACGCCATGGCGGCGATGCCGGCCTGTGTACCGAACGCGGTCAGCCCTTCGTCGTCGCTGTAGACCTGCTGATACGTCGTGCGCACATGATCGGGCAGCACGCCGCCGCCCCAGAACCACAGCGAATTGATCGGCGCCAGCCCGGCGGCGATGCGCTGGGCATTGTGCGGATGGTTGTGCAGGACGATCTGCGCTTCGCTGAGCAGCGAACGCCAGCGGCGGCCTTCGCTGCCTTCGTTTTCCATGCCCGGCAGGTGCTGGAACATGTCTTCGCCCAGCGCCTGTTCGGGCGAGGCGAATTTCGGCAATCGGCTTTCGCGCGGCAGCGCGAGGTACCAGCGGCTCGGGTGCGGCGCGTCGATCGGGAAACCGGCGTCGCCGAACAAGGGCCGCAGCGCCGGCAGCAACGCGGCGCTGTCGCGTTCGCTTAACGACAAGGCCTGACCGTAGGCGAGCAGGCGCGCGCCGTTGATGTCGGGCCGCACATAGGCCGGGTCGGCGCGCAACCACGCGCCGTAGGCGGCGTCGCCGACATCGCGCTGCCGCGACACCGCCGCGATCGGCCAGCCGCGCGGCAGGATGTCGAACACGCGCGCGGCCTGATCGGCCGCCTCGACGCTGCGGTCGGCGCGACCGAGCCGCAGCCCGAACGCTTCGCCCAGACGCTGGCCGCCGAAACGCGCGCGCTCGGGCAACAGCACGGTGACGCTGTTCATGGCTGGCGGCTCATGCGCGCGCGCCGGCTGCTCATCCGGCGTTGTAGCTGACGCCGACGATTTCATACTCGTGGGTGCCGCCCGGCGCGTCGATGACGACGCTGTCGCCCTCGTTCTTGCCGATCAGCGCGCGCGCGACCGGCGAGGAGATCGCGATCAGGCCGAGTTTGATGTCGGCTTCCAGGTCGCCGACGATCTGGTACTTGCGCTCCTCCTCGGAATCCACGTCGATCAGCTCGACGGTGGCGCCGAACACGACCTTGGAGCCGGCGTTGAGCGTGCTGATGTCGATGACCTGGGCGTGCGACAGTTCGGCTTCGAGCTGCTTGATCCGGCCTTCGATGAAGCCCTGCTGCTCGCGCGCGGCGTGGTACTCGGCGTTCTCCTTGAGATCGCCGTGGGCGCGCGCTTCGGCGATCGCGTTGATCACCGCCGGCCGCTTGACCGACTTGAGTTCTTCCAGCTCCGCGCGCAAACGCTGCGCGCCCTGGGCCGTGATGGGTGGTCTCATTCCTTGCTTCCTCGGTAACGCGTCCTTTTCGGCCGGACGCCGGCATGTTGAATGCTGGGTTGGCCCCATTGTGCCGGGAACCTGGGCGGAAGGCATCCCAGGGGGATGGGGCCGGGTTGGGCGCTGGGATTCGGGCGGATGTCAAGACATCGCTGAAAACCAACCCACTCTTTCAGAACGTCATCCCCGCGAAGGCGGGGATCCAGAGACTTTAGAGTCATCTTTCAGACCGTCATTACCCGCGAACGCGGGCTCTGCTTCTCGTCGGCGGAGCCGAACATCCAGCGACTTCAAGCGTTCTCGCACGAAAGTCACTGGATTCCCGCGTTCGCGGGAATGACGTCCTGGAGAGGACTCGCTGAAGTCTCTGGATTCCCGCCTTCGCGGGAATGACGTCCTGGAGAGGACTCGCTGAAGTCTCTGGATTCCCGCCTTCGCGGGAATGACGATCTGGGAGGGACGCGGCAAGTTGACTTGCAGAGCCGGTCCATGCCGCAGTGGAAACGGTTATGGAATGCCACAACCGCGTCTATCCAAGGTCGTCATCCCCGGCGAACCAAGGCCGTCATCCCCGCGAAGGCGGGGATCCAGAGACTTCAGCGCGACACCCCAAGTCCGTCATTCACGCGAACGCGCAAATGACGGTCTGAGCGCGCGCGTAGCGCCTTACGCCGCGCCGATCTGCGCATGCAGCTCCTGCAACGACCACACCGGGCCCTTACCGCGATAGTCCAGCGAGCCCACCAGCGCGCGCGCGCCCGACACCGTGGTCGAGTACGTCACCCGCTGCTGCAGCGCCTCGCGACGGATCGAGAACGAATCCGAGATCGCCTGGCGGCCTTCGGTGGTGTTGATGATGTAGACGATCTCGCCGTTCTTGATCAGGTCGACGATGTGCGGGCGGCCTTCGGTGACCTTGTTGACCGATTCGCAAACCACGCCGTGTTCGGCGAAGAACGCCTGGGTGCCGCTGGTCGCGACCAGGCTGTAGCCGCGGCGCAGCAGTTCCTGCGCCACCGGCAGCACGCGCAGCTTGTCCGGGTCGCGGACCGAGACGAACACCTTGCCGACCGGCGGCGCCTTGATGCCGCCGGCTTCCTGCGCGCGCGCCATCGCCGCGCCGAAGTTCTTGCCCACGCCCATCACTTCGCCGGTGGAACGCATCTCCGGCCCGAGGATCGGGTCGACGCCCTGGAACTTGGCGAACGGGAAGATCGCTTCCTTGACCGAGTAGTAGTCCGGCACGATTTCTTCCAGCGCGCCCTGCGAGGCCAGGGTCTGGCCGACCATGCAACGCGCGGCGATCTTCGCCAGCGCCATGCCGGTGGCCTTGGACACGAACGGCACCGTGCGCGAGGCGCGCGGGTTCACTTCGATCAGGAAGATCGTGTCGTTGCCCTGCGCATCGGTCTGGATCGCGAACTGGGTGTTCATCAGCCCGACCACCTTGAGCGCCTTGGCCAGCGCCACGACCTGCTCGCGCAGTTTTTCCTGGGTGCCGGCGCTGAGCGAGTACGGCGGCAGCGAGCACGAGGAGTCGCCCGAATGCACGCCGGCTTCTTCGATGTGCTCCATCACGCCGCCGATCAGGACCCGGCCTTCGCGGTCGGCGATGATGTCGACGTCGACCTCGACCGCGTTGTCGAGGAAGCGGTCGAGCAGCACCGGCGAATCGTTCGACACCTTGACCGCATCGCGGATGTAACGGGTGAGATCGGCGTCGGAATAGACGATTTCCATCGCCCGGCCGCCGAGCACGTAGCTCGGACGCACCACCATCGGATAACCGATCTGGTTGGCCAACATCAGCGCTTCGTCGGGGTTGCGCGCGGTGCGGTTGATCGGCTGGGCCAGGCCCAGATCCTGCACGAGCTTCTGGAAGCGCTCGCGGTCTTCAGCCAGATCGATGCTGTCGGGCGAGGTGCCGATGATCGGCACGCCGTTGGCCTCCAGCGCGCGCGCGAGCTTGAGCGGGGTCTGGCCGCCGTACTGCACGATCACGCCCTTGGGCTTTTCGAGGTCGGCGATTTCCAGCACGTCTTCCAGCGTCAGCGGTTCGAAGTACAGGCGATCGGAGGTGTCGTAGTCGGTCGACACGGTTTCCGGATTGCAGTTGACCATGATGGTTTCATAGCCGTCCTCGCGCAGGGCGAGCGCGGCATGCACGCAGCAGTAGTCGAACTCGATGCCCTGGCCGATGCGGTTGGGGCCGCCGCCGAGCACGATGATCTTGTCGCGGTTGCTCGGATTGGCTTCGCACTCGTCCTCGTAGGTCGAATACATGTACGCGGTGGTGGTGGCGAACTCGGCCGCGCAGGAGTCCACGCGCTTGTACACCGGGCGCACGCCGAACGCGCGGCGCAGGGTGCGCACCGCGGTTTCGTCGGTGCCGGTGAGCTGGGCGATGCGCGCATCGGAGAAGCCCATGCGCTTGAGCGCGCGCATGCGCGGCTTGTCGAGCGCGCCCAGGCCGGCGTCGGCGACCTCGCCTTCGGTCGCGATCAGTTCCTCGATCTGGTCCAGGAACCACGGATCGACGAACGACAGCGCGTGCACGTCCTCGACGCTCATGCCGGCGCGGAACGCATCGCCGATGTGGAACATGCGCTCCGGGCCGGGCTCCTTGAGCTCGCGACGCAACTTGACCATGTCGAGTTCGTTGCTCAGATCCAGGCCGGTCGGATCCAGGCCGACCTTGCCGGTTTCCAGCCCGCGCAGCGCCTTCTGCAGCGATTCCTGGAAGGTGCGGCCCATCGCCATGACTTCGCCGACCGACTTCATCTGCGTGGTCAGGCGCGCGTCGGCCTGCGGGAACTTCTCGAACGCGAAGCGCGGGATCTTGGTGACGACGTAGTCGATGCTCGGCTCGAACGAGGCCGGGGTCGCGCCGCCGGTGATTTCGTTGCGCAGTTCGTCGAGGGTGTAGCCGACCGCGAGCTTGGCGGCGATCTTGGCGATCGGGAAACCGGTCGCCTTCGACGCCAGCGCCGAGGAGCGCGACACGCGCGGGTTCATTTCGATCACCACCACCCGGCCGTTCTGGGCGTTGATGCCGAACTGCACGTTGGAGCCGCCGGTGTCGACGCCGATCTTGCGCAACACCGCGATCGAGGCGTCGCGCAGGCGCTGGTATTCCTTGTCGGTGAGGGTCTGCGCCGGGGCGACGGTGATCGAGTCGCCGGTGTGCACGCCCATCGCGTCGAAGTTCTCGATCGAGCACACGATGATGCAGTTGTCCGCGGTGTCGCGGACCACTTCCATCTCGAATTCCTTCCAGCCCAGCACCGATTCCTCGACCAGCACTTCGGTGGTCGGCGACAGCTCCAGGCCGCGGGTGACGATCTCGATCAGCTCTTCGCGGTTGTAGGCGATGCCGCCGCCGCTGCCGCCGAGGGTGAAGCTGGGGCGGATGATGGTCGGGTAGCCGACGCGGGTCTGGATGTCGATCGCTTCTTCCAGCGTGCGCGCGACTTCGGCCTTCGGGCATTCCAGGCCGATCTCCTTCATCGCCACGCGGAACAGCTCGCGGTCTTCGGCCATGCGGATCGCGTCGCGCTTGGCGCCGATCAGCTCGACGTTGTATTTCTCCAGCACGCCGTTGTCGGCCAGGTCGAGCGCGCAGTTCAGCGCGGTCTGGCCGCCCATGGTCGGCAGTAGCGCGTCGGGCTTTTCCTTGGCGATGATCTTCTCGACCGTCTGCCAGTTGATCGGCTCGATGTAGACCGCGTCGGCCATGTTCGGGTCGGTCATGATCGTGGCCGGATTCGAATTGACCAGGACCACGCGGTAGCCCTCGTCGCGCAGCGCCTTGCAGGCTTGCGCGCCGGAGTAGTCGAACTCGCAGGCCTGGCCGATCACGATCGGGCCGGCGCCGATGATCAGGACGGTTTTGATGTCGGTACGCTTGGGCATGTCGTCCTCAGTAAAGTCGGTCCTGCCACGCTTCGCGAGCGAGCCAGGTGATTTGCTCGGGCGATCGCGCATCGATCGCTCCGTGGTCGACCGCGGCGCGAACTTCGCGCTGCATCGCGGTCCAGTTTTCAGCGGCGGCGCCGAGACGCGCGCCGATGCGGTTGTTGTGGGCGTCCATCGCCCGGCTGGCGTTGCCTTGTCCGCCCCGCTCCATCACCGCGGTCACCCAGTCCACGCAACGCGGCGACAGGGTGTAGGCGACGATCGCGCTGGCCAGGCTGTGACGGTACGCATCGGCCGGGCCGTTGCGTCCGCCGGGAAGATCGGCGGCGAACCATTGCGTGTAGACCGCGATCATCACGAACGCGGGGTACGCGCCGAGCACCGCCAGCAACGCCAATGCGCGCGAACGCCAGCGGCGTCGACGCGTCGGCGTGGCCGGCGCCGCGCTCATCAGGCGGCCTTGGCCTGTTCCATCGACACCACGAACCGGTCGAACAACGGCGACACATCGTGCGGGCCCGGGCTCGCTTCCGGGTGGCCCTGGAAGCTGAAAGCCGGCGCGTCGGTCAGGGCGATGCCCTGGTTGCTGCCGTCGAACAGCGAGCGGTGGGTTACCCGCACGTTGGCCGGCAGGCTGGCTTCATCGACCGCGAAGCCATGGTTCTGCGAGGTGATCATCACCCGGCCGCTGTCGAGATCCTGGACCGGATGGTTCGCGCCGTGATGGCCGAACTTCATCTTCAGGGTCTTCGCGCCGGAGGCGAGGCCGAGCAGCTGATGCCCGAGGCAGATGCCGAAGGTCGGGATCTTTTGCGCGATGAATTCCTTGATCGCCGCGATCGCGTAATCGCAGGGCTCCGGATCGCCGGGGCCGTTGGACAGGAACACGCCGTCGGGCTTGAGCGCCAGCACCTCGGCGGCCGAGGTCTGCGCCGGCACCACCGTTACGCGGCAGCCGCGCTCGGCGAGCATGCGCAGGATGTTGAGCTTGACGCCGAAGTCGTAGGCGACGACATGGAAGCGCGATTCCGCCGTCACGAATGCGTTGCGGTCGAGGTCGAGCTGACCTTGCGTCCACTCGTAGCGTTCGCGCGTGCAGACTTCCTTGGCCAGGTCCATACCCTTCAGGCCGGGGAACTTGCGCGCGGCTTCGATCGCCTTGGCGACATCGATCTCGCCGGCCATCAGCGCGCCGTTCTGCGCGCCGGTGTCGCGCAGCAGACGGGTCAGCTTGCGGGTGTCGATGTCGGAGATCGCGACCACGCCGCGCTCGGCCAGCCACTGCGGCAGCGCGATGGTGCTGCGCCAGTTGCTGGGGCGGCGCGGCACGTCGCGCACGATCAGGCCCGAAGCCCATACCTGATGCGCTTCGTCGTCCTGCGCGGTGATGCCGGTGTTGCCGACGTGCGGGTAGGTCAGCGTGACCAGCTGACGGGCGTAGGAGGGATCCGTGAGGATTTCCTGGTAGCCGGTGATCGCGGTGTTGAATACGACTTCGCCGACGCTGAGGCCGGGCGCGCCTACGGAAACGCCCTCGAACACGGTGCCGTCTTCGAGTGCGAGGATTGCGGGTTGGGTCACGGGGGGATCGCCTTGGCTGCCAAAGGATCTGATCCCGTGCGCGACATCGGCAAAACCGACTTGCAGCAAAACACGGACGCGGTGCGGGACCGGTCCGGCGTGCGGGATTCAGGCGAGCCGGAATTCTAGCGGCGATGGGCCTCCGGCGCCAGCCTCAATGTGGCCGCAGGCGGCAATTCGGGTGTTTGGGCGGGGCGGCGCTTCAGGTTTGGCGGGGGTTTGGTTGGGGATTCGGGTCGGGGGAGCTTAGGAGCAAATCCCCCCTGCCCCCCTTTTTCAAAGGGGGGGAGGCGTCTTGGGGAGGCGGCAAACAGCTAGGAATATCGCTTCGGACAGGCACTCCTGGTCCTGCGAATTGACGGATGCAGCGCCGTTTCAATGGGCGGAGTAAGCCAAAAACAGCGACAGCCCCGCTGTTCTTCCCCCTTTGAAAAAGGGGGATCGAGGGGGATTTGCTTTGCCGCTTTGCCTTTGCCGCTTTGCCGCTTTGCCGCGTCGCTACCGCCCGCAACCCCGTTCAGAGATTCGGAAACATCAGCTCCGCCAGCCCGTAGCGCCCCGGCGCCTGGTGGGCGACGCGCAGCGCCGCTTCGAGCGCGCCGCGCGCGAAGATGTCGCGGTTGCTGGCGCGGTGGATCAGTTCCAGCCGCTCGCCGGCCGCGGCGAACTGCACGGTGTGTTCGCCGACGATGTCGCCGGCGCGCAGGCTGGCGTAATGCGGCTGCTCGCCACGGCCGATCGCGGCGGCCGCGCCCAGGTGCAACGCGGTGCCCGAAGGCGCATCGAGCTTGCGGGTGTGGTGGGCCTCGATCACGTCGCAATCCCAACCCGGCAAGGCGGCCGCGGCGCGACGCACCAGTTCGGTCAATACCGCCACGCCGAGGCTGTAGTTGGCCGCCCACACCACCGCGATGCGCGCGGCGGCGTCGTTGATCGCGGTGTTCTGCGCCGAACTCAGGCCGGTGGTGCCCGAAACCAGGGCCTTGCCGCGTTGCGCGCACAACGCCAGCACCGGGTCGAACCCGTCGGGCAAGCTGAAATCGATCGCCACGTCGAACTCGGGCGCGCCGTTCAATTCGGACACGGCGAAATGCGGCACGCCGTCGATCACCCGCTGCGCGGGCTGCGAACGCGAATAGGCGGCGACCACGCGCAGGTCCTGGCGTTCGGCGGCGAGCCGCAGCAAGGCCTGGCCCATGCGGCCGGAGGCGCCGTGTATCAACAGTCGGGTGATTTCGCTCATGCGGTCAGGCTAGCGGCGCAATCGGGCGGCGACAAGCGCGGACGTTGCCCGGTTCACATAGCCGCGCGCACGCTGTGCGCGGTTCGCGCCACGGCGATGTCGACAACCTCGCCGCGACCGCGCTTAGTCGGCGCCGGGGCCGTCGTGGAAACGCGCTAGCGCGTCGCGCAACGAGCCGCCGTTCGGACCGACCAGATCGTCGACCCGCCAGCAGCCGCCTTCGCGCGCGAGCCGCAGCCGCGCCACCTGCGGCTGCGACGGCTGTCCGCCTCCCAGCTCGAACCGGTAACGCACCTGCACCACGTTCTTGCCCTGCGCGACGAAGCGCGGATCGCGCGCCTCGCCGTCCTGCGCGTCGAGCCAGGGATCGGCATTGATCGCGCAGACCTCGCCCGCGCCGGCGCAGGCCCGGTCGCGTTTCAACAGGCGCAACAATCGCGCCGTAGTGGTCTGCTCCAGGGTCGGCAGCGGATCGTTCCAGAAGCTGTAGTGGTCGCGGTAAAACGCGCTGGCCGTTGCGACCGGCGTATCGCCGAGGCAAGCGGCGCGTGCATTGCCCGCACCGGTCAGCAGGCCGGCGGCGAGCAGCGAGATCAACGGCATCGCAAAGCGCATCGAACCCTCCTTATTCGTACCAACGCCAGGCCGCGAGCAAGGCGTCGGCGCGTCGCCGGTCGCCGTCGAGGAAATCGGCGAGCGCGTCGCGCACCTGCGCCCTCGCCTGCGGGCGCAGGTCGTCGTCTTCGTCCAACGCGGCCTCGCCGAGCGCGGTGTAGGCATTGGCCACCGTGGCGATCGCGCCGAACGCGGTGGCCAGATCGTCGGCGATCGGCCGCGGCGACCATGGGCCGCCGGCGAGGTCGAACAGCACCTGGCCGCTGTGCATGTCGATAATGAAAGGATTGCCGCCTTCCATCGCCACCGTCAGCCATTCGTCTTTCCACGCCGGCAAGCGTTCGCCGCTCAGGCCATGCCAGCGATACCCCGCCTGCTGCGCCCACAGCTTGTGCAGCGGCGGGATGTCGACCGGATTGCCGCCGGCATCCAGGCTCAAGCCGATCGCGCCGACCGGCTCGTCCAGCGTTTCGCCCCACGGGCCGAGTTCGCGATAAAACGCTTCCAGCGTCGGCGGCAAGGCGATGTCACCGCGCCACTGCGACGCCGGCTGCGAGCGCAGTTCGCCCCAGGGTTGCAGCAACGGCCGCAAGGATTCGTAGCTGCGCGCCATGGCTTACTGATACACCAGCTGCGCCTTGAGATTGGGCAGCACTTTCTTCGCGAACGCCTGATAGGCGCGGTTGTATTCGGCGGTGCACACCGGCCCCAGGGTCACGTCCTCGATCACCCGGCTGGCTTCGAGCACGTTGCCCTTGAGTGTATAGGTCGCGGTGTAGCGCGAACCGCCCGATTCCAGGCTGAGATTCGGCGGCACCGCGATCACTTTCATCGTCGCCGGGAATTCGATCCGATAGGTTTCCTCCGAACTTCCGCCGCCGCAGGTGCCGTCGCCTTCGTCCTTGGCGATTTCCGCGGTGCCGCTGCCGACCAGCGCGCTAACCGGCATCGGGCTGAAGAAACTCGGCCCCAGCGCGAACGCGCCCGGCACCGGCAAGGCCTGCTTGACCTCGAACTGCGCGCGGTAACGATGCTCGCCGCGCAGCGGCTTGGGATCGTCCTGGGTGAAGCTGCCCTGCGCCTCCAGGCCGCCGCGCTTGAACACGTTCTTGATCATGTCCCTGGCATCGTCGGCGCTGAGTTCGCGCAGGCTCGCGCGCATCGAGATCGCCGGCATGCCGCTGAGTTCGACCTCGACCGTGCCCTTCATCGAGCCGTCTTCGAGCACGGTCAGGCGGGTGTCCATGCGCTGGCGGTTGTGCAGTTTGACGAAGCCCGGCGTGGCGGCCTTGAGTTCAGGCCGGTCGACGCGCAGCACCGGCTTGCCGGCGATCTGCGCCGGCAGTTCGCCGAACGGAATGCCCTTGGCGGTCGCATCCACGTACAGGTCCAGGCCCGGCAGGTAATTGAGCACGTGGTTGACGCTCGAGGCCACCGGCACCTTGGGCAGGGTGTAGACGTTGCCGGCGTTGATCAGCGCCTGGGTCGCCTCGATGCCCTTGGCCGCCAGCAGCGCCTGCAGCAAGGTCGCATGGTCCTTGCAGTCGCCGATGCGGTTGTCGAGCACGAAGTCCTGGTCGCGCGGCACCACCGCGCCCAGGCCGATGCAGTTGCCGGCGTAGTTGATGTGGGTCGACACCCATTCGTACAGCGCCTGCGCGACCGCGCGCTGGTCGGTCTTGCCGGCGGCGATTTCGTCGGCGAGCTTGCGCACCCGCGCGGTCGGCACCGCCTTGGGCAGCGCGCGCTCGCCGTAGGCCTTGGCGATGTCGCCGTAGCTGCGGAAGGTCGACAGGGCGTAGCCGTTGTAGCGTTCGAGCTCGAAGATCGTGGCCGGGTCGGAGTCGCGCTTGACCGGGCTCAGGTTCTGGTAGGTCCACTCGACGATGCGGCGGCCGCCGACGGTTTCGTCGCGCACCTGCTTGAGCTTGCCGAAGGTCTGCTGCTGGGTCCACAGCCCGGCGGGCAGGTCGATCTTGATCCGCAGATCACCCATGTAGGTGGTGTCGCTGAAACTGGTGATGTCGGAAAAATGCCCGTCGAACATCGCCTTCTTGCCGACCAGCCGGTAGTTCAGCACCACCGTGTCGCCGACCGCGACATCGGGGAACACGAGACTGGTAGTGGCGACGTCCGAGAATGCCGGGCCGCCGCCTTCGCGACCGTCGTTGGTCTCGACCTGGAAGTTCGACTTGGGCACGTCGATGCGGCGGCCGTCGGCCTTGCGGGTGTAGGCCTCGACCACGTCGAGGGTCTGGATGCTGGCGCTGTAGCCGATCGATTCGTGCTTGGCGTATTCGATCGCGCGTTCGTCGAGCACCTTGAACGCGGTCTCGTGCTGCTCGACGTAGCTGCCGTCGGCCTGCACGGTGTAGCTGAGGTAGGAACGCTCCCGGCGGATCGGGTCGTCCGAGGCTGCCGCTGCGGCGGCGGGCGTTGCATTGGCCGCGGCCGGCGCGGCGGCGGCGCGATCGGGCGGCGCGCTCTGCGCGAACGCCGCGCTGCCGATGAGTGCAAGACAAACCGCGGCCGACAGCCGCTGCATCGCGATGCGCATCCTTTCTTCCCCTGTTCCCTGCGTGGTAGACGGCCGCGCGATCGCGGATCGGCGCCGCCGCGCCGACGTCGGCGCGAAAACGTTCTACCACATCCCCGGCGTGCCGGAGTTGGCGATCGCTGCGACCGCAAATGCGCGCGTCGCTGCGTACCGATCGCGGGTGCGTGGCGGCGAACCGGGAGGCCGACGCGCGGTGTCGACGGACGCGAAAAAACTTATGCGCCGCCTACGAAAAAGGGGGCCGAAGCCCCCCTTGTCCGGACACGCGTCGCGCACCTGGCGCGACGCGCTGCGTGCGATGCACGCCGCTGCTATCAGGACGTCATCCGATCCCAGAATCCCTTGACCCCGTCCAGAAAGGTGGAGGACCGTGGCGAGTGCTTTCGCGCCCCCTCACCCACGAACGTCGCTTCGAATTTCTCCAGAAGCTCGCGTTGTTCCACGGTGAGGTTGACCGGCGTCTCGACCACGACGCGGCAGTACAGGTCGCCGGTCTTGCGGCTGCGCACCGACTTGACGCCCTTGTCGCGCAGGCGGAACAGCTTGCCGCTCTGGGTTTCGAAGGGAATGCGCAGCTCGACTTCGCCGCCGAGGGTCGGCACCCGGATGATGTCGCCGAGCGCGGCCTGCGAGATGCGGATCGGCACGTCGCAATGCAGGTCGTCGCCGTCGCGCTGGAAGATCTCGTGCTCGCGCACGCGCACTTCCACGTACAGGTCGCCCGGCGGCGAACCGGTCGGGCCGGCCTCGCCTTCGCCGGTCAGGCGGATGCGGTCGCCGTTGTCGACGCCGGCCGGAATCTTGACCTGCAAGGTCTTGGTGCGTTCGACCCGGCCCTGGCCGTGGCAATCGGCGCAAGGGTTGGCGATGGTCTTGCCGCTGCCGTTGCAGTGCGGGCAGCTTTGCTGCATCGAGAAGATGCCGCGCTGGATGCGCACCTGGCCGTGGCCCTTGCAGGTGCCGCAGGTCTCGACCTTGCCGTCGGCCGAACCGCTGCCGTTGCAGGTCTCGCAGGCGTCGAGGGTCGGGATTTCGATCTGCTTCTCGACCCCGCCGACCGCTTCCTCCAGCGACAGCTCCATCACGTAGCCGATGTCGGCGCCGCGGCGCGGACCGCGCGCGCCACCGCCGCCACCTCCGAAGATATTGCCGAAGATGTCGCCGAAGATGTCGCCCATGTCCGAGAAGCCCGGGCCGCCGGCGCCGCCGCCGTTGCCGTGCTCGAACGCGGCATGGCCGTGCTGATCGTAGGCGCGGCGCTTGTTGGCGTCGGCCAGGATTTCGTAGGCCTCCTTGCACTCCTTGAACGCGGCCTCGGCGGCCGCGTCGCCCGGATTGCGGTCCGGGTGGTGTTTCATCGCACAGCGGCGATAGGCCTTCTTGAGGTCGTCGTCGCTGGCGTTGCGCGCAACGCCCAGCACTTCGTAGTAGTCGCGTTTGCTCATGGGCTGGGTTCGGGAATCGGGAATTGGGAGTCGGGAATCGTTAAATCAAAAACGGGCGACGCGTCAGGACGACTGTCGCCCGCTACGGATACAAGAATAGGGAACCGGGTACTCGGCGAACCACACGTCAGATCGCGCCGCCATTCCCGATTCCCCATTCCCGATTCCCGGCTTACTTCTTCTCGTCCTTCACTTCAGTGAACTCCGCATCGACCACGTCGTCGGCCTTGGCCGACGCGCCGCTGTCGCCGGCCGGGGCGCCTTCGCCCGGCTGACCGGCGTTGGCCGCCGCGAACAGCGACTGCGCGGCCTCTTCCAGCGCCTTCGACTTGGCCTCGATCTGGCCCTTGTCGTCGCCCTTCATCGCCGTTTCCAGCTCCGAGATGGCGGCTTCGGCGCGGCCGATCTGGTCGCCCGGCAACTTCTCGCCGTTTTCCTTGATCGTGCTGCGGGTCATGTGGATTAGGCCGTCGGCGTGGTTGCGCGCCTGCACCAGTTCCTGGAACTTCTGGTCTTCCTCGCGGTTGGCTTCCGCGTCGGCGACCATCTTGGCGATCTCTTCCTCGGACAGGCCCGAGCCGCCCTTGATCTCGACCTTCTGTTCCTTGTTGGTCTTCTTGTCCTTGGCGCTGACGTGGATGATGCCGTTGGCGTCGATGTCGAACGACACCTCGACCTGCGGCATGCCGCGCGGCGAGGGCTCGATGCCGGACAGGTCGAAGCGGGCCAGCGACTTGTTGAAGCGGGCCTGGTCGCGCTCGCCCTGCAGCACGTGCACGGTCACCGCGGACTGGTTGTCCTCGGCGGTCGAGAAGGTCTGCGAGGCCTTGGTCGGAACGGTGGTGTTCTTCTCGATGATCTTGGTGAACACGCCGCCCAGGGTTTCGATGCCCAGGCTCAGCGGGGTCACGTCGAGCAGCAGCACGTCCTTGACGTCGCCGGCCAGCACGCCGCCCTGGATCGCGGCGCCGACGGCGACGGCTTCATCCGGGTTGACGTCCTTGCGCGGTTCCTTGCCGAAGAACTCGGCCACGGCTTGGCTGACCTTGGGCATGCGGGTCTGACCGCCGACCAGGATCACCTCGGCCACGTCGCTGGCGCGAAGGCCGGCGTCGTTGAGCGCGATGCGGCACGGCTCGATCGTCTTCTTGACCAGGTCCTCGACCAGCGACTCCAGCTTGGCGCGGGTCAGCTTGATGTTGAGGTGCTTCGGGCCCGACGCATCGGCGGTGACGTAGGGCAGGTTGACTTCGGTCTGCTGCGAGGACGACAGCTCGATCTTGGCGCGCTCGGCCGCGTCCTTCAGGCGCTGCAGGGCCAGCGGGTCCTTGCGCAGGTCGATGCCCTGGTCCTTGAGGAACTCCTCGACCAAGTAGTCGATGACGCGCTTGTCGAAGTCTTCGCCGCCCAGGAAGGTGTCGCCGTTGGTCGACAGCACTTCGACCTGCATTTCGCCGTCGACCGAGGCGATCTCGATGATCGACACGTCGAAGGTGCCGCCGCCCAGATCGTAGACCGCGACCTTGCGATCGCCGCCCTTCTTGTCCATGCCGTAGGCCAGCGCGGCCGCGGTGGGTTCGTTGATGATGCGCTTGACTTCCAGGCCGGCGATCTTGCCCGCGTCCTTGGTCGCCTGGCGCTGGCTGTCGTTGAAGTAGGCCGGCACGGTGATGACCGCTTCGGTGACCGGCTCGCCCAGGTAGGCTTCGGCGGTCTTCTTCATCTTGCCCAGCACTTCGGCCGAGATCTGCTGCGGCGCCATCTTCTTGCCGTCCTGGGTCGCGACCCAGGCGTCGCCGTTGTCGTGCGGGACGATCGCGTACGGCACCAGGCCGAGGTCCTTCTGCACTTCGGCGTCGGTCATCTTGCGGCCGATCAGGCGCTTGACCGCGTAGAAGGTGTTCTTCGGGTTGGTGACCGCCTGGCGCTTGGCCGACGCGCCGACCAGGACTTCGCCGTCCTTGGTGAACGCGACGATCGACGGCGTGGTGCGGTCGCCTTCGGAATTTTCGATGACCTTGGCCTTGCCGCCTTCCATGATCGAAACGCAGGAATTGGTGGTGCCCAGGTCGATGCCGATGATCTTGCCCATGGATGTTGCTCCCTCTCTCAATGCTTCAATGTTGGGGGCGGCGCGATTGCTGCAGGCCGCCGATGTGCGATATCTGGGGCTCGGTGCCGGGCAGTTCAAGCGCCCGTGCCCTGCCCTTTAACGTTTGGTGAACTTCGCGGACCGGGCCGTTCCAAGCCGATCGGGCCCCGGCCGCGTGCGATTGGATGGTTCGGCTCAGTCCTGGCTGACCACGACCAGGGCCGGACGCAGCAGGCGCTCGTTGAGCAGCCAGCCCTTTTGGTAGACCTGGACCACGTGGTTCGGCGCGACGCCCGGCGCGGGCACCAGGCTCATCGCCTGATGGTGCTCGGGGTTGAACGGCTGGCCGACCGGGTCGACCGCGACCAGGCCGTTGTCGCCGGCGACCTTGAGCAACTGGCGCAGGGTCAGTTCCATGCCTTCGCGCAGCGCGTTGGGCTCGCCGCCGGCCACGCCCAGCCCGGCTTCCAGGCTGTCGATCACCGGCAGCAGGTCGCCGAGCAGGCGCTCGTTGGCGAACTTGCGGGCCATGTCGATATCGCGGGCCACGCGCTTGCGCTGGTTGTCGAGTTCGGCGCGTTCGCGCAGCGAGTCTTCGCGCAACCGGGTCAACTCGGCGCGCAGGCTCTCGACCTCGGTCGGCTCGGCGTTCGCCGCGGCGGCTTGGTCGTCGAGGTTCAGTTCGGGATTGGGGTCGTTTTGGCTCATGCTGGGTCCTGGCGGTTTTTCCGCGACAGGCCAGCTATGGGGCCGCGGCCGGACCATTCAAGTGCCGGGATCTGCGGCGATCGTGCGGGATCGGCGCTCAGTTGCGGCGAGCGGGGGTGGTTTCGGGACAATCGCGGCAAGAGGCTGGATGCATCGGCCGGCTGATTCGTGGATGACGGGCGGCCCCTGTAGGAGCGGCGCGGGCCGCGGCCGCGCTACCACACACCCCGGCGCTGGCCTGGGCTTGCCGTGAGGGTTACCCGACGTAACCAATCCTGCGCGGGACGACGGGATTCGCGGTCGCGGCTCGCGCCGCTCCTACAGGGGGCCGACCCACAGACGCGAAAACTCGGCCAACACACACGCCGGCGCTGGTTCGGGCTTGCCGTGATGGTTGATCGACGTACTCAATCCTGCGCGGGAAGACGGGATTCGTGGTCGCGGCTCGCGCCGCTCCTACAGGGGGCTACCCCGCGGACGCGAAGATTCGGCCTTATTCGGCTTCGGGTGCCCCGAACGCATTACCCAGCGCGTCGGCCGCCGCCTGCACCACCGGGATCACCCGGTCGTAGGCCATCCGGGTCGGTCCGATCACCCCGAGCACGCCGAGCACGCGGCCGCCGGCGGTGTACGGCGCGGTCACCAACGACACGCCTTCCAGCGGCGCCAGCCCGGTTTCCTCGCCGATGAAGATGCGCACGCCCGGCGCGCGCACGGTGCGTTCGAGCAATTGCAGGATCTCGCGCTTGCGCGCGAAGGCTTCGAACAGCTCGCGCAGCCGGTCCAGGTCGGCCAGTTCCTGCACGCCCATCAGCCGGGTCTGCCCAGCCAGGACCATGTCGTCGTTGTCCGGGATCAGCACCTGCTCGGCCAGTTCGACCGACTGCGCCAGCAGCGTCTGCATTTCGGACTGGGCGTTGCGCAGCTCCAGCAGCAGCACGTCGCGGATCTCCGACACCGGCCGGCCGGCGAAATGCGCATTGAGGTAGTTGCCGACCCGCTCCAGCTCGCCGGCCTCGTAGGGACGGCGGGTCTGGATGATGCGGTTCTGCACGTCCTGATCGGCGAACACCAGGATCGCCAGCACCCGCTGCGCGTCGAGCGGCACGAAATCGATGCGTCGGAACGCGAACTGCTCACGCTTGGGCACGCTGACCACGCCGACGAAGTGGGTCATCGCCGACAGCAGTTCCGAGGCGCTGCCGAGCAGGGCCTGGGTGCCGGTGCCCGACGGCAGCTCGCTGCGCAGGCGCGCTAGGTCGCCTTCCGGCAGCGGCCGCACCTGCAGCAGCGAGTCGACGAACAGGCGGTAGCCCTGCGAGGTCGGGATGCGCCCGGCCGAGGCGTGCGGGGCGCTGAGCAGGCCGGCGTCTTCCAGGTCGCCTAGGATGTTGCGGATGGTCGCCGCGCTGACATCCAGCCCGGCGTGCTTGGCCAGGGTCTGCGACCCGACCGGCTCGCCGCTGTGGATATAGCGGCCGATCAGCGTGCGCAGCAATTGGCGCGCGCGCGGGTCGAGGCTGGGATCGGGGCGACGGTTCATGGGTGTGGATATAAGCGCCGGTGGGGGAAGGTGCAAGGGTTGGTTGGAGGCCGGGATTCGGGATTGGGGATTCGGGATTGGTGAAAAGCTCGGGAGTCGGGAGTCGGGAGTCGGGATTTGGGAATCGGGAATCGGGAATCGGGAATCGGGAATCGTAAGAAGGATGACGCGATCGGTTGCCAATCTGTCGGGCACGACTCCTCTTTGGCTCGTCATTCCCGCGAAGGCGGGAATCCAGGGCTTCACCGAGGCATGACTCTGAAGTCTCTGGATTCCCGCCTTCGCGGGAATGACGAGCAAAAGCAACGCGACCCTGTCCAGCAAAACCAACGAGGCCCCTGGCTGGCAAACCCTGGCAAACCAATGAGGACCAACCCGCAAACCCAAGCCAGCCCACCCTCCTCCCCAATCTCACCCCATGATCCACCCCGCCCCTACGCTCGCCCCCGCCGCCGCTCCCATTCCCAGCCCCGCTCGCTCAAGGCACAATCGCCGCCGCATGCTCGCCCACCTCTCGCTAAAGCAATTCGCCGTCGTCAGCGCCGCCGAACTCAGTTTCGGACCCGGCCTCACCGTGATCTCCGGCGAAACCGGCGCCGGCAAGTCGCTGCTGGTCGACGCCCTCGGCCTGTTGTCGGGCCTGCGCGCCGACAGCGGCGTGGTCCGCCACGGCGCCGACCGCGCCGAACTGGTCGCCGACTTCACCCTCGACGACGCCCCGCAAGCCGCCGACTGGCTGCGCGACAACGAACTCGACGAAACCGGCGACGGCGACGCGCCGGTCTGCCAGATCCGCCGGGTGATCCGCGCCGACGGCGGCTCGCGTGCCTGGGTCAACGGCCGGCCGGTAACGCTGAGCCAGCTCGGCGAACTGGCCGGGCGGTTGGTCGAAATCCACGGCCAGCACGAACACCAGGCGCTGATGGCCAAGGCCAGCCAGCTCACCCTGCTCGACGCCTACGGCCGCACCGACGCCGCGCGCAGCGCGGTCGAGGCCGCCGCGCGCGCCTGGAGCGCGCTGCTGCGCGAGCGCGACACGCTGATGGCGCAAGGCGACGTCTCCGACCGGATCGGCTGGCTCGAACACCAGCACCGCGAACTCGAACGCGAAGCGCTCGATCCCGAGGCGCTGGCCAAGCTCACCGCCGACCATCGCCGCCACGCCCACGCCGCCGGCCTGATCGCCGCCTGCGAGGCCGCGTTCGCGCGCATCGGCGGCGACGAAGGCCCCTCGCTGACCCGCACCCTGCAGCAGGTGCGCGGCGAACTGCAGCGCGTGACCGAGCACGAACCGCGCCTGGGCGAGGTCGACAGCATGCTCGACAACGCCGCGATCCAGATCGACGAAGCCCTGGTCCTGCTCGACCGGGTCCGCGACGATCTCGACCTGGACCCGTCCGCATTCGAACAGATCGAAAGCCGGATCGGCCGCCTGCACGAACTGGCGCGCAAGCACCGCATCGCACCCGAACAACTGGCCGCGACCCGCGACGGCATCGCCGCCGAGCTGGAAATGCTGCGCGGCGCCGGCGTGCGCCTGGAAACGCTCGACCTGGAAATCGAAACCGCGCGCAAAGGCTGGCGCAAGGCCGCCGACGTGCTGGGCAAGGCCCGCCGCGACGCGGCCAAGTCGCTGTCGTCCAAGACCACCGAACTGATCGGCGAACTGGGCATGGGCGGCGGCCGTTTCGACGTCGCGATCGAACCGCTGGACGAAGACCGGCCCGATCCGAACGGCGGCGAACGCATCGAATTCCTGGTCGCGGCCAACCCCGGCCAGCCCGCGCGCGCGCTGCGCAAGGTCGCCTCCGGCGGCGAGTTGTCGCGCATCTCGCTGGCGATCGAAGTGGCCGCGTTCGGCATGGACGCGGTGCCGACCATGGTGTTCGACGAAGTCGACTCCGGCATCGGCGGCGCGGTGGCGGAGATCGTCGGCCAGAAACTGCGCGCGCTCGGCGCCAGCCGCCAGGTGCTGTGCGTGACCCACCTGGCCCAGGTCGCGGCTCAGGGCCACGCCCACTACCGGGTCAGCAAGGCCGCCAGCGAAGGCGTCACCCAGAGCGCCGTGCAAGTGCTCGCGGCCAAGCAGCGCGAAGAGGAACTGGCGCGCATGCTCGGCGGCATCGAACTGACCAAGGAAGTGCGCGCGGCGGCCAAGCGGTTGCTGGCGGATGTGGGTTAAGGGCCGGGATTGGGGATTTGGGATTCGGGATTGGGGAAAGGCCGGGGATCGGGGATCGGGGATAGGGAATCGGGAATCGGGAATCGGTCAGAGCGTAGCGCTCTAGCTCGGCTGATATGCGACCTGTGCCGTTGCTCAATTCATCCATTGCCACGAAGGCTTAACTCCGTAAGGCACCCGAAGCAACGCTGAGTACCGATCGCCTCGCCCTAACCTACCGTCATTCCCGCGAACGCGGGAATCCAGGGCCTTTCGTGCGAGAACGCCTGAAGTCACTGGATTCCCGCTTTCGCGGGAATGACGTCCTGGTAAGACGACGCTGAAGTCTCTGGATTCCCGTCTTCGCGGGAACGACGTTCTGGCAAGACGGACGCTCAAGCCCCTGGAATCCCGCTTGTACGGAAATGACGTCCTGGCGAGACGATGCTGAAGTCTCTGGATTCCCGCCTTCGCGGGAATGACGTTCTGGTCGGATGACGCTGAAGTCCCAAAGCAAAGGCCCGCCATTGGCGGGCCTTGGTGCATCACGATTCAAACCATCAGCCGCCGCGATTCGCTCAGGCTTCTCACCAATCCCGAATCACCCATCCCGAATCCCGGCTTTCACCCCCCCGCCCTCACCGCTTCTTGCGCACGTACAACACCAACGAATGCTCCTCGATCTCGTAGCCGTGCTTGGCCGCGACCTTGCGCTGCAATTCCTCGATCTCCGGGCTTTCGAACTCGATGATCTTGCCGCTTTCGATATCGACCATGTGATCGTGGTGATGGCCGCGATCGAGCTCGTACACCGACTGGCCGGCCTCGAAGTTGTGCTTGAGCACCAGCCCGGCCGACTCGAACTGGGTCAGCACGCGGTACACCGTGGCCAGACCGATGTCCTCGCCTTTTTCCAGCAGCATCCGGTAGATGTCCTCGGCGGTCATGTGCCGCGGCTTGGCCTGCTCGAGCAGTTCCAGGATCCGCATGCGCGGGTGGGTGACCTTGAGTCCGACGTTGCGCAGGTCCTGCGATTCCATGGGTACTTCCCTTGAGCTGTGCGGCCCGGCACGGGCCGGACCGGAGGTGTTGACCGGCTGGCCGTCGCCGCGAGGGCTGCGCACTGGGCGGACGGAGCGGGCGGGCCGGAATGGCGGATGAACGCGCGGGGGTTGCCGACGCTGCGATCCGCCCTTGGTGGGGTCTGGCTTCAGTGTATCATCGGCCCCGTTGCCTTCGACTGCCGCAGACCCTCATACGATGCGTAAGCTCCTGCTCGTTCTCTCGATCTCCCTGCTCACCGCTGGCTGCGGCATCATCTACAAGCAGCCGATCTACCAGGGCAATCTGCTCGAGAAGACCGCCGTCGACCAGCTCCAGACCGGCATGAGCAAGCAGCAGGTGCAGCTGCTGATCGGCACCCCGTCGATCGAAGACCCGTTCCACCAGAACCGCTGGGACTACACCTCGACCCAGCGTGTCGACCGCGTCGGCACCACCCAGCGCAAGAACCTGACCTTGTGGTTCGAAAACGACGCCCTGGCCAAGTGGGAAGGCGACTACTTCCCCGAGCAGGACGAACAGATCGCCAAGGCCTCGGTCAAGCAGTTCGGCCGCAACCTGGCCCGCGACAAGGACAAGGACAAGCGCCGCCGGCGCTGATCCTCGCGGCGCGGCAGCCTGCCGCGCGCTGATCCGACTCACCCATCGATCCAGCGAGCGTGCCCGAACCGGCGCGCTTCAAACGCCGTGTCCGAACGGACGCGTCGCCGTGTCGATTCGCGACCCCGGCTATTTCTTGAGCGGCCGATCGGCCGCGCGACGCCTGCGTGCGTCCTTGGGATCGATCTGCAGCGGCCGCAGCAACTCGACCCGGTCGCCGTCGCGCAGTGGCGTGTCGGCCACCGCCTTGACCCCGAAGATCGCATAACCGCTGATCTGCGCGTCGTCCTGCCAACCCGCCGCGGCGACCGCGTCGCCCAGCACCGCGCCGTCGGCCAGTTCCAGCGTGAGCGCTTCGAACCGTTGCGGCCAGGCGCGGACGACCTCGACCTTCACGCCGAAGACGCACCGTCGGCCGGCGTCGCGGTCGGCACCGCCGGTTCCGCGCCGCGATCGGCGACGCGGACGAAGTCGTCGACCATGCGGTCGGCCAGACTCTGGAACCCGACCGCCATCGCCGGCCCGAGCAGCTTGATCGCCGGTTCGAATTCCAGGGTCAGGGTGACCTTGCAGGCCGACTCGTCGAGCGCATGGAATTCCCAGCGCCCACCGAGCTTGCGGAACGGCCCGTCGACCAGCTTCAGCTCGATGTGGTGCGGCGGCGACAAGGTGTTGTGGGTGGTGAACCAGGTCCGCAGCGCGCCCAGGCCCAGGTCCAGGCGCGCGACCATATGGCGCTCGTCGGCCTCCAGCACCTGCGCCTGCTCGCACCAGTCGAAGCGGCGCGGATAGGCGGCGACATCGTTGACCAGCGCGAACATGCGCGCGGCGGAGTGTTCGACCAGGGCGGAACGGCGGATCGTAGGCATGTGGCTATCGCAATTGGGGCCGCGGTGGGGAATTCAAGCCAAGGGTCGCGACGTGTCGCGCGGGAGTTCCGGCAGGTCCGAACCTGGGGTTTCTCGCGTTTGGGCTTCGGATCGGGCATCGCATTCGAGCAATAGTCCCGGGTGGCTACTCAAACCGCCTTCGGATCGTGGACAATCGCTCATGGCTAAAAATACGAACAACAAGGCCGGCAAGGATAAAGGAAAGGGCGCCGCCGGCGGCACCATCGCGCTGCACAAGCGCGCCCGCCACGAGTACCACCTCGAAGAACGCTTCGAGGCCGGCCTGGCCCTGCAGGGCTGGGAGCTCAAGTCCATCCGCGCCGGACGCGCGAACATCACCGAAAGCTACGCGGTCGTGCTGCGCGGCGAGATCTTCCTGATCGGCTCGCAGATGACCCCGCTGATCTCGGCCTCGACCCACGTCGTCGCCGAGGAACGCCGCAGCCGCAAGCTGCTGCTGCACCGCAGCGAGATCGACAACCTGATCGGCCGGGTCCAGCGCGACGGCTACACCATCGTGCCGACTGCGCTGTACTGGAAAGGCAACAAGGTCAAGGTCGAGATCGCGCTGGCGAAGGGCAAGCAGGACCACGACAAGCGCGAAGCCAGCAAGGATCGCGATTGGGCGCGTCAAAAGCAGCAGGTGATGCGGCGGCATAACCGCAACGCTTGATTCGGGATTCGGGATTCGGGATTCGGGATTCGGGATTCGGGATTCGGGAATCGGGAATCGGGAATCGGGAATCGGTCAGAGCGTAGCGGTCTGGCTGTGCTGCAGTGCAAGCCGGGCTACTGCTTCAGCCGGGCTAACGCCGAAGCCATCCACTTTCACGGATGCCTATTGTGCAAGGCGCTCGAAGCAACGCCGCGCTCCAGCCGCCTCGCTACTTCCTACCGTCATTCCCGCGAAGGCGGGCTCTGCTTTATTTCGTCGGAGCCGAACATCCAGGGCCTTTCGTGCGAGAACGCTTGAAGTCACTGGATTCCCGCGTTCGCGGGAATGACGTTCTGGAAGGGTCGCGCTGAAGTCTCTAGATTCCCGCCTTCGCGGGAATGACGTTCTGGAAGGGTCGCGCTGAAGTCTCTGGATTCCCGCCTTCGCGGGAATGACGAGCACAGATAAGCCAGGCAACGCGCGATTCACGCCCACTGCCCACGCGCAACTCACTCAAGCGCGCCCCTCAAGCATGCCCACCCTCACGCGGCAGCGTGAAATAGAACGTCGCACCCTCGCCCTCGCGCCCCTCGGCGCGAATCGTCCCGCCGTGACGTTCGACGATGCGCTTGACCGACGCCAGGCCGATGCCGTGCCCCGCGTAATCCTCGACGCTGTGCAAGCGCTGGAACGGCCGGAACAGCTTGTCGACATACGCCTGCGGAAAACCGGTGCCGTTGTCGCGCACGAAGAATTCGCGGCCGCCGCCGGGCGCCTGAGCGGTGCCGAACTCGATCAGCGCCGGGCTGCGATCGCGGGTGAACTTCCACGCGTTGCCGAGCAGATTGCCCAATAGATTCCTCAGCAACGGCGCATCGCCGACCACCTGCAGGCCCGGTTCGATCCGCACCTCGACCTCGCGCTGCGCATCGCCCATGCGCAGTTCCTCGATCAACTCGTTGGCGACGCGGCTCAGGTCGACGCTCTCGTGCTTGAGCTCGCTGCGGGTCACCCGCGACATCTTCAGCAGCGCGTCGATCAAATCGCCCATGCGCGCGGCGGCCTTGCGCACCCGCGCCAGGTAGCCGCTGCCCGATTCGTCGAGACGGTCGGCGTATTTCTCGCCGAGGATGCGGCTGAAGCCGTCGATCGCGCGCAACGGCGCGCGCAGGTCGTGCGAAACGCTGTAGGCGAACGTCTCCAGTTCCTGATTGGCCTGGCTGAGCTCGCGCGTGCGCAGCGCGACGCGCGCCTCCAGGGTGCGATTGAGCGCATGCACGCGCGCTTCCGCGCGCAGCCGCTCGGTCACGTCCTCGACCTGGACCAGGCCGGTGATGTCCTGGCCGACCTTGCCCGGCACCGGCGAATAAGTCAGCTGGACCTGCCGCGCGACACCGTGCTGGCGACGCAGCCGGCGGGTCGCGCGCAGCACGCCGTCCTCGTCGCTGCTGCCGCGCTCATGCGCCGGCAACTCGCCGTCCTCGTCCTCCAGCAAGGTGTCGAAACGCTGGTCGAGCAGGCGCGGCAATTCCATGCCGACGATCGACGCCAAGGCCGGATTGGCGTCGACGATGCGGCCCTCGCTGTCGAGCAGGGCCTTGCCGATCGCCGAATACTGCATGGCGCTGCGGAAGCGGGTTTCGCTGCGACGGAAATCCTCGGTCATGCGCGAAGCGATCTGGCGCGCGCGCGATTCGGTGTGCGCCAGCACCAAGGCGATGCCGTACAACAGCAAGGAGGTGAAAATGCCCAGCGCGAACAGATTGCGCAGGCCCTGCATGCGCGGCGCGGCCTCTTCGATCGGCGGCGATTCGTATTCGATGCGCCAGGTGCGCCCGTACACGTCGAACGTCGCCTTATGCACGAACGCCGCCGCCTGGGTCGGCTCCGGGCCCGGCGTGCGGAACAGCAGCGTGTCGCGTCCGGCGCTTTCGTCGTAGATGCGAAAGCGCATGTCGCGGTGGACCTTGCCGAGCGAGGTCTCGACGAATTTCTCCATCCGGAACGGCACGTACACCCAGCCCTGCATCTCGGCGCGGCGCAGGCTCGGACTGAGCGGCCGGCCGCCGCCGAGGTAGACCGGCAGCACCAGGATCATGCCGGTGCTGGTCACGCCCTCGTGCTGATCCTGCAGCAACTGGATCTTGCCCGACAGCCGCGCCTGGCCCGACTCCAGCGCCGCTTCCATCGCCGCGTGGCGGGTGGCCTCGGAGAACATGTCGTAACCGATCGCCTGGTCGTTGGCCGGCGACTTGGGCTCCAGGTACAGGACCGGCCCGTAGATATCGCGCTGCCCGAACGGCCGCACCGTCAGCAGGCCGTAGCCGGCGTCACGCCATTCGTTCTGCAACTGCACCAGCAGGTGCTGCGGCACGTAGCCGGTGAAGCCCAGCCCGAGCGTCGCCGGAAACCGGCGCTGCAGGTTCATGCCCTCGACATAGGCCTTCCACTGCGCCGCGGTCGGCCGCTGCACCGAGGCGAACAGCGCCACGCCGCCGCGCGCGACCAGTTCGTAGTTGACCAGGCGTTGCTGGATCAGCTCGGTGACCTGCACGGTCTGGCCGACGAATTCGGCCTGGGCCGAGCGCTGCTCGCGATCGCGCGCGATCCGCCACGCGGTCAGCACCAGCACCAGGGCGACGATGAATACGATGAAGGCGAGCAGATAACCGCGTCGCGGGGTCAGGCCCGACAAGTCGGAATAGGCCGCCGGGTCGTGCGGCGGCGCGGCGCGTTCGGCCGGATCGGTCGTCGTCATGGGCGCAGCATACAAGGCGCGTCGTGCGGATCACGTCGACAACGCCGCGGCGGCTAGCTCGCACGATCGCGCGGTTCGGTCCTGCGAGCGGGCTCATCCAGCATCAGCCGGTTGATGCACTCCAGATGATCCATCGCCAGGCGCCGGCACAGCCGCGGCCAATGCTGTTGCTGCCCGGTCGGATGGCCGCGCCGGGCCTGTTCGTAGAGATAGCACTCCATTTCGTCGGCCAGCGCCAGCAAGGCCATGCCGTTGCGGTCGGCGCGTCGCGCCATCGCGTCGCGGCTGTGGACCGGCCGCAGGCAATACAGCAGCCATGCCATCAACGCCGCCAGCGCCAGCACCGCCGCTGCCAGCAGCGCGTACGGCCACGACGAGCCGGCGTCCGGCATCGCATTCGCGAATGCCGCCCCCAGCCCGGCCATCACCGCCCCGTCCCCGTCAATGCCATCAACTCGGCCGGCTTGACCTTGAAGCGGCAAGCCTGGGCCATCAGCAAGGCGCGATGGCGCGTGGACACGTAACCGCGGCCGCGCATGCGCCGCAGCATCGCGGTCGAGATGCCGGCCGCCTCGGCGGCGGCGCGCGCGGTCGGAAAACAGGCGATATAGCGTTCGACCGGATTGGGCCGGCGCGGCAGCAGCGGATCGGGGTGGGACGCGGCGCCCGGCGGCGAGGCGCCCGCGCGCCCGGAGCGCTCCGATTCACCACCGCCTTTCGGCGAATCCGTCTCGGCGCCCGAGCGGATTGGGGCCGATGTTGCGGGACGCGAACCCGGTCCCAAATTGAGGCGACCATCCGGCCGGGTATTGCCTATCAATCGATTGGGTCGATCCATAACCTCTCCATCGGGCATCCATGCCAGAAAAAAATACCATTCGAAATTGCTCTTTTCAACCAGCAAAAAGAGTGATCTTTTTGCAAGGGGGTACGCAACAATGAGTTGCGCTATCCTCGCCCCGGCAGACGGTCGGGGACGAGCGGCCGCCCACGTTTCAGCCCTGCAGGATGCTCCGGCGAGACCTATGACCAACGCTCCCCATCAAGAATTCGCCAATCGGCTGCACCAGGCGCTCGACTTCTCCGGATTCGCCAAAGGCCGAGCCCGCACCGGTGCCCTATCCGCCTACTACGACGTCAGCCGCGAGACCGCTCGCAAATGGCTGGTCGGCCTGGCGCTGCCGGAACTCGAACGCATGCTGCAGATCGCGGTGCAGCAGCACGTGAGCTTCGAGTGGCTCGCCACCGGCCGCGGCACGATCGAAGGCAAATCGCTGTCGGTGCGCGAAAACGCGGCCAAATACAGCGATCCCGACGAGCTGCGGCTGATGGGCCTGATGCGCAAGCTGTCGCGCAAGAAGCGTCGCGCGCTGATCGAACTGCTCGACGGCAACTGAGGTTTTCGCGTTTACACACGCGTCGTGCTGGAACGGCGACGCTTCGGGCGAGTACGCGCCGTGCGTTCGCTCATGCCATCGGATGGCTACGCGACATGCGGGCCACTGCGCTCGGCGAATGCCCACGCATACCATCGACCCGACTGAATCAGTCACCACGTCGAACGCACACAACGCTTGAGAACGCGCCGCCAGGCCCTATACTGAACCTGTCAGCGAAACTGCTGTCCCCGGGGGTGCACTGGCTTCGACGGGGGTCGCGAAATCGCCTGGCGCATGCCGAGGGGGTAGCTTTCCTCGTTAATCCAGCTGCAAAACTCTAGTTGCCAACGACGACAACTACGCTCTCGCCGCTTAAGGCGTAAGCCTCGAAACTGCTTGTGTCCGTGCTCGCAGCGTAGAGTCATTATCACGGAATCGTCGGGAGCGGCTGCCTGTCAACGCCCGGTTAACCTCTAACAGGCTGGTTCCTGGATGCGCTTCGCGCACCGTGCTGTTCGGGAACGAGATCTAACGGAGCGCTAAGCATGTAGTGCCGGGGATGGAGTGCCTTCGGACGGGGGTTCGATTCCCCCCACCTCCACCATCTCAACAGATCAGGCTGAAGCTCCCAATCGGGACTTCGGCCTTTTTTGTGTCCGCAGCGGCGCCGAAGGAGCTTGCAATCGGATTCATCTTGACGGCAACAATGGCGATAACTCATCGGCCGCAAAAGCAGTGACCACCATGCCGCGCACCCTACCCGCCCATGCAGCTCTCACCCTCTGCGAAAAGATCACGCACCGATGACGGACGATCCCTATCGCCCGCCGACCCGCGCGGCGAGCGCGCCACCTGCGAGCCGATGGCCGCTTTACGTGGTGATTCTGAGTTTCTTGCAAGTGCTGTTGTGCGTAATGAACAACGCTCCTTCGGCCATCGAGATGACCCGCAACGGCGATCTGAGGCCCATCAGCTTGTTGGCTTTCGTCCTGTCCGGCGCTTTGATCCTGATCGGTGCCGCGATGTTGCTGTGGCGCAAGCCGTTATCGGCGTCGATCGCCTATGCGATGTCGAGCCTGTTCGCCGCGCTGGTTTTGGCTGAGTGGCGGGCGCCGCTGGCATTCACCGGCCTGGGCATCGGACTGATCGGGCTTTTGGTAGGCGTGCATATGCGCTTGCAGGCCAGAGCCGCTCGCTCACACTGAGGGCTGCACCTTACAACGGCGATATCGTGGGCGCTCCAACAAGCCACACTCATAGCAGGCGCCACCAACGCGGTGGTTGCGCAGCACGTACACGATCGCAGTCGGCGCTCGCCACATCTCGCCCGGTTGACTCGTTCAGCTCCAATTGAGACGATAATCACAGCGAGCATCAGGGGTCCGTCAGAGTTCTCACGCCAGCGAATCGGCTTTCGACCGAAAGCCGAATCATCCTTCGTGAGAACTTATGAATCGTCTGACCCTGGCCATCGGCCTGGCGCTGTCGGCTGGCCCGCTGTGCGCGAACGACGCGCCGGCCGCTGCGCAAACACCCGCCTCTGCGCCCTCTGCTTCCGTCTACACCTACGATCCGGTCAAGGTGATCGGCCAACGCCTGTTTCCGTATCAGGAAGGCCTGGTGCTGGACCGCGCGTACATCGACGAACAGATCCGCGGCAACGGCGACATCGGCAGCCTGCTGCGGATCAATCCGAACGTGCAGTTCGACGAGACCTCGCGCACCTCGCGCAACATGGGCGAGATCCGGCCGGCCGACATCAGCATCAACGGCGGCTTGTACTACCAGAACTCGTTCCTGCTCGACGGCGCCAGTTTCAACAACGACCTCGATCCGGTCGGCCCGTCCTCGCCCGCGAATATCCAGGACGTGCCGAGCCATACCCAGGGCATCGCGCTCGACACCAGCCTGATCGGCAGCCTCACCGTCTACGACAGCAACGTGCCGGCGGCTTACGGCGGCTTCAACGGCGGCGTGGTCGAGGCCGAAAGCCGCAAGGCGCGCGATGCGTTCTCCGGCAGCGTGGCGCTGCGCATGGCGCGCTCGGCCTGGAACGAAGCGCATATCGCCGAACCGGCGCTCGGCGATTTCCAGCAGTCGGCGACCGAAGCGCAACAGCCCAACTACGACAAGTACGAACTGCGCGCGACCCTCGAAGGCCGCAGCCACAACGGCCTGGGCCTGATCGGCAACATCGTGCGCACGCGCTCGGTGATTCCGCTGCGCGGCTACACCGCCGGGCGCAGCAGCGCGAGCGACGACAACCAGAAGGAGCAAGTACGCGAAAACACCAGCGCCAGCCTGCGCGCGGACTGGAGCAACGGCGAAGGTTTGGAGCTCGGCGCCAGCGTGACCTACGCGCCGACCGACGAGCGCTATTTCATCATCAACGCCAAGAACGGCTTCTACGACCTCAAACAAGGCGGCCCGGTCACCAGCCTCCGGATCAATTGGCAACGCGGCGCCTGGACCTGGCGCAATTCGCTCAGCTATAGCCAGCTCGACAGCTCGCGCCGCAGCGAGGTCGATTACTGGAAATCCTGGGCGCGTTCCAGCCAGATGGACTGGGGTGTGACCACGCTCAGCGCCGAAGGCAGCTGGGGCAATATCGACCAGAGCGATCGCAGCATCGGCTACAAGCTGAGCCTGGAACGCGAGGCGCTGCGCTGGGGCCGCAGCGAGCACCGTGTGCAATACGGCCTGGAATACCGCGACCGCAAGGCCGAGTACCACCGCCTCAACGATCACTACAGCTGGCTGGACCCGGTCGCGACCAACACCTGCACCGATCGCCTCGGCGCGGTCGATACCAATGGCTGCTCGCTGTCGCCGGTGCTGGCGACCGGCAACGGCGTGGTCAAGGGACGCGGCCAATACTTCAGCCGCCGCGCCATCTATCGCGAAGGCTACTTCGGCGCGAGCAACCGCGAATGGAGCGTGTTCGCCCAGGACGACGTACGCCTGGGCCGCTGGAGCTTGCGTCCGGGCGTGCGCGTGGACGGCGACAGCCTGATGGGCAAGACCACGGTCGCGCCGCGACTGGCGATGTCCTGGGATGCGTTCGGCGATCGCGACACCTTGTTCACCGCCGGCCTCAACCGCTACTACGGCCGCAGTTTCTTCAGCTACAAACTGCGCGAAGGCCGCGAGAGCCTGCAACTGGAGCAACGCCGCACCAGCAATCTGATCTGGACCGACGTGCGTCAGTACCCGACCAATTACCGCTTCGATCAGCTGCGCATTCCCTACAGCGACGAGGTCTCCGCGGGCGTCAACCAGCGTTGGGCCGGGCTGGATCTCAACCTGAAGTACGTGCGCCGCGAGAACCGCGACGAAGTGCTGCGCGAATCGATCCCGAGCCTGGACACCAGCGGCCAGTACGCGACCCGCATCAGCCGCTACACCAATCGCGGCCAAAGCCGCAGCCAGACCTATACGCTCAGCGTCGGCCCGTCGACGCCGCTGCGCTGGGCCGGCAGCGTCACCAATGCGCAACTCGCGTTCGACTACACCGACGTGCGCCGCAACTACAACGACTACGAGACCGCCTACAGCGACGCCTTCGACGACACCGTGCGCTACGACGGCAAGATCATGCGGCGCTGGGACATCCCGGCGCGCGAGTTCAACCGGCCGTGGACCGCGCGCCTGGCCACGCAGACCCGATTGCCCGCAGCCGGCCTGTTGTGGAGCAACTTCCTGCGTTATCGCGGCGGTTATCGCGGGCTGCGCCAGAGCGGCAACGAAATCTATCAGGGCGAATCGATCGCGGTGATCGAGGAAATCGCGTACCCGAAAAGCTGGACCTGGGACACCAGCGTGGAATGGAGCCTGGACCTGCCGCATCGGCAGGAAACCTATGCGCGCATCGAAGTGCAGAACCTGACCAACCGCGCCAACCTGATCAGCAGCGCCAGCGCGACGGCCACTTATTACGAACCCGGCCGCTCGTACTGGCTGGAACTTGGGTATCGGTTCTGAGCATGATCGCGATCGCACACGGAAATCGGCCGTGCGCGCGTTGATGCGCTCGCTGCTTTCGCCAAGCGCGGATTCGCCGCCCTCGCCGGCGACGCGGCCGCGTCTGCGTTTCGCCGCCTTGGCCGCGCCGTGGCTGCTTGGCGCGGGCGTCATCAGCGCGGTGTCGTGGGCGACAGCGAGTTCGGCGCAGGACGTCGACGCCATGCGCGGCGCGCAATCGCCCAGCCTGGCCCAATGCCGCGAACGCATCGCGGTCAGCGGCGCGCAGATCGATCGCGACTGCCTGCGCCGCGTCTACAACCTGCCGATCGAACAATGGCCGCGGCCGCAGCTCGAACCCGGCGCGCTGTGGTCGGAATTCGCACCGCTGCCGAAAGCCGCGCCGTATCCGGCCGACAATCCGCCCAGCGCGGAAAAACTCGCGCTCGGGCGACGGCTGTTCGAAGATCCGCGCTTGTCGGGTTCCGGCCAGATCGCCTGCGCGAGCTGCCACGATCGCGAGCTGGGCTGGGGCGACGGCCGCAGCGTGCCGTTCGGCCACGATCGCCGCAGCGGCCGCCGCAACGCGATCTCGATCGCGATGAGCGGCCTGTCGCAGCCGCTGTTCTGGGACGGCCGCGCGCAGACCCTGGAAGCTCAGGCGCTGCATCCGATCATCGATCCGCGCGAAATGGCGGCCAAACCGTCGCTGGTGTTGAAGCGATTGCGCCGCGACGCCGATTACCCGAAGGCGTTCGCCGCCGCGTTCGGCTCATCGCGCATCGACATGGATCAGGTGAGCAAGGCGCTGGCCACGTTTCAACGCAGCCTGCTGCCGCGCGCCAATCGCTTCGACCGGTTCCTGGAAGGTCGCCGCGACCTGCTCGACGATCGCCAGCTGTGGGGCCTGCATCTGTTCCGCACCCGCGCCGGCTGCATGAACTGCCACAGCGGCGCGAGCCTGAGCGATCAGTCGTTCCACAACCTCGGCCTGCATTTCTACGGCCGCAAACTGCAGGACCTGGGGCGTTACGAGGTCACCGGCCTGGCCAGCGATACCGGCAAGTTCAAGACGCCGTCGCTGCGCAACGTGGCCAGGACCGGGCCGTGGATGCACAACGGCCGCTTCGCCAATCTGCGCGGGGTGATGAATCTTTACAACGCCGGCATGCCCAGGCCGCAGCCGACCGCGGCGCAAGTCGGCGATCCGCTGTTTCCGCAACCCGATCCGCTGCTCAAGCCGCTGGACCTGCATCGCGCTGAGCTCGATGCGATCGTGGCGTACCTGGAAACGCTGTAGCGCGCGGCGAACCGGTTACTTGGCCTCGGGTTCGTGGCCGCCGTCTTCGCCGTAGAACATGACCCCGAGCTTGATCCGCTCGCGGCCCTGCGCCTTGCGATGGCGGTTGGTGTCGCGCAGCGAGTACACGCAGCCGCAGTATTCCTGCTGGTAGAACTGCTCGCGCTTGCTAATCTCGATCATGCGCTGGCTGCCGCCGTCCTTGCGCCAGTTGTAGTCCCAGTAGCTCAACTGCGGATACGGCGCGACCGCGCGGCGGCCGGAGTCGTTGATCTGCTGCATGTTCTTCCAGCGCGAAATGCCCAGCGAGGTGGTCATCACCGGGAATCCGTGCTCGTGCGCGTACAGCGCGCTGCGTTCGAAGCGCATGTCGAAGCACATGGTGCAGCGGATGCCGCGCTCGGGTTCGTTCTCCATGCCCTTGGCGCGGGCAAACCAGTTGTCGGTGTCGTAGTCGGCATCGACGAAGGGCACGCCGTGTTTCTGCGCGAAGCGGATGTTTTCCTCCTTGCGCAGTTCGTACTCCTTCACCGGGTGGATGTTCGGGTTGTAGAAGAACACCGTGTAGTCGATCTGCGACTCGACGAAAGCCTCCATCAACTCGCCCGAACACGGCGCGCAGCACGAGTGCAGCAGCAGTTTGCCGCCCTCGCCCGGCAAGGTCAGGCGCTTGCGCTCGCCGCTCATGCGTCCGGCGCCACCAGCTTGACCACGCTGGAGAAATCCAGGCCGCCGTGGCCAGCGCGGCTGTTCATCGCGTACAGATTGCGCGCCAGTTCGCCCAGCGGAATCGATGCGCCGACGCCCATCGCGGCTTCGGCGGCCAAGCCGAGATCCTTGAGCATGAGGTCGTTGCCGAAACCGCCGCTGTAGCCGCGCGATGCCGGGGAATTTTCGAGCACTCCCGGCCACGGGTTGCACACCTCGGTCGCCCAACTGCGGCTGGTGCTGACCGCCATCATCTGCGACAGCACTTTCGCATCCAGGCCATGCGCGACGCCGAGCGCGAGCGCTTCGCCGGTCACCGCCATGATCACGCCCAACGCCATGTTGTTGCACAGCTTGGCGACTTGCCCGGCGCCGCTCGCGCCGACGTGGAAAATGTTCTTGCCCATCGCCTGCAGGATCGGCCGCGCGCGTTCCAGCGCATCGACGTCGCCGCCGACGATGAAGGTCAACGTACCGGCCGCCGCGCCCGCGGTGCCGCCGGAAACCGGCGCGTCGATCATCGCCACGCCCCGCTCCGCCGCGGCGGCCGCGACTTTCTGCGCCGACGCCGGCGCGATGGTGCTGCAATCGATGACCAGGGCGCCCGGTTCGATCGCCGCGAGAATGCCGGTGTCGCCGAGATACAGCCCTTCGACATGCCGGCTCGCCGGCAGCATCGAGATCACGATCTGCGCGCCGGCCACTGCGGCCGTCGCGCTGGCGGCCGCATGCGCGCCCGCGGCCACCGCACTGCCGACCGCGGCGACGCTCAGGTCGAACACCTGCACTTCGAAGCCGGCCTTGAGCAGGTTCGCGGCCATCGGGCCGCCCATGTTGCCAAGACCGATGAAAGCGATACGGGTCATGCCGGGTTCTCCACACTGCGCTCGAGGTCGGCCAGCGGATGCGCATCCCGTGGCCACGGCGCGACGAAGAACGGCGCGGCCCAGGCCGGCGAAGCGTCGGCCATCGTGGCCGGGTTCCACTTCGGATTGCGGTCCTTGTCGATCAACAAGGCGCGGATGCCTTCAGCGAAGTCGCCATGCGCGGCGCAATGCAGCGACACCAGGTATTCGAGCCGGAACGTGTCGGCCAACGACAGCGTCGCCGCGCGCTGTTGCAGTTCGTAACCCAGTCGCGCCGAGCCCGGCGCGCCCGCGACGAAGGTCTTGCGCGCGGTCTGCAGCCACGGATCGTCGTGATCGATCGCTTCGATGCGCGCGATGATGGTGTCCAGATCGTCGGCATCGCAAAGCTGTGCGATCAAGTCAGCGTGCTGTTGCAGTGGCCCGGCCGGTGCGGGCTGCGCTTGCGCCCGCAGCAGCTCGGTCAGCAGCTCACGGTCTCGATCGCCGTTGCCGCTCCACTGCGTCGCGGCCAAGGCCGTGAACACAGCGTCGTACCGCTCCTGCGGCACGAAGTGATCGGCCAGTCCCGCAAAAATCGCGTCGCCCGCATTCAGAGGCGCGCCGGTCAAGGCCAGGAACAGGCCGCTGCGTGCGGGCGCGCGCTGCAACAACCAACTGCCGCCGACATCCGGGTACAGGCCGACGGTGATTTCCGGAAATGCCAATCGCGAACGCTCGCTGACCACGCGATGACTGGCGCCGGCCATGAGACCGATGCCGCCGCCCATGACGATGCCGTGGCCCCAGCACAGCACCGGCTTGGGATAGGTGTGGATGCGATAGTCGAGGCGGTATTCGGTTGCGAAGAACGCGGTGGCCTGCCGGTTGTCGCGGATATCGCCGGAGCCGGCGGCCTGGTACTCGCGCATGCCGCGATACAGGCCGTGCAGATCGCCGCCGGCGCAGAACGCTTTCTCGCCCGCGCCCTGCAGCACCACCAGCGCGATCGCATCGTCGCGCGCCCACGCCGCCAGTTGCGCATCGAGCAGTTGCGCCATTTCCAGCGATAGACCGTTAAGCGTGGCCGGCGCGTTGAGCGTGGCGATGCCGATCCGTTTGCCGCTGACTGCACCGCGTTGTTCGAACAATACCGGCGCCTGCGCCGCTATTTCCAGGACCGAGGCGTTCATGCGTTCTTCCATTGCGGCGCGCGCTTTTCCAGGAACGCGGCCACGCCTTCGACCTGGTCGGAGCTGTCGAACAAGTCGACGAACGCCTCGCGCTCGCTGACCAGCGCGGTCGCATGCGATTGCGAACGCGTGGCCTGCACCAGCGTCTTGCACGCGGCCACGCTGGTCGGGCTCTGCTTCTCGGCGGCCTTGGCCCAGGCCAGCGCGCGCGCTTTCGATTCGCCCTTGCCGACCACCTCCTCGACCAGGCCGATGCGCAGCGCGGTCGTGGCATCGACGCGCTCGCCGAGCAGCATCATCCGCTTGGCCCAGCCTTCGCCGACCAGGCGCGCCAGGTTCTGGGTGCCTCCCGCGCACGGCAGCAGGCCGACGGTCGCTTCCGGCAAGGCCAGTTGCGCCTGTTCCTCGACGATGCGCAGATCGCAGGCCAGCGCGCACTCCAGGCCGCCGCCCATCGCGTAACCGTTGATCGCGGCGATCGACACGCCGCGGAACGCGCTGAGGGTTTCGAAGGCTTCGCCGAAGCGGCGCGCCGCGTCGCGCGCCAGGGCCTTGTCGCCGCTGGCGAACTGCTTGAGATCGGCGCCGGCGGAAAAGAACTTCTCGCCTTCGCCGGTGATCACCAGCGCGTATACGTCGCGCTGCGCGTCCAGATCGCGGACCAAGTCGCGCAGGGCGGCGAGGCTGTCGCGGGTCCAGGTGTTGGCCGGCGGGTTGCTCAGGGTCACGATGGCGGTGTGGCCGTCGATCTCCAGCGTCAACCCGGTGTAGGACTTCTCGGCAAGACTCATCGCAATTCCTCGTCGGTGTTGAGCAGATGGCGCGCGATGATCACGCGCATGATTTCGTTTGTGCCTTCCAAAATCTGGTGGACCCGGCAGTCGCGCAGCAGGCGTTCGATCGGGTATTCGCGGATGTAGCCGTAACCGCCGTGGATCTGCAGCGATTCGTTGCAGATCGCGAAGCCCGCATCGGTGGCGAAACGCTTGGCCATCGCGCACCACACGGTCGCGTCGTGACTGCCCGCGTCGACCTTGCGCGCGGCGGTATGCACCATCTGGCGCGAGGCGATCAGCTGCGTGGCCATGTCGGCGAGCTTGAACTGCAATGCCTGGAACTCGGCGAGTTTCTTGCCGAACTGGCGACGCTCGCCCATGTAGCGCCGCGCCGCGTCGAGCGCGCCCTGGGCCGCGCCGAGCGAACAACTGGCGATGTTCAAGCGCCCGCCGTCCAGGCTCTTCATCGCGATCTTGAAGCCGTCGCCTTCGCGGCCGAGCAGATTGCGCGCCGGCACCCGCACGTCGACGAAGCTGATGCCGCGGGTGGGCTGGCTGTTCCAGCCCATCTTCTCTTCCTTGCGCCCGTAGGTGATGCCGGCGCTGTCGGCGGCGACCGCGAACGCGCTGATGCCGCGCGCGCCCTCGCCGCCGGTGCGCGCCATCACCACCAGCACGTCGGTCGATCCGGCGCCGGAAATGAAGGCCTTCGCGCCGTTGAGCACGTAGTGATCGCCATCGCGCACCGCGCGCGTCTTCAGCGATGCCGCGTCCGACCCGGCGCCCGGCTCGGTCAGGCAATACGACGCCAGCCGTTGCCCGCTGGCCAGCGATGCGCCCCATTCGCCGCGCACCGCGTCGTTGGCGTGCGCGGTGAGCATCCACGTCGCCATGTTGTGGATGCTGATGAAGGCCGCCGTCGACGGATCGACCGCGGCCAGTTCCTCGAACACGATCGCCGCGTCCAGCCGGGTCAGGCCCGAGCCGCCGGCGGCTTCGTCCACGTACAGGCCGCAGAACCCCAGTTCGCCGGCCAGCGCGATCGCTTCGCGCGGGAACACGCACTGCGCATCCCAATGCGCGGCGTGCGGCGCCAGTTGCGCGAGCGCGAAATCGCGCGCCGCGTCGCGATAGGCGGCCTGTTCTTCGCTCAGTCCGGTCGGCGCGGCCGCGGTGGCCTGCCAGTGCATGACCGCGGCCATCACTTGAGACTGATCGTGGTGTTGACGCCGTGGCCCTGGGTCTCGTCGTCGAACCAGCGCGCGGTGACGGTCTTGGTCTGGGTGTAGAACATCACCGCCTGCTTGCCGTACGCGCCCAGATCGCCGAGCTTGGACGCGCGCGAACCGGTGAACGAGAACAGCGGTACCGGCACCGGGATAGGCAGGTTGATGCCGACCTGGCCGATGTCGATCTCTTCCTGGAACTTGCGCGCCGCCGCGCCGGACTGGGTGAAGATCGCGGTGCCGTTGCCGTTGGGATTGGCGTTGACCAGCGCGATCGCGTCGTCGAGCGTGTCGGCTTCGAGGATCACCAGTACCGGGCCGAAGATTTCCTCGTCGTAGATGCGCATGCCCGGCTTGACTCCGGAGAACACGGTCGGGCCGATGAAATTGCCTTGTTCGTACCCGGGCACCGACGGCTTGCGTCCGTCGAGTTCCAGGCGCGCGCCCTGCTCCACGCCCGAGGCGATCAAGGCTTCGACGCGCTCGCGCGCGGCGCAGGAAATCACCGGGCCGACATCGGTGCCCGGCTCGGTGCCGGCGTTGACTTTCAGCGTTTTGGCCTTCGCGACCAGATCGCCAATCCAGTGCCGCGCCTCGCCCACCATCACCGCGGTCGATGCGGCCATGCAGCGCTGCCCGGCCGCGCCGAACGCGGCGCCGGCCATGGCGTTGAGGGTCTGTTCCTTGTTCGCGTCGGCCAGCACGACGGCGTGGTTCTTCGCGCCCATCATGCACTGCACGCGCTTGCCGGCCAGCGAAGACCGTTGATAGACGTGGGTGCCGACCTTGGTCGAACCGACGAACGACACCGCACGGATGTCGGCGTGATCGCAGATCGCGTTGACCACGTCCTCGCCGCCGTGGACGACGTTGAGCACGCCCTTCGGAATGCCGGCCTGCAGCGCCAGTTCGACCAGGCGCATGGTCACCAGCGGGTCCTGTTCGGACGGCTTGAGCACGAAGGTGTTGCCGGTGGCGATCGCCATCGGGAACATCCACAGCGGGATCATCGCCGGGAAATTGAACGGGGTGATGCCGGCGCACACGCCGAGCGGCTGCAGCAAGGTGTAGGTGTCGACGCCGCCGGCGACGTTGTTGGCCAGTTCGCCCAGTTGCAGGTTGCCGATCGCGGCGGCGTGCTCGACCACTTCCAGGCCACGGAACACATCGCCTTCGGCGTCGGGCAGGGTCTTGCCTTGTTCGGCGGTCAGGATCGCGGCGAGCTCGCTCATGTGCTCGCGGATCAACTGCTGGTATTTGAGGAAGATGCGCGCGCGCGTGCCGATCGCGGTCTTGCGCCAGCTCTTGAACGCCTGCGCGGCCGCGGCGACCGCGGCGTCGACTTCCTCGCGCGTGGCCATCGGCACGCGCGCCAGCACGACCTGAGTGGCCGGGTTGACGACGTCGCGCCATTGGGTGGTGGTGGATTCGACGAATTCGCCGTCGATCAGAAGCTTGACCGTCGCGACCTCGGTCGCAACGCGATGCATTTCGTTCATGCTCGTTCTCCGTAACGCACACCCGCGGATAAGCGGATGTCGCGGAGACGCAAGACAAGGCGAGGCAACGGCGAACGCAGGCCGACTGCATCAGCTCGTCCGGTTGCCCGCCGCAACATCCGAGGAGGACATCGCATGCGATGCCCGCCACGGGCCGGTCTCCGGGCTTGCGAGCGATGCCATCGCATCACCCCGACACCTTCCCGCGCGAACGCAGTGGTGAAACGTCGGGTTTTCTCGCATACCGTTGCGGGGGCAGCGCCGGCCTTGGACGATCCCGTCCGCACCGGCTTCCCGTTTCACCCTGCGCGCCGGTATGGCTTGGCGGCAGGACACCTGTGGCGTGCGCAGTGTAGTGCGGGGGTACGGTGTGGACAAGCTGCGGGGGCGTATGTGGGGGGTGAGGTGCGTTGGCGTGCTGTGCGGTAAATGGGGTTGTCACAAGGACGAGCCGATGTGACCTCGGCGCCATTTTCAGGACGTCATTCCCGCGAAGGCGAGCTTCTCCTTACTTCAGCGAAGCCGAATATCCAGAGACTTCAGCGTCATCCTTCCAGAACGTCATTCCCGCGAAGGCGGGAATCCAGAGAGCTCAAACGTTCTCGCACGAAAGGCGCTGGATTCCCGCGTTCGCGGGAATGACGCTCTTGAAAGATCGTTAGTGTGGTTGTGTAGATACGACTTCGAAAAAGCACGCCCTACTTCGCGCAATCCGAAAGTTTCTTGTCCGCATACCAAACCGCGCGACGCGCCTGGTCGTACGCCATGTCGGCCGTGCGCGGCAGCAGTTGTTCGATCTGGATCGGATCGCCGCCGCGCGCCGCGGCGTACTCGGCGCGTTGCAGGTCGGCCAAGTGAGTCAGCACCGGCGCCACCAAGGTCTTCAAGCGTTGCCGGTCGCAACCCGCGGCGCGCGCTTCCAGTTCGCCGACCCACTTGCGCACGCGCCGGCTGGCTTCGCCCTGCAAGCCGGGCGCTTTCTCGAACGCGATCGGCGCGGCCTTATACGCATCGCCGGTGGCTTCGCTGCCCAGGTCGGAAGGCCGCTCGTGCAAGGCGGGATTGAAACGGATCGGCGGCGGCGGCCGCGCGCGGACTTCCTGCACCTGTTTGCGATGCGGCAGTTTGGCGATCACTCGTTTCAGGCCGGTCTTGAGTTTCTTGGTCGCCACCTCGCTCAAAGTGCCGTCGCTCTCCCACTCGCCGCCGAACACGGTGCCTTCTTCCGGTGCGATCGGATTGCGGCGTTCGAAGATCGCCTGCGCCTGTTTCGCGCCGCGATCGTTCGCGCCACCGGGTGGATCGGTGTCGGGCTTGCGCATCGGGTCCACGGCGACACCCGCGGGCAATACGATCTGTCCGTCGGCGGCGTACAGCCGATTGCTGGCGGGCGGCGTCGTTGGAGTCGGCGGCGGACGGATCGACAAATCGGGTAGCCGCTCGCTGCGAGGCGGCGCGGGATTCGGCGAGGTCGCGGCGCCAGAAGCGCTGCGTTGGGTTGGCGGCGTTGACTGCGTCGGCGGCACGAGCGTGGGTTGTTGCGGCGACGGCGACGGTTGCGTATCGGCGACAAGACGCTCGATATAGATCACATCGAGTTCCGACGCAGTGGGCGTCAGCTCGGGCATCCGGAACAGCAGCCAGCCGCTGAGCAGGCAAAACGCGAGGGCGATCAGCACGGCGGCGACATGGACGAAGAAGTCCTGCGGAAGCGCTGCCTTCTTCATTCGTCCTTCGCCGTGGGCGGGTGTGATGGATGCGTCATTGCGAACGCGGGTACGCGTAACCGGCCTCGATGCGAAGCGCATCGCGGACCAGCGGGTTTTCTATCGGTGGATGCTCCGCACACACGCTGCGACTCGCACAACCGCACGCCGAGGCGGCGATCGCTGTGCGCACAGCGTCATCGATCGCATCCGTTCATTCAGGCGTCCGGCATGACCTTCGACGGTTTGCAACATCGATGCCGCGCGACTGACCGGCCGCGATCGTCGGTGCCGCCTTCATCGATCAGCGAACATGACGATACAGAGCAAGGCGCCCGGCAGAGAATAAAAATTCCGTTGGCAGGCGATCGATTCGCATGTGCCGTGTGGCATCCATTCACTATTCGTCGACGGCGGACGAACGTCTGCCGGCGCGATCGTCGTGAAGGTCCGTCGTGAGCGGCGCGCAATGCCGACGACGAGCCGGACTGAATCCACGCAGGCGGATCACGCAGGCGGGCCATGCTGGAAAGCCGCGATACGCCGGCTCGGCGGCCTTCGGCGGCATTGCGCCGGCCGTTCCTATCGACGCGGGCAGTTGTCGCATGCGCGCGATCGGCGAATCGCAGATCGATCCGACATCGTCTCCTGGCGCCGTCGCCCGATACGCGCGGCGCCCCGTCTGCCGCCTTACTTGCGCCGGAACGCCGGCACCAGCGCGCCTTCGGCCAGCTTGCCGTTGGCCTTCCACACCACCGTCTGCGACGGAAACTCGCCGCTGCGCACCTGCGCGGTGACCTTGCCCGCCAGCAATTTGCCCACGCCGCCGGCCGAGGGATTCCAGGCGAAAACACCTTCGCGGCCGTACCAGACCACCGGGGTGGTGCTGTCCAGGCGGCGGTCGGGGCACAGGGCGATTTTGCGTTCTTCCAGCGCCTTGAGCGACGCGGCCGGCACCGCGGTGACGCCGGGGCGGGTGCGCTCGGCGGAATGGTCGGGGCAGACTTCGGCCGATCGCGCGATCGCAGCGTCGTACACCTGGCGATCCTTCTGGGCATGGGCCGCCGGGGCGATGGCGAGCATCAGGCCCAGGCTCGACAGGCCCAGGCTCGACCGGCTCAGGCTCGATCCGAACATCTGCGGTTTACGACTCATGAGGACTCCTTGCATTAGGCGTATTCGGTGCCGCTGATCAACGCGGGACGTGGGACGGGGGCGCAGCATAACAACCAAAAATGGTGATTAGCGTGTCGGCGACGGTGCCGGACCCGGTAGATACGGATCGCAACGGGCCATGGATCCATTGTGGCCGGGCGCCATCGCAGCGACCGCGACCAAACGGTACATTTCTGCGCTATGATCCGTCCAGATCAAGACAGGACCGTGCCATGAGCAAAGCCGCCAAGACGCCCGCCCCGGCCAAGGCCGCCGGCCGGACCACCGCCAAGCCGTCCGCCCCCGGCAAGGGCTCCGCGTGCGAAAGCCGGCTGGACGTGCGCGAGGCGCGCGCCTATGCGCCATCGTCCAAGCGCGGCCGTGGGCCGTCGGTGAAGGACGCGCCGCCGCTCGATTTATACGCGGCGCCGGCCACGCTGGACGGCTACATCGCCTATCTGCGCACCGCGACGCCGTTGCAGCGGGTCGCGGCCGAACGCGAAGGCGTGCCGGCGCAGGTGGTCAAGCACATGGCCACGAGCATGGAGGTCCCGGCCGTGCGCATGTTCAACATCCTCGGCGTCGCCAAGGCCACCGCCGAGAGCAAGGCCGCGCAGCAGGCGCGGATCGCCGGCGCCAGCGGCCAGGCTGCGCTGGGGGTGTTGTGCCTGCTCGCGATCGTCAAGGACATCGTCAAGGAAAGCACCGACGCCGCCGTCCACGATTTCGATTCGGCCAAGTGGCTGGGCCGCTGGATCGAGCAACCGCAGGCGGCGCTGGGCGGTCAGCGCCCGGCCGACCTGCTCGACACGCCGACCGGTTACAGCGTGGTCGCGCGCCTGCTGGGTTCGCTGCAAAGCGGCGCCTATCAATGAGCGGCCACACCGCCGCAAGGACGAGGCCGCAGCGATGAAACTTTGGCGAATCGCCGGCGAAACCCGCGCCTACCGCGCCGACGACCTGAGCGGCGCGGGCGCGGCCAAGTACCCGGGGCGCTGGAACGACGACGGCCAGCGCGTGCTCTACACCGCCACCTCGTTGGCGTTGGCGGCGCTTGAAACCGCGGCTTATGTCGATGCGCACGGCCTGCCGTTGAACCGGCACGTGGTGTCGATCGAAGTACCGGCGGCGGTGTGGAAGGCGCGCATCCAGTTCACCCCGCAGGATCTGCCCGGCGGCTGGGACGCGGTGCCCGCAGGCATGGCCAGCGTCCGCATCGGTTCGCAATGGCTGACCAGCCTGGCCTCGGCGATCGCGCTGGTTCCGTCGGTGATCGTGCCGGAGGAATACAACGCGCTGATCAATCCCGAGCATCGCGATGCGAAGAAGCTGCGGGCGGTGACGGGGAGGAAGTTTCAGTACAACGTGGTGTTTCGGGCGCCGTGATTGGGGTCGGATTGGGCTGGAATAAGCCACCTGATTTCAAAAGTCTCCCGAAGCAGTTCCACTCACCCAATCGCACCGCCCCCACCTACCGTCATTCCCGCGAAGGAGGGAATCCAGGGCCTTTCGTGCGAGAACGCTTGAAGTCTTGGGGCACAAAGTCGCTGGATTCCCGCATTCGCGGGAATGACGCCATGAGAAGTCGTCACGAATGCAGATTTCGAACGATGCATTTTCCGGAGCTCGGCTGCCCACAGTGCTCCGCGCACTCACCTACCGTCATTCCCGCGAAGGCGGGAATCCAGGGCCTTTCGTGCGAGAACGCTTGAAGTCGCTGGATTCCCGCGTACGCGGGAATGACGTTCTGGTGGGATGACGCTGAAGGCTCCACTCATTCGGCTTCGCCGAAGCAGAACGCAGCCGCTTTCAAGCGAATAGCGATCCTGAAAATCACGCGTTTGAAGCTGCGCAAGACATGAAACCTTTCCCATGCCCGTCCCATGCCCGATCCTCCCTGGCCGGCCATCCATGGCCCCATCGTCATCCCTGACTCACCGCCTTCCCTGACCCACTACCATCCCTTGATGCCCTCCTGGCCAAGCGCTTCCTTCAGCATCCTTGCAGCAACCCTTCCCTACCGCCTCCCTGCATCAACCGCTCCATAACCATCAGCGCACCCGCACACCACCGCCTCATCCGCATCAATCCCGCTTCACCTGCATCCGCTCGAAACTCCCATCCTGGTGAAACAACGGCCCCAGCCACGGATGCACGACATCGATGCTGACCTCGAAATGCTCGGCATCCAGATCGCGATGCACCAGCACGAAACGGCCCGGCCAGCACGGCTTCGGCAGCGGCAGGCGCAGGCCGCGCCAGTGCAGGAAATAACCGTTGTCGACGAACACCAGCCGGTTCGGCAGCACTTCCAGCCGCACCCGCATGCCCAGGCCGCCGCCGAAGTGTTCCAGCAGTTCGCCGCCCTCGCCCAGGGTCATGCGCGAACGGAAACTGAAAACCTCATCGACGAAGTGATAGGTGCGGGTCTTGATCCAGCCCATACCGCGACGCAAAGGCTGCACGTCGAAACGGAACGGCACGTTGTCGGCGTTGTGATGCGGCAGCACCCGCGCATAACGGATCAGACGCGCGAACACGCTGCCCAACCAGGTGCAGCGCACCTGATGCATGTTGCCGACGTACTCGGCCTGGGCCTCGCCGGCGCCCAGCGCGAAGCGCGCCTGGATATGCGGATGCAGCAGGTTCCAGCGTTCGCCGAGCGCGGCGCGCAGCAGCGCGGACAGATCATGCACGGCCGGGTCACAACGCGATTTGTCGCGAGAACCGGCAACGGTGTCGACCGCGGCGCCGTCATTACGATCGGCGGACAGATCAATTGGATGCAACAGTTCCATGTTGGTCCCTTGGGTGTCCATCACCCGAATAAGAAGAACGCAAAGTGGGGGTACGACCGGCGCGCAGCGCGCTGGCGAGGTCGGCATGCGCGAAGCGATAGCGTTGATCGAGCAGTCGTCGCGGTTCGACCACCGGTCCGTCGAGCAGCATCGTCGCCATCTCGCCCAGGGCCAGGCGCATCGGCCAGGCCGGCATGCGCAACCACACGGGGCGATGCTGGCTATGCGCGAGTGCGCGGGTGAATTCGCCCTGGGTGCAGCCGGTCGGCGCGACCAGGTTGTAAGGCCCGCGCAAGCCGACGTGTTCGACCGCCTGTTCGACGAAGCCCAGCACGTCGTCCAGATGGACCCAGGCGAACCATTGTTTACCCGTGCCCAGGGTCGCGCTGGCGCCAAGCGATGCGGCCAGCGACAGCATCGGCAACACCCCGCCGCTGCGATGCAGGACCAGGCCCAGGCGCATCGTCACCAGGCGCACGCCTTGCTCCGACACCGGGGCCGCGGCCCGCTCCCAGGCGCTGCACAGTTCGCTGGGGAAATCGCCGCGCACCGGCGGCGGGTCGCGCAGTTCCGGACCGCTGCGCGCATGCGCGCCGTACAGGCCGATCGCACTGGCCTGCAGCCACAGCGCCGGCTTGTTGCGCGAGCGCTCGCACCAGGCGCGCAGCGCATGGGTCGTGTCGATGCGGCTGGCGCGCAGCGCGCGCTTGCGCGCCGGCGACCAGCGCGGCCCGACCACCGGCGCGCCGGCGAGGTTGACCACCACGTCGATCGCGTCGTCGTCGCGCAACTGCGCGGTGTCGGCGATGCAGCGCGCGCGTCCGCCGAACTGCAGGGCGGCGCGGCGCGGATCGCGGCTCAGGATCGTCACCCGATGCCCGCCGGCCAGCAGCCCTTCGACCAGCGCACTGCCGATGAAACCGGTGCCGCCGCTGATCAGGAAACCGGTCTGCGCATGCTCGGCCAGCAGCGCGCGCGGCGCCGGTTCGGCGGCATTGGCGCGCGCGGCCAGGCCATCGCGCAGCGCCGACAGGCCGATGCCGAACGCGGCCGCGGTCAGCGCCCACGACTGCCAACCGTAGGAATGCGCCAGCAATGCGCTCGGCGCGCTCCAGTCGTCCATCGTCGCCAGCGCATACACCGCGAACATCGCGCCGCCGTTGACCGCGAGGATGGTGTGCAGCACGCGCTCGGTGCTGGGCAGCAGGCGGGTGGCGTCTTCGACCACGAAGTCCCACAAGGTGATGCCGACCTCGATCAGCACCAGCGCCCACACCGCCGCCAGCCACCATCCCTGCGGCTGGACCCAGGCGAACACCAGGAACAAGAACCCGTAGACGAAGCCGCGCGCCGAATGCAGTTTCAGCTCCAGCGCGGCGCTGCGGCGGTTGGCGAGTTTTTCCATCAACTCGTGATGGGCGATGGTGTCGATCGCGCCCAACACGATCTGCAACAGCAATAAGGCGATGAACAAGCGTTCCATGACGCGCCTCGCTCAATAGTGGGTCGGGCAGTGGCCGTCGTCGCAGCGCGGGCCGGGCTCGTGGCCGGCTTCGCGGAAACCGAGCCAGCGCGACACGCGGTGGCGGTTCGGCGCGATCCAGCGGTAGGCGCGCGCGGCCATGCGCCCGGCGCCGGGCACGCGCAGCGGCCAGGTCAGCCAGCCCAGGCCGACCGCCCGGTAGGCCTCGGCGATGCCGGGCACGCCGATGCGCCATTCGCCTTCGGCGGTGCGCACATGCAGGGCGTTGCGCATCGCCTCGAGCGGGAAACCCCACTGCGCCGCATCGAAGTCCGGCGCGGCGATGTCGACCAATTGCAGGCGGCCGTGGCCGTCGCGCGCCTTGAGCCGGTGCATCTCGGTGCGGCACAAGGGGCAGTCGCGGTCGTACAGGGCGATGACGGGGGCGACGGTTGGTTGGGAGATCAGGTTGTTCTTCATGATCGGCCTCTACTGTTATTTCGGTAATTACAGAAATTGATAGGCAAAAAAACGCCGGCGCGCCCCTAGGTCGGGCGATCGCCGGGCGTATCGGTCTGGGTGTCGTGGTGCGCGTCGGTCGCGGCCTCGAGGTCGTCCTCGAACAGCACGCCATGGCCCGCGGCCTGCGGCGCCGGCAGCGGCTTGACCGGGCCGCGCACGTACTGCTGGATGCGCGCGCCCATCTTCAGCAGCTTGATCAGGGTCTTGGGATCGAGCCGGTTCATTTCGTCGATCCAGCTGGTGCCGGTCTCCATGAACTCCAGCACCTCGCGCATGCGCACCAGGGTGCGCTGGTCGCGCGGATCGTTCTGGTCGGGCGCCACTTCGGCGTTGGCGCCGTCGAGCACGGCGGTGCGCAGCATGCTCAAGGTCGGCTCGATCTCGCGACGGCGACGCTCCTGCACCACCGCGCGGAAGATGTCCCACACGTCCTTGTAGGTTTCGAAATGATCGCGGCGGTCGCCGAGCACGTGGGTGACCCGGGCCAGGTTCCAGCTCTGCAGCTCCTTGAGGCTGGTGCTGACGTTGGAACGGGCCAGGTTGAGGGTCTCGCAGATCTCGTCGGCGGTGATCGCCCGCTCGCTGAGGAACAGCAGCGCATGGATCTGGGCGACGGTGCGGTTGACGCCCCAACGGCTGCCCATCTCGCCCCAGTGGAGGATGAAACGTTCTTGGAGCGGGCTGAGCGACATGGACTTCTCTTATTTCTGTTTAGACAGAAATTAAAGAAGTAACCGGAACGAGTCAACACCTCACAGCCCCGTTCGTCGGAAACGCCTCCACAGCGGCCCCCTGTAGGAGCGGCGCAAGCCGCGACCACGCCACCATGCTCGCCGGCGTCCGCAGCGGAACAGGCACATCCTCATGATCCATAACGGTTTTTTGAACATTGCAGATGCCGCACAAGCGCACGCGGACGCCCCTGTCCGATCTCATCCCGCGAGACCCCAGCCACGCAATCTCCACCGAACCCATACCGTGCCCCCTCGGCCCACCATCCGTCGGCTGCACCCGGCAAGTCTTACCGGCACATCTTTTTATTACTAATATTAGTACATGAGCCTGACCGACCTCCGCCGCGCCCTCCTGACCTACCTGCGCGAACGCATCGCCGCCGACGGCATGCCGCCGTCGCAGCAGGAGATCGCGGCCCACTTCGGTTTCCGCCAGAACCGCTCGGCCGGCTACCACCTGCAGGCCTTGCAGGCGCAGGGGCTGATCGAACTGCTGCCGGGCCGGGCGCGCGGCATCCGGCTGATCGAGCCCGGGCCAACCCGCTCCGCCGCCCGCGACGACGCGCGCCTGGACCTGCCGATCCTCGGCCGGGTCGCCGCCGGCCCGCCGATCGGCGCCGATGCCGAAGCCGAAACCCATGTGCTGATCGATCGCCTGCTGTTTTCGCCGCGCCCGGACTACCTGCTGCGGGTCAAAGGCGATTCGATGCGCGAGGACGGCATTCTCGACGGCGACCTGGTCGCCGTGCATCGCACCCGCGACGCGCGCAACGGCCAGACCGTGGTCGCGCGCATCGCCGACGAAATCACCATCAAGCGCCTGCGCATCGATGCCGACGGCATCGCCCTGCTGCCGCGCAATCCCGATTACGCGCCGATCCTGATCGCGGCCGACGCCGACTTCGCGATCGAAGGCATCTACTGCGGCCTGGTGCGCCGGGGCTGATCGAATGGGCAAGCTCATCGCCCTCGACAGCCTGATCAGTTCGCGCCGGGTCTGGCGCGGGCAATCGCCGAACCTCGCGCCGTCGGCGCAACCGACCGGACACGCCGCGCTCGATGCCGCATTGCCGATCGGCGGCTGGCCCGAGGCCGCGTTGACCGAACTGCTGCTGCCCAGCGCCGGCGTCGGCGAACTCGAACTGCTATGGCCGACCCTGGCGCGTTTATCGCAGGCGCAAGACGGCGGCATGATCGTCTTGGTAGACCCGCCGTACCTGCCTTATCCAGCCGCATGGCGCGACGCCGGCGTCGCCCTGCCGCGGCTGCAGATCATCCGCGCGCGCCATCGCGACGCGTTGTGGGCGGCCGAACAATGCCTGCGTTCGGGCGCCTGCGCTGCGGTGCTGTGCTGGCCGCAGCGCGCCGACGATCGCGTGCTGCGTCGTTTGCAGGTCGCCGCCGAAACCGGCCAATGCCTCGGCTTCGCCCTGCGCGACATGGCCGCCGCGCGCAATCCGTCGCCGGCCGCGTTGCGCATCGCGATCGACAGCGCGCCGCGGCAACTGCGCGTGCTCAAGTGCCGCGGCGGCAATGTTCCGAGCAAGCCCATCGCGTTCGCGCATGCGAGCCATGCGCCTGCATCGGCGATCGAACCGATACGAAACGAGCCGGCACGAAGCGAAGCGATACGCATCGAAGCCACGCCGGTCGAACGCGGCGGCGTCATCGCACCGCTGCGCAACAGCCGCCCGCGTGCCGCAGCCGTGACGTCGGCCGGATTGCGAATCGAGCACAACGCCGCGAATCAAGCCCCCGGCGAGCCCACGCCGCCAGCGCCGCGTCCCGCGCCCGCGCTGACCCTGCTGCACCCGCGCTGAGCCCGACCTCATGCGCTGGGCCTGCCTGCTGCTGCCGCAATTGGCGATGGATGTGGTCCTTCGCAATCACCCGCATCCCGAGCGCGCCTTGGTGCTGGTCGACGGGCCGCATGCGCGGCGCCGCCTGTACGCGGTCAACGAGGCCGCGCGCGCGCTGGGGCTCAAGCCGAACATGCCGTTGATCGCGGCGCAGGCGATCGTCGACGGTTTCCAGACCGTCGAGCACGATCCCGCCGCGGTCGAACACGCGCGCGGCCTGCTCGCCGCCTGGGCCTACGGCTACAGCTCGCAGGTCAGCACCCAGTTCGCGCATGCGCTGGTGTTCGAGATCGGCCGCAGCCGCAGCCTGTTCGGCGCTTGGCCGGAACTGCGCCAGCGCCTGGCCGCGGAACTGCACGAACTCGGCTTCCGCCATCGCATGGCCGCCGCGCCGAATCCGCAGGCCGCGCGCGCGCTGACCAATATCCGCGACGGCCTGTGTTTCGACGACGACAGACTGATTCCGGCGCTGGCGAAAATGCCGCTGGAGCGCTGCGGCTTCGATGCCGACACGGTGCAGGCGCTGCAACGCATGGGCTTGCGCCGGCTCGGCTCGGTGCAGGCATTGCCGCGCGCGCCGCTGGCGCGACGGTTCGGCCAGCACGTGCTGACCCATCTGGACGCGCTGCACGGCGCGGCGACGCCGCTGCTAACCTATTTCCAGCCGCCCGACGCCTTCGATGCGCGCATCGAACTCGGCCACGAAGTCGAATCCAGCCAGGCGCTGCTGTTCCCGCTGCGCCGGCTCACCGCCGACCTCGCCGCGTACCTGTCCGGCCGCGACGGCGGGGTCGAACGCTTCACCCTGATCCTCGAACACGAACGCCATCCGCATCGTCCGCAATTGCCGCACAGCGAAGTCGCGGTCGGCCTGCTCGCGCCCGAGCGCGATGCGGCGATGCTGTTCGAACTCGCGCGCGGGCGCCTGCAACAGGCGCGGATTCCCGCGCCGGTGGTCGGCCTGCGCCTGCTCGCCGAGCAACTGCCGCCGTTCGTGCCGGCCAGCCGCGACCTGTTCGATCCACGCCCGCAGCAGGCGCTGCCGTGGGCGCAATTGCGCGAGCGTCTGCGCGCGCGGCTCGGCGACGACGGCGTGCAGGGCCTGGCCGTGCATCCCGATCATCGCCCCGAACGCGCCTGGCGCAAGGTGTCGGGCGACGCGCCGACGCGTTCGAACAAACCCGTTTCGGCGCCGACGAATACGGCCCGCCCAGGCTGGCTGCTGATCGAGCCCGAACCGCTGCGCGAACCGCTCGCGCGCATTCTCGCCGGCCCCGAGCGCATCGAATCGGGCTGGTGGGACCAGGACGACGTGCGCCGCGACTACTACCTGGTCGAAACCGTCAAAGGCCAACGCGCCTGGGCCTATCGCGATGCCGGCGGCGACGGCGCGCTGACCTTGCACGGCTGGTTCGCATGAACATCGCGCGGCCGATGATCTCATCCACCCTGCCCGACTACGCCGAGCTGCATTGCCTGTCGGCCTTCAGTTTCCAGCGCGGCGCTTCGCTGGCCGACGAACTATTCGATCGCGCTCAGGCCCTGGGCTATCACTCGCTGGCGATCACCGACGAATGCTCGCTAGCCGGGATCGTGCGCGCCTGGCAGGCTTCGAAACGAACGGGGTTGAAGTTGATCGTCGGCAGCGAGTTTCGAGTCGAGAACGGACCGAAGCTGGTGCTCTTGGTCACCGGCTCGGACGCCTACACCGACCTGTGCCGTCTGATCACGATCGCCCGCCGACGCGCGAAGAAAGGCGAATACTGCTGCCTGATCGAAGATGTGCAGGCGCATTGCGCGAACCTGCTGGCGCTGTGGGTGCCCGACGGCGGCAGCGACGACGATCGGCATGCGCGGTGGTTGCGTACTCACTTCGCCGATCGCGCCTGGCTCGCGGTCGAACTGCATCGCGGCCACGACGACGCGCGCCTGGCCGCGCTGACGCAACTGGCCGCGCGTCACGACCTGCCCACGGTCGCCGCCGGCGACGTGCATATGCACGAACGCGCGCGCCGCCCGCTGCAGGACGTATTGACCGCGGTCCGCCACCACACCACCGTCGCCGAAGCCGGCGATCGTCTGTTTCCCAACGGCGAGCGGCATCTGCGCATCCGTAAGGCGCTCAAGGCGATCTATCCCGCAGCGATGCTCGCGCAGACCGTGCGCATCGCCGAGCGCTGCATCGGTTTCGATCTCAAGCGCGGCATCGATTACCGCTATCCGAACGAACTGGTGCCGGCCGGCGAAACCGCGAAAAGCTGGCTGCCCAAACTGGTCGCGATCGGCGCGGCCAGACGCTGGCCCACCGGCGTTCCAGCCGAGTCCAGCCAGCAGATCGAACACGAGTTGGGGATCATCGGAAAATTGAACTACGAGTCGTACTTCCTGACCGTTCACGACATCGTCGAGTACGCGCGATCGGAGAAGATCCTGTGCCAGGGCCGTGGCTCGGCCGCGAACTCGGTCGTGTGCTATGCGCTGGGCATCACCGAGATCGATCCGACCCGCATGGGCATGCTGTTCGAACGCTTCATGTCGGTCGAGCGCAACGAGCCGCCCGACATCGACGTGGATTTCGAACACGAACGGCGCGAAGAAGTCTTGCAATACGTCTTCACCCGCTACGGCCGCGAGCGCGCGGCGCTGACCGCGGTGGCGATCAGCTACCGCGGCCGCAGCGCGATCCGCAACGTCGCCGCGGCCTTGGGGATGCCGCAGGACCAGATCAGCGAACTCGCGCGCACCCTGGACCGCTGGAGCGAGGGCGTACCGCTGCCCGAACAGTTGCGCGAACGCGGCCTCGATCCGGAATCGCCGTTGCTGCGCAATGTGCTCGCGCTGACCGCGATCCTGGTCGAGAACGCGTTCCCGCGGCATCTGTCGCAGCATCCGGGCGGCTTCGTGATCTCCGAGCGGCCGCTGCACACCCTGGTGCCGGTCGAGAACGCGGCGATGGACGATCGCACCATCGTGCAGTGGGACAAGGACGATCTCGACGCGATGGGCCTGCTCAAGGTCGATTGCCTGGCGCTGGGCATGCTGACCGCGGTGCGCAAGACTCTCGCCTCGCTGGAAACCCAGGGCATTCGCGGCCTGGACATGCCGACGATCATGCAACACGACGACGATGAGAAGGTCTACGACATGATCTGCGAGGCCGACACCGTCGGCGTGTTCCAGATCGAATCGCGCGCGCAGATGTCGATGTTGCCGCGTTTGAGGCCGAGGAATTTCTACGACCTGGTGATCGAGATCGCGATCGTGCGGCCCGGGCCGATTCAGGGCGACATGGTCAATCCGTACCTGCGTCGCCGCAAAAAGTTGGAGCCGGTCGAATATCCATCGGAAGCATTGGAAAAAGTGCTGTCGCGGACGCTCGGCGTGCCTTTGTTCCAGGAACAGGTCATGCAGATCGCCATCGTCGCGGCCGACTACACGCCCGGCGAAGCCGATCAGTTGCGTCGCTGCATGGCGGCCTGGAAGCGACATGGCGGCCTGGAGCCGCATCGCGAAAAACTGTTGAAGGGAATGATAAAGAACCACTACACCGAAGACTTCGCCCATCGCATCTTCGAACAGATCAAGGGCTTCGGCAGCTACGGCTTCCCCGAATCGCACGCGGCCAGCTTCGCCCTGATCGCCTACGTCAGCTGCTGGCTCAAGTACTACCACCCGGCCGCCTTCGCCTGCGGCATCATCAACTCGATGCCGATGGGCTTCTACACCCACGGCCAGATCCTGCAGGACGCGCGCCGCAACGGCGTGACCGTGCTGCCGGTCGACGTGCGTTACAGCGACTGGGACTGCACCCTGGAAAGCATTCCGGGCGGCAGCGGCAACAAGCATCCGCACGCGATCCGCATGGGCCTGCGCCTGATCGGCGGCTTCGACGAAGCCTCGGCCGATCGCATCAGCGACGCGCGCGCGCGCGCGCCATGGCGCGACTTCGAAGACCTGTGCCTGCGCGCGGCGATCGACCCGCGCGTGCGCGCCTTGCTCGCCGACGCAGGTGCCCTGCGCGCCCTCGCCGGCCATCGTCATCGCGCGCGCTGGGCAGTGGCCGGCATCGACACGCAACTGCCGCTGTTCGCCGGTATCGCCCGCGACGAAGCCAAGGTGGCGCTGCCGCTACCGACCGCCGGCGAAGACGTGCAGGCCGATTACGCCCTGCTCGGCACCACCCTGGGCCGGCATCCGCTGTCGTTGTTGCGCAGCGCCCTGCATGCGCGGCAGTGCCGACGCTCCTCGCAACTGCACAAGACCGCGCACGGCAGCCGGGTGCGTTTCGCCGGCCTGGTGACCGTGCGCCAGCAACCCGAAACCTCCAGCGGCGTGACCTTCCTGAGCCTGGAAGACGAAGACGGCATGGTCAACGCCGTGGTCTGGCGCGACCTCGCCCAACGCCAGCGCCGGGTCCTGGTCGAATCGCGCCTGATGGCGATCGACGGCCGCCTCGAACGCGTCGACGGCGTCCAGCACATCATCGCCTCGCGCATGGAAGACCTGACCGCGCTGCTGGGCAGTCTGAGTACGCAGTCGCGGGATTTTCATTGAAGCGGCTTCGCGCTTCGGATCGCGCCTCTAGCCTCGCCTACCGAAGGCTACAGATTACTGAACCCGTTCCGGATAGCTGCAACCCGTGTGATACATATCGCAACTCGCATCCGATCCATTGCACTTTTCCAAAGCCATCGCAGACGCCACTTGGCTGTTCACAGCGCTCACAATCGCCGGCCTGGCATCGCCCCACGCGACCGCGACACATTGGTCATAGTAGGAATGGGCAATCACACAGTTTTGCCCACCTCTTGCTCGGCAATCGGCGATCGCAGCCGCCTCGGCTTTCCGCTTGCTGCTTAGGCCATCTGCCCTCCCAAGCTTACTTCCGCCAGCGCTGGTGACATCCAAGGCGAGCGCTCCCCAGCGGGTCATCCAGCGAGGCTCCGCAGCTTGCGACGTGTTGCCGCTGTTTCCATTGATGCCGTAGCCAGGCATCGGAATACAAATCTGCGCTGGAGCCGCGCCTCCGGGATACAGACCATCCGGGCAGCCTTGCTCGGCTTGCACGGCTGCTGAGAAAAAGAACAAGAAAGCGAAGATACTTCTTGACTTCACGGCTATGGGCCTCTGTTCTCGAGAGCAAAACTATAACCCGGCTCTGTATACGCAAAAAACGCGGCTTTTGGCCGCGTTTTTTTGAAAACTTCTTATCCATGTCTCATCGCATGTGGCGTCAATTACCAACAAGTACGGGCTCTGTACAAGCGGAGTAAGCGATCTTGCACTGCGCACCGCTCTTTGCGGCGCAAGCCGGCAACGCCACAGCAGATGCTTCTTCAATTGAAGCCGCCGACTGAGGGAACGCGGACGCCCCTGCCACGGATGGCCATACGACGACCACACACTGATTCTTATAGGCAAGGTTCAACTTGCAATCCTTGCCGCCATACCCCGCGCAACGAGCCAGCGCTTCGCGCTTGGCTTTGCTTTCAGACGGCTGCCCGGTGATCGCGCCGATTTCGCCAGTCGACGACAAGGCGACGGCACCCCATGTCAGCTTCCACCCAGATTCCGGAGCAGCAGCGGCAGGAACGTTTCCACCAATGCCGTAGCCAGGCATTGGTATACATATCTGTCCTGGAGCGGCGCCACCGGGATAGAGTCCATCCGGGCAGCCTTGTTCGGCCTGTGCGATTCCGACGAAGAGCAGGACAAGCAGAAGTAGGCAGCTGCGTTTCAAGATCATATTTTCGATCTTTTATTTCGGATCAGTTTACCCGCGTTCTTTCGGCGAATTAGCTTACTGGCTTCGACCTGCGATCGTTCACGAGCTATTTTCATATTTTATATGCAGGAACAGCACTTAATTACAGCGACCAATTGCGTAGCAATTGCCCATAAAAAAAGCCGTGACTGCAAAGGTCACGGCTTTTTTTGTATTGATTTTTAGCATTACTGAACGCGTTCGGGATAGCTGCAACCGGTGTAGTAGATACCGCAGTTGGCGTCCGATTCGCCGCACTTCGCAATCGCAAACTCAGAGGCCGCCTTGCTGTTCTCGGCACTCACGCTATACGGCCTGGACCGTCCCCAAGCAACCGCAATGCATTGATCGTGATATGCCTGAACCAACGCGCAGTTATTGCCACCTTTCGCCCGGCAATCGGAGAGCGCTGCCTTCTCCGCCTTGCGCTTGCTGCTCAACGATTCCGACTGCCCGAGAATGCCGCCGCCGGTACTGCCGTCGTCGGTGGCGATAGCGCCCCAACGTGTCACCCATTTCGGCTCGGCCGCTTGAGTGCCGCCACTTGATCCATTGATGCCATAACCCGGCATCGGCACGCAGATCTGTCCAGGACCGGCCCCGCCCGGATAAAGCCCATCCGGGCAGCCTTGCTCAGCCTGCACGGCTGCAGAGAAAAGCAAAGCCAATACACACAGATACCTCAGTTCCATGGCTTTTTCTCTCCTATATCGTTATTGGGGTTCAACCTTGTCCGGATTGGCAGTCTTAACCACCTCGGCACTCGCCGTGGTGCCTCCAGTACCGTCAACACCTCCGAGGCTGCGCACCTGTCCGGCAATCTTGCTAATGCTAACGCCCAAACAAAAGCCGCGGCACCAGGCCGCGGCTCAAGTTGAATCGTCGCAACTACGCTTATTGAACCAGTTCGGGATAGCTGCAACCGGTGTAATAAACTCCGCAATTCGTCGTCGACGAACTGCAATTGTCCATCGCCAGTTGCGAAGCTCTTTCGCTGTTTACCGCGCTCGCGGATGACACCAACGTGTCACCCCAAACTACCGCGACGCACTGGTCGCGATACGAGCGCTCCAAGGTACATTTGTGCCCCCCCCTGGAGCGGCAGTCGGCAAGCGCCGCTTTTTCGGCCTTGCCCTTGCTGCTGAGCGACTCCGCCCTTCCCAACTTGCTGCCGCCGTTGCTGCCATCGTCGATGGCGATGGCGCCCCAGCGCGTGGCCCAGTTGGGCTCTGGCGCCGCCTGAGCGCCCGAGCTGCCGCCAGAAACCCCGTAACCGGGCATCGGCACACACAACTGTCCCGGACCGGCACCACCTGGATAAAGACCATCGGGGCAACCTTGTTCGGCGTAGGCAGCTCCTGAGAACATCAGAGCTATTACGGCTATGCACCTGAACTTCATGGTTTACCCCTCCTTGTCTACATCTTATTGAGGTCCCGGTGGATTCTTACCGGAATTCTTGACTTGATCAGCGTTGGCTACATTTACATTGTTGCCAACCACTTGACCCGCATTATGCTGAACTTGATTCGAAGTCTTGGTTACATCCGAGTGCGCCATGGTCGAGCTACCCGACGTCGTGCGATTCATCTGCATGTCAGCCGGCCGTGAATCGTTGGAACGATTTCCCGCACTCTCGGCGCGGTTCGCGTTGTCACCGCCACTCATCCAACGATTCACCGCATTACCACCCTGGGTCGGCGGCGCGCCGGCTTGGCCGCCACCGCTACCGAAGGCACTGAACGGGCTGAACTGACCCATGATGCCGTTGAAGAACATGCCCGCCATCGGCGGCGCGGTCACGATCAGCGCGCTCAACACCAAGCCCAGACCACCTTGTTGCATGGCCATGCTAGTGAGGCTTTCCTGACTACCGCCTGTCAGCCAGCCCGCTGTCCAGAACGCCAGCCCAACGGCGATGATCATGTCCATCGCTAGTGTGACCATGACCGACAAAAACGCCATCGAGGCCATGGTCGCTAGACCATAGAAGAGCCATTTGGTGAATAGCTGTTTGGTCTGGTCGAACAGCAGACACAATATGAAGAAGGGTCCCAGCCCCAGGATCAGGGCCATGGCGATCTTGTTGATCAGCAAGGCGGTGGCCGCCATGATCGCCGGCAGGCCGAGGCCCACGCCGGTGAACTGCAGCGCGCGTTCCTTGTCCTGGTTGGTGATCAGGTCGTCGCCGGTGTCGACCGAGTCGATCACCTCCACGGCCACCTGCATGATCGCCAGCGCCTTGTCGATATCGGCGTAGCTGCCTTCATCGTCCTTGCCGGTCATCAACTCGCGCACGACGCGATTGGTGCCGTCGGTCAAGGTGCGATAGCTGGAACCCACGCTGGCCGCCATGCCCGCCGCGATGCCCACGATCAGCACCGCGCGCAGCGAGTTGACCACCAGGCCCATCATCGGCTCGCGCGACTGCCCGGTCACGATCCGGAAACCGTGGTACATGATCCACAGCGTCACCACCGTGGCGGAAATGAAACCGATGAACGAGGCCACCCGCTTGAGCAGGTTGCCCGCGAACTCGGCGATTTCATCGTCGAGGAAGTCGTTGATCTCCGAGAAGAAGACCATGTTCGGCAGGCCCGCTGCTTTGAAATGCAGCAAGTCCAACAACGATCCCGCCGTCCCCAGTGCACTGATATCCATAAGCCATCCGTATGCTTGGGCCGGACTTGCATTGCCGGCCCCACGATTTCCGATCCCCGCCCCCAACCGACCGTCCGACCCCGTCGGACGATCGATTCACATCGACCGCATCACCGTTCGCGCGAACGCGCGGCCTGCAACGCCAGCTTCAGGGCGCCGCCCTGAATCGCCGTGTCGAGGATCGAGGGGCTGTTCTTGTTCTTCAACGCCATGTTGGCGCTGCGAACCATGTTCTCGTTCAAGCTGCGCAGCATGGAGGTATATGCATCGAGCATGTACTTGCCGTTCTGCACGTCGTTGGCCATCTGCGCCTGCAACGCCGCGATGTAGTTGGTGTTGGTCTGCAGCTTGCCCTGGTCCTTGTCGGCCGTCAGCTTGGCGCGGTCCTTGTAGGCCTCTTCAAGCTCCTTGTCGCGCTTGGAGACGTCCTTGAGCATCTTCACCATCGCATTGTAGCGACGGTTCTCGGTCTGCACGATCGCGATGCAGTACTTGTGCTGGTCCTTCGCGACCGGATTGTTCTTTTCCTTGCCGCAGGCCTTGTCGACGCCTTCATTGATATCCCGCTCGGGGAACTGCGAAGCGATGTCCTCACGGTAACCAGCCGCCCCCTGGAACTTCAGCTGGCCCAGCGCCATCTGCTCGTAGGCCTTGACCTGTTCCTGCAACTGCTTGACCTGCTCTTCGTACTGCTTCACCTGCTGAGCGTACTTCAGGCCGAGCTGGATGTTGTTGGCGATCTGGGTGAATTCGGAGGCGAATACCGCCTGCGCGGGGCGCGGCGTCAGCGCGGCGACGCCGGCGACGACGACGGCCAGCACCATCGGCAGCATCTTGGAGGAATGATTGACGTTCATTGCGGTCAGCTCCTGAACCAGGCCAAGGATCGTGTTTTGGGCGATCCCGGGCAATTGTTCCAACGGGCAGGTTGCGGTGATCCGATCCCTGCCGATTCGATTGAGATCCTTCTTACCGCTCGCGAATCCGCGCGCCCTGCAGTGCGATCTTCAGCGTTGCGCCCTGGATCGCGGTATCGAGAATCGAGGGCTTGTTCTTGCTCTTCAGCGCGGTATTGGCCGCGCGCACCATGTTCTCGTTCAACGAGGTCAGCAGCGCGGTATACGCATCGATGGTGTACTGGCCGTTCTGCAGATCGTTCTGCATCTGCGCCTGGACCTGTGCGATGTAGTTGCTGTTGGTCTGCAGCTTGCCCTGATCGGTGTCGCCCGACAGGGTGCCGCGATCGCTGTAGGCCTTTTCAAGCTGCTTGTCGCGCATCTCGACGTCCTTGAGCATCTTCACCATCGCGTTGTAGCGACGGTTTTCGGTCTGGACGATGGCGACGCAGTAGCCGTACTGCTGCTGGCCGACCGGGTTGTTCTTGGCGCCGGTGCCGCAGGCCTCGACTTTACCTTCGTCGATGCCGCGCTCCGGGAACTGCTCGGCGATATTGACCCGGAAGCCCTTGTTGCCCTCGAACTTCAGGTTGCCCAGCCCCATCTGCTGGTATTGCCGAACCTGTTGCTCGTACTGCTGGACCTGCTGGCGCAGTTGATCCAACTGTTTGGCGTACTGAGTGGTCAGCTGACCGAAGTTCAGATATTGAGTGACCTCGGTGGCGCACCAGAAGCACACGAACGCCTGCGCCGGGCGCGGCGTCATCATGCTGCCGAAGCCGACCAGCACCAGGGCCATCGACATGAACATCGGCTTGATTCGAACGAACTTGGTCAGGCTCATCGGCGTTTCCTCTCCTTGATACGTCCGCAGCCCAGGCAGGCACAGGACGTCATGCGTTCACTTTCCATTGAAACCCGAAAGTGTGACTAAAGCCACCCTATTCAGGCATTCGACGCGTATTTCCGTTGCTACTCCGGCCAGATCCCGTACCGGACGGCCGTCGGCCGCCGGTTCCTGCCAGGCCCAAAACGGGCATTCTCGCAAAGGACGTCAATTACATTCTTTTCCAGTGGAACAAATACTCAAGGAATGTGCTCGGCCAAGCCAGTGGGCAGGCGACGGGCGGCACATTCCAGGTTATGCGTGGGCGCGCTCGCGGGGGTCGGACGAGGCCTGCTTACCCTTGCCCGAGCCCTTGCGGTTGTCGTAGAAGTCCTGCAGCCAGGCGTCCGGGGTCAGTTCGTCCACCGGGATCCCGGTCCTGAGGGCTGCCTTCTCGACCACCTGATGCATGATGTCGATGTTGTCGGTCGAGGCCGAGATCACCGCCAGCGCGTCGTCCATGCCGCGCAGGTTGAGCTGGCACACCGTCGCCGCATGGCCCTGCTTGACCAGGAAGCAGCGCGAACGTTCGTCCAGGCTCTTGACCACCTGGAACTCGGCATCGGTGAGCTTGAGGCCCTCGATGTAGTCCTCGCGGTTGGCATTCGGGTTCGGCAACAGGATCAAGGTCGCGGTCTGCTCGATCAGCGAGGCCGAAATGTCGCTGGCCAGCGCGTCCTCCGGGCTCTGGGTCGCGAAGATGCCCAGGCCGTTCTGCTTACGGATGGTCTTCTGCTTGTTCTTGGCGAATTCCTTGAGCGCGCCGCCGCCGTCGAGGATCTTCCAGAATTCGTCCATGACGTAGATCAGCGGGCGGCCGTCGATCAGCTCTTCCAGGCGGTGCAGCAGGTAGTTGATCACCGGCACGCGCACTTCGGGGTTGTCGATCACATCGGTGTAGTCGAAGCCGATGATGTTGGCCTTGTCGAGCTTGATCGTGTCGACCGGATTGTCGAACACCCAGCCCAGCGAATTGCCGGCGGTCCACTTGCGCAGGCGCGCGTACAGACCGTCGTCGCCCATGTTGGGCAGGCTCTTCTGCAGGTTGGTCATGCTGCGCAGGTGCATCGGCGTGTCGAGCATGTTCTCGACCGCGCGGAAGATGTCCTCCTCCTCACGCGCCGAGTAGGTGCCCTTCGCGGCCAGCACCTTGATCAAGTCGGACAGGAACTGGACATTGGTTTCGTTGCGCTCGCACTGGAACGGGTTGAAGCCGGTCGGCTGGCCGTTGTCGAGCGCGAGGTAGTTGCCGCCGCAGGCGCGCACGAAAATCTCGGCGCCGCGGTCCTTGTCGAAGAAGAAGATCGTCGGCGTCGGCTTGAGCTTCTGCACCTGGCTGAGCAGGAAGTTGATCAGCGCGGTCTTACCGGTACCGGACTTGCCGATCACCATCGTGTTGGCGATCGCCTTCTCGCCGAGCGAGTTCTCGGCCGGATGGGTGGCGTGGAAATTGAAGTAGTACGGCTGGCCGTTGGTGGTCTGCAGCGTGGTGACGCTATCGCCCCACGGATTGTTTTCCTTCTTGCCGGTCGCGAAATTGTGCAGCGGCGACAGGCCCAGGAAATTCAGCGAGCTGACGTTGGCCAGGCGGGTGCGGTATTTCCAGTTGCCCGGGAACTGCGAATAGAACGACGCGGTGACGGCCAGGTCTTCCTTGGCCGAGACGAAACCGGCGTTGGACAGTTCGGCGCGCGCCTGCGCGACCTGCGCGGCGAGCTTTTCCTGGCTGTCGGCATAGATCGCGAAGGTGTAGTGGTACTCGCCGAGCACGAAGTTGCCCGAGGCGAGCTGATCCATCGCGTAGTCGAGTTCGGAGATCTGGCTGACCGCCTTGTCGCCCGAGGAAATCATCATGCCCTTGGTGCGGTCGAGCACCTTGAGCGCGTCCTGGCGGCCGATCGGACTGAACGAATGCGTGATCACGTATTCGAAGTCGAGGTACTTCAGGCCGTTGAGGATGCCCGGATAGGTCGAATCCGGGTATTCCTTGATATTGAGGATGGCGCCGAAATGATTGGCATTGGTCGGCGTGTTGACCACGAAGTCGCCGCTCTTGGCGGCGAACATCAGCCGGCTGACCGGCAGGTAGTTGTAGACCGGCGCGCTGAGCACCGGCACCGGCTCATCGATGCGATTGAGCAGGTAGCCGAAGAATTCCAGCGCTTCGGAGAAGACGATGCCGTTCTTGGCTTCGTACATGCCCAGGCGGTACGGCGCGTAGTCCTTGAGCACGGCTTCGACGTTGCCGGCCAGCTCGAGGATCTTCGCCACGCACTGGTCCTGCTCTTCCTGCAGGCGGCCGATGTCGGTGGACTTCTCGGAGAAACGCTTACCCGACACGATCGGGCGGTACATCATCGTCAGATACAGCTCGTTCTGCATGAGCTTTTGCGAGGACAGCGCGGCGAAATAGCCGTCGGACAGGTCCTGGTTGAATCGCTCGTTGAACTTGCTGTCGGTGCGGATCCGGCGCCGGCGGCGCACGTCGTGGACCCAGAACGCGACGTTGGTGAAATCGGGCGCGCGCAGGGTCTGCAGCATCCGATTGAAGGTGTTGTGGCGATGCTCCAATTCCCACTCTTCACGACCGACGAAGGGCAGACCGCCCAGGTGCCAGACCATCATGTAATCGCCGCCCGTGGTCTTGATCACGGTGGGGGAGACATGCGTGGACAGCGGGATGAATTCGCTGATCGGAGTATCGGGTGTGAGCATGATGGGTACTGCGTATCCCGTGGTTTTGGAAGGACGTCGCCGGCCCTGGGCCCGCAACGCGATCGAGCATCCGACGGCGCCCGGTCAGGGACGCCGCGGACGGCCAAGAACCGCAGGCGCCATGCGGTACACCGCGATGGCGCCTGCGTACATCATCGAGACTTCTTGTCGCCTGGATTGCGATAGTGGTTCGGCGAGAACACCCACATGGTGCCGTGGTGAACGATGTTCCTCATCCGCATGCGGAACTGCATGCGCAGCCCCAGCAGGCGGAAGATCATCTCGTCGCGCCGCGTCATCTGCCGCATGACGAAAATCACTACCGGCAACATCAGGATGAACCACATATTGAAGTAGAACGTCGAAAGCAAACATGCCCCGGCCGCGAACGTGAAGGGCACGTACGGCACTCCCAGGAACATGGGAGGCCGTGTGCAGCCGCGGAACATCGCATTCTTATGCATACAGGTTCTGGAAGGTGCTCACCAGGATCGCCATGCCGCCCGCGCCGCCGCCGGCGCCGACGTCGTTCGGGATGACCATCTTGGCCAGCTGAGCGGCCGCGCCGATCAGGAAGCCGCCGAGCAGGACCGGCATCACGTCGGAGATGCGCTTGTGCGCGAACGCGATCTGGTAGCCGGCGAAGATCACCGCGATGGTCACGATCGCGATCGAGGCGATGTTGAGCAGGCTGTTGAGGTTGTCGAAGAAGCCCTTGACGGTGGTCTTGGCGCCGTCGACGGTCTGGGCGAAGGCCAGTTCCGGCGCCGCCAGCGCGCCGACGAACAAAGCCGCCATTGCGAAGGCCGAGAGGAAGTTCTTGATCTGGATATTGTTGTTCATTGAAGAGGTCCTTTCTATTCGCTAGTGGACAAAATGGTCGAGGTGCTGCGGTGTGTTTCGGATGGTTCGTCGGTGGAGGGGAAACTGGTCGATCGAAAACGGGTGAATCAAAAACGTATTGATCAAAGCGGCTTGATCAAAAAAACCAATTGATCAAGAACGCGCTGATCGAATCGGGTGCGGCAAAAACAGTTGAAGCAAATTGGGCGAATCGAAACCAGGTGGATCAAGGTCGGATCAAATTCGAGCAAAATCGGGTCGAACAAGACGCAACGGCGGGCCGGCGGTCAGAAAACGAAGGCCTGATCGCCCTGCCCCTGCGCTGCCACGGCCGCCGCCGGAGCGACGGGCGCGGACTGCTGCGGGAGCGCCGCCGAAGCATTCATCGGCATGACTCTAACGGGCTGCGAGCTCTGAGCCTGAGACGCCGGCCCGGGGCCGCCCATCCCCGCCATCCCCATCGGCATCGGCATCGGACCGGGCATCATCGGCGCGGCCGCGAGCGGCTGGGCTGCGGGCATCGTTGTAGCGGGTAACGTCATCTGGGGCATCGCCGCGGCCATCGGCTGGGAGGCGCTTACCGACGCCAGGCGCTGCGGACCCGACTGACGGCCCGGCGCGTAGGTGGCCGGACCGACCGGGTTGGCCGGGCTGACCGACGCCAGCGCCGAAGGCGCCTTTGTATCCTTGCGAGATGACTTGCCGATTACCGCGATGGCCTGAGCATCGGAATATGGCGTCGCTCCCCTGTTGATCGACGCGTAAATCTTTTGCACATAACCGTGGCGGAAACCCGTGACGAAGTTCCCAGAGTAGTAACAGCTGAAGGATTTACCCCAATCTCCGCTGGAGCGGCCGTAGCATTCGGCCAGAATTTTTGAGCCCGCCTGTAGATTTGGGCAGACTTCGAATGCCTTTTCGTAACTGTCCAGCCCGTACTTGCCGAGGTTGTAACGATTGACCTGGGCGACGCCGAGGGAAAAGTTGTAGCCGCGGCGCTCGAGCATGCGCACGGTGGAGACGGCTTCGGCGAGATTCTGCGGCTGGCGCACCAGGCGACCGCCCACGACGCCAATCGCAAACGGATTGAACGAGGACTCCACGCGCACGACGTGGTGCATGACTTCATTTGGAACTGCCAAGCCCGGGCAGTTCATCAACTCTATTCCGGGCAACATTCCGTGATCCCCCCTACCAACCGTTGCGCCGATCCCCCTGGAAACATCCGCAGAAAGAAGGGGTTGCAATCAGCCGGATCGACGCAGCAATGATTCATCTAGCAGCAAGCAATGTCAATGGCCGTGCACACTTACATCACACTTCACAGCGTTTCAGGCACCTGAACTCATTCACTGTGTGACCGCTCAGGATTGAAATCGATGCCGGTGATGTAGCGCCGACCCGCATGCGCCTTGATATGCACCAGGATATCGATGGTCATCATCAGCAAGCGCTTGATGACCCCGAACTCCAGCCCCGACCCCTCGTTCGACGCCTTCACCATCAACGCCAGCTGATCCCACGTCTGCGCGGTACTGCCGGCGTGGCAACTGGTGATCGATCCTGGGTGGCCCGAGGCGCAGTTACGAATGAAGTAGAACGATTCGTCGCCGCGCAACTCGGCCAGGATGATCCGGTCGGGCTTCATGCGAAGACAGGCTTCCATGCAGCTCTTGGCCGTGATGTTGCTGGTACTTTGTCCGCCTTTCGAGTAGAGCAAGTGCACGACATTGGGCTGCGTGATGAACAACTCGCGCGCGTCCTCGATCGTCACCAGCCGCTCTTCTTCCGGAATGTGGTTGACCAGCGACTTCATGAAGGTGGTCTTGCCGCTGCCGGTGGCGCCGGACACGACCACGTTCTTCTTGTACTGGACCGCCTTCTTGAAGAATTCGGCGTAATTGCGCTGCGCGCGCAGCTCCAGCAGCTCGCGGTCGTGTTCGCTCAGGACATGGGTCTGCTCCAGGATCTCGTTGAAGAACCCGTCTTCCTGGTACTGCTGCAAGGTCTTGCTGTGCTTGGACGGCAGGCGGATCGTGATCGAGACCTTGCCCGGGTCGCAGGCAGGCGGAATCACGAACTGCGCGCGCTGTCCGGTCGGAAAGGTCAGCGAGACCACCGGGTCGGCATCGGTGATGCGCTGCCCGGTGTTGCTCTCGTTGACGACCGCGGTACAGAACTGCCGGGCCCGTTCGAACGTCAGGCTCGGCACTTCCAGGCGGTTCCAGCCGGAGCGAGTCTCCAAATAGAGCTCGCCCGGCCGGTTGATGCAGATTTCCGTGACATCCGGGGAGCTCATGTACTCCAGGATGCCCAACACCTGGTACTGGTACTCCAGGAACGCGTTGGAAACTTGCGCGATCGGTGAATTATCGGCGTCCATCTCAAGCTACCGCTGCTGCAATCGACATCACCTCAGGACCGACGAGAAGTCGACATCCTTGGCGACATAGATGTTCACGACGGTGCCCTGGTTGATGGTCACGGTCGGCGGACGGTTGATGCTCTTGTCCAACGCCTGGTTGGCCAGACGCTCCATCGCTTCGGCAGTGTTGCTCTCGTACGGCGTCTGCACCAGGTTGCCGCTGTTGGTCACCGTGCTCGATTCGGGGCCGTTCTTGGCCGCGGCGTACTTGAACGCGTCGCTGATCAGGCTGATCAGCAGCGCCGAGGCGATGCGGCTGCCCCAGTGCGCGTTGTAGTCGCCCGGATGACCGGCGCCGCCGAGGTTGTCGATACCCGGGCTGGCCATGTTGACGTCGATGCCGTTCGGGGTGGTGATGCGATCCCAGATCACCGACACGCGCGGACCGTTGATGTTGTCGCTCTGGTAGCGGCCCGAGACCTTCGAACCCTTCGGCAGCAGCAGGCGGCGGCCGTTGATCGAATAGGTCGGCTCGGTCACGACGCACGAGGTGAAGCCCGGCAGGTCGGTGACGATGCGGGTTTCCATGACGCAACGGATGTACGTGCCACGCACCAGCAAGGTGTCGGGGTTGTAGATCGGCTGCGCGCTGGTGGCCTTTTCCTGCTCCTGCTGCGGACGCGCCGGGCCCTGGCCGTTGGCGGCCATCATGGCCTGGGCGTAGGCTTCGGGCGACATCACGCCGGGCGGCAGACTGCCGCCACCGCCACCACCGCCACCGCCGTCGCCACCACCGCCCTCGCCCGAGATGCGGCGTTCGAGCAGGCTCGGACCGCGCTTGACCGGTTCCATCTGCTCCGGCGGCGGCATCGGCATCGGCGGCGGCGCCTGATCGACCACCGGCAACGGCGGCATGCCGGCCAGCGGATCGACCGGCAACGGCGGCGGATCGGCCACGGTCTTGGGCAGGTCGGGAATATTGACCACTTCCTCTTCGACCTTCGGCTTCTTGTCGTCGCCGGAGGTCGCCGCGTTGAACATCCACAGCGCGGCCACGATCAACAGCAGCACGATGCCGCCGAGGAACAGCAACGCCTTGCGGTTGAGCCGCTGCACGTCGGAGGACTTCAGCGTGGGCGCGTTGGCATCCAGATCCGGCGCCGGGCCGGTGGCCTGCTGGCCGTAATAAGGATTCGCGCCGGCGTAGCCGTAGCTGCTGTTTTCCGGCTGAGTGCCGCCGGACTCTTCCGGATTACCCGGCTGATTGGGAGGTAGGTTCTGGCTCATTTCTGCTTCTTCCTGCGCAGACCGACGACGTTGTTGCCGTGACGGATGATCAAGTAGGGATAGGTGCCATGAACCACGAGCGTGTTGCCTTCCACCGTGGTGTTGACCACGAAGTCTTCGCTGCCTTCACGTTCGCGGCCGAACACGGCCGGAAAGTTGCCGGTCGGCAGGTCCTTCACGCCGTTGATCTTGATGTAGGTGAACTGACCGTCGTCGTAGACGTTGGTCGGCACCAGCCACGACTGCTTCTTGCGGCTCGAGAACTGGTAATCGAAGTTGTAGACACGGCCCTTGTCGAGGGTGGTGTTCAACTCGGGAACCGGCTCGGCCTTGGTTTCCTTCGCGCCGGAGAACTCGGTGCCGTTGGGATACACGAACTTGATCTTGTACTGCACGCCGGCCTGCTTGGCCTGCTCGAGCACCCGCCAGTCGGTCGCCACGACCTTCAACTCCAGGATGTAGGAGTGGGTGGTCGTGCGGATCATCATGTTGGTGTCGACGTCGACGTTCTTCGGCTTGATGTAGAAGACGTTGTCGCGACGGCTCATGTCCCAGCCGGAGCTGAAACCGGTGCTGTAGTCGAGGATGTTCTCGCTCGGGCTCAGTTCGATCTGAGTGGTGATGCCGAGGCCCGTGCGCACCGGATAGATGCGGTTGGCTTCGTATTCGTACTCTTGGATCACCTGGGCCGAGGCAGGTAGTGCGAGGCCGGAAACCGCCAGGAACAACAGGGCGGCCAGGCGATGTTTACGCAGGCAGTTCATCGGTTGCTGACTCCATTCGCATTGCCAGTCGGTGCAGGTGCCGCAGCCGGCTGTTGCGGCTGCTGGGCGGGGTTGGTGGGAAGCGGCGCACCCGGCGCCGGCGCGGTACCCGGCGGATACGCCGCGGGCGCGCCAGCCGGAGGCGCCGTGCCGGGCGGATACGCGGCCGGCGGCGGCGCGGTACCCGGCGGATAAGCGGCCGGATTGGCGGCGTCGGGCGAGACCGCGCCGGGCTGCTGCGGATAGGCCGCGGCAGGCGCAGGCGTCTGCGTGGGCGTCGCGTTGGGCGGCAAGGCCGGCGCCGCGGCGTAGTCGTTGTCGACGCGATAGCCGCTGACCTGGAAGCCGAGCGGATTGAGGACGCGGTTGACCTCGTCCATCTTCAGGTTCGACTTGTAGGTGAACTCGATCGTGGCGATCTTGCTGTCCAGCGGCGTGTTGTCGCCGTTGTCCTTGTTGTACAGGCTGCGCTGGAAGCGCACCGTCGCCACCTTGGGACCGGGGCCGGTGTTCATCGCATCGGCGGCGAGCTGGATGCTCAACAGCTTGACCCGGATGGTCTTGGTCTTGCCGTAGATGGTGATCGGATTGGTCGGGTTGGTCGAACCGAACAACTGCTGGTAGGCGGTGGCGACCTGGGCGTTGCCCATCGCGAACACCGTCGCCCAGTCGCGCTCACCGATCTGCGAGTAGTCGTACGACTCACGCGCCATGATGAAGTGCGAGATGTTGCTCTTGTTGAGCGCTTCGCTGGTGGAGACGCTGGGATTGGCGAAGTCGTCGCGCAGGCGCGCGACCGTCGCGGTACCGGTGTAGGCATCGGCCATGACCAGGTACGGCACCTTCTCCTTGAGCGGCAGGAAGTAGAAATAACCGCCGGCCAGGATCAGCGACATGATCAACGAACCGAACGCGACGAGCCAGGCGCGCTTCTCGCTGCGCTTGGCTAAGTCGGCGACGGTGACCTCGTAGTTCACCGCCTTGGAGACGGCGCTCTCGACCGCCGGAGTTACGGGCTTTTTTCCGAACATCTATGCTGCATCCATAACGATGGAATCGTTGCCGGCGACGCGGCATGCCTGCGCATGCCGGGACTCGTCGCCTGTGCGGGCCGGCTTGCGCCGTTCGAAGATCAACGCGACGGACCGGAGGCTTGCGCCAGGGTCGCGGCCGGCAGCGCGCCCGGATCGGCGGTGCTGGCCGACGGCGAGTGCGATTGGGCCGGATCGCTCTTGGGCGCGTGCGCGGACTTGGATGCGGCGTCGACCGCGGGCGTATCGTTCGCCGTCGACGGCGGCGCCGACACGGCCGAACGCACCACGATCTGCTCGCCTTCGCGCGCGATCACCACGCCGTGTCCGGCGTAGGCCGAATTGAGCTGCGAAATCGCGTCCGGCAGGCTGGTGGTGTGGATCTGCGACACCGCCTGATGCAGGGTGAAATCCGAATAGTGCTGGTAATCCAGCTTCATGTTCGAATCCTGGGTCCAGCGCGTCAGCATCGCCTTCAAGGTGCCGTCCATCGGCGAGGGATAGAAGACATAGGACTGATGAAGCGGAATTTCGTTGGGCGCTTCGGAATACCGGTTGACCGGCTTCCAGCGGCCGCCGAAGTCCGGCGCGGGCCTTGTGGCGCACCCGGCCAGCGCGACGGCCAGCAGGATCGCGATCCACAAACGAGGGCTGGTTGCAGTTAGTTGTCTCACGCGTTCCCCGGCTAAGTAATGTACTGACGCACGATAGGACCCGAAGCGGTCGTCGGCTGCGACTGGCTGCGCCAGCACGCTGCGACGGACCTCGTCGCGGTCATTGTTGGAAATGAGGTGACCGGACAGACATCGGTCGAAATGAGACGCCGGACACCTTTGCGAAACAGACGCGCAAAGCGTCATCCCTTTTAGCGCCGGGTCGCGACCTTTTTGCCATGCCGGAAATGCGGCACGCGCTGATCGTTCTGTCCATGAACTCCCCCTACAGCCACGGTTAAACCGTTGAACGAGCGTCTGACGACACTCGTAGACGAAGATTAGACCGAAGTCAAAGCATTCGGCAAGTAGTTGTGCAAAAAAAGTGCAAAATCGAGTTGCGGGTTACAGCCGTAACAAACGCTCGATCGCCGCGTCCAAGGTCGCTTCGTTCTTGGCGAAACACAGTCGCGCCAGACGTTGCCCCACCGGCGGCGACTCGTAGAACGGCGACAGCGGGATCGCGGCGACGCCCTTGTCTACTGTGAGCCAGCGACAGAACGCGGCATCGTCGAGATCGCTGACGCCGGAGTAGTCGACCAGCTGGAAATAGCCGCCCGGCACCGGCAGCGGCTTGAGCGCGGTGGTCAATAATTGATCAACGAAGCGATCGCGCTTGGCCTGGTAGAAGGCGCCCAGCCCCTCGTAATGCTCCGGCTCGGCCTCGATCATCTCGGCGAACGCCCATTGGGCCGGGGCGAAACTGCAAAAGCTATTGTACTGATGGACTTTGCGCAGCTCGGCCGACAAGGCCGCAGGTGCGATGCAGTACCCGATTTTCCAGCCGGTGCAGTGGTAGGTCTTGCCGAAACTGGACACCACGAAGGCACGCTCGCGCAGGTGCGGATAGCGCAGCACCGATTCGTGGCGGCGGCCGTCGAACACGATGTGCTCGTAGACCTCGTCCGACAGCAGCCAGATGCCGGTGTCGGCGAGCAGCTCGCCCAGGCGGGCGATGTCGTCGGCGTCGAACATCGCGCCGGACGGGTTGTGCGGCGAGTTGATCATCAGCAGGCGGGTGTTCGGCGTGACCGCCGCGCGCACCCGATCCCAGTCGACGGCGAAGGTCCGCGGGTCCAGCGGCACATGCACCGCGCGGCCGCCGGCCAGGTCGATCGCCGGCTCGTAGCTGTCGTAGCACGGGTCGAGCACGATCACTTCCTCGCCCGGCCGCACCACCGCCTGGACCGCGTCGAAGATCGCCTCGCTGGCGCCGGAGACCACGGTGACCTCGGCATCGGCGTCGGGCCGGTAGCCGTAGCAGCGCTCGGTCTTGGCCGCGATGGCCTGGCGCAGCGCCGGGATGCCGGTCATCGGTGCGTACTGGTTCTTGCCTTCGCGCATGGCGCGGCCGAGCGCATCGACCAAACGCGCGGGCACGTCGAAATCCGGAAAGCCCTGACCGAGGTTGACCGCCTGGTGTTCGGCGGCGAGCTGCGACATCACGGTGAAGATGGTGGTGCCGACTTTGGGCAGCTTGGTGGTCAGGGTCATGGGGCCTGGTACGTGATCGCGATCGGATCGGGGAGTGTACGAAATCCACGTTGCAGGTCGTTAGACGGCGGCGGCCCGCGACAATGACGCGGCGACATATCTATATGACGGTCGCAAGACAGCGCATGCGATCGACGGCGCGCCCGCCCGTCGGCCGGATTTGCGCTGCCCGCGCGGCCCCGCGACACTGCGTGCATGCGCGAACTGCAGGTGCTCGATGCCGCCGAACTGGCGATCGCCTACGCCGCTGCCGACTATGCGGTGGCGCTGGACGGCGATGCCCTGCCCTTGCGCGTGGGCCGGCCGGCGGTCGACCTGGAGGCGTACTGGCCCGCCAGCCGTTACCTGTTCCTGACCGCGTGGAACCCCGCGTCCGAACCGCACTCCGACAGCGCCAACCGCGCCGCCGACGAACGCCTGGTCTCGCGGCTGGACGCGGTCGGCGTGCAGCGTCATGCCGCCTGGGCCGAGGACGCCGCCGGACAGTGGCGCGAACCGGGCTGGCTGCTGGCCGATCTCGACGATGCCGTGGCCAACGCGCTCGCGCGCGAGTTCGGCCAGGCCGGCGTGCTGGCCTGGCGACGCGGCGAACCGGTGCGGCTGCGCATGCTGCTCGGTCGTCCGGACCATGCCGAGCCGGCCGCGCACACCGACTGGATCGGGACCTGACCGAGTCAGGCGGCGAACAGGCAATACGCAGCGAGAGTGCGGAGCGGCCCGCGCAGTCGCATAGACTGCCCGCTTCGCGGCCCGACCCGCCGCCCGCCTGCGACCGATGACCCCACTCGAACGTACCGCTCCACCCCTGCTCGAAGCCCGCGGCCTGCGCTTCGCGCGCAACGACGAACCCGTGTTCGGCCCGCTCGACTTCGCCGTCGACGCCGGCGAAGCCTTGCTCGTGCAAGGCGACAACGGCGCCGGCAAGACCACGCTGTTGCGCGTGCTGGCCGGCCTGCTGCGCGCCGACGACGGCCGGATCGACATCGACGGGCAACCCTCGGACGCCTCGCGCCGCGCGCGCGCGATCGCCTACCTCGGTCACCTGCCGGGCCTGAAGGCGGACCTGAGCGCGCTGGAGAATCTGAACTTCCTGTGCGGCCTGCAGGGCCGCCGGCGCAGCCAGTTGCCCGAGAACGCGTTGGCCATCGTCGGCCTGGCCGGTTACGACGACGCACTCGCGCGCCAGTTGTCGGCCGGACAGAAGAAGCGCCTGTCGCTGGCGCGGCTGTGGATGTCGCCGGCGCCGCTGTGGCTGCTCGACGAGCCGTACGCGAACCTCGACCTGGAAGGGATCGAACTGGTCAACCGCATGGTCCAGGCGCATCTGCGCGAAGGCGGCGCCGCGCTGGTGACGACCCACGGCGCCTACGCCGCGCCGCCGGTGCGCACGCGCATGCTGGTGCTGCGACGCGCGGCCGCCATGGAGGCCAACGCATGAGCGTGCGGCAACGCAATCCCAGCGCCGGCGCGGCGACGCCCGGCTTGATCGGTTCGGCGCGCGCGCTGCTCGCGCGCGATCTGCGCCTGCTGTGGCGACGCCGCGGCGATGCGCTGCAACCGGCGCTGTTCGCGCTGCTGGTGGTGGTGCTGTTCGCGCTGGCCCTGGGCGGCGAGAAGCAGGCGCTGTCGAAGGTCGCCGCCGCGGTGCTGTGGCTGGCCTCGCTGCTGGCCGGGCTGCTCGCGCTCGACACCTTGTTCCGCGGCGACGCCGAGGACGGCTCGCTGGAGCAATGGATGCTGGCGCCGGTGCCGCTGGGCTGGCTGGTCGCGGTGCGCACCTTCACCCACTGGGCCACCACCGCCCTGCCCCTGCTGATCGCCACCCCGTTCCTGGCCGAACTGCTGTACCTGCCGCGCGACCAACTGCCGGTGCTGCTGGCCTCGCTCGCGCTGGGCACGCCTTTGCTGAGTCTGCTCGGTGCGGTGGTCGCCGCGCTGACGGTCGGGATGCGGCGCTCTGGTATCCTTGTGGCCTTGCTGGCACTGCCGTTATACGTTCCGGTGCTGGTCTTCGGCGCGGGCAGCGTGGCCCGCTCGGCCCAGGGACTGGACCCGGTAGGCGCGTTGCTGTTGCTGGCCGCCGGACTGGTGGTGGCGCTGCTGCTGGCGCCGCTGGCCGCCGCCGCCGCGATCCGCATCGCGCTGACCTGACCGCGCCGCGCGTTGCACAGAACCAGGCAGTACCCGAAGCAGGACCCAGTAGCAGACCGAACCCGCGCGCGACAGCCCGGCTGCCGCGCTCAACCGTCCAGGCCGCCCGGCGACCCAGACCTCGAGACCTTCGAACGAACCACTGAATGAATCCACTCGTCCGCTGGTTCCACCAACTCGGTTCGCCGCCCAGCTTCGACCGCTTCGCCGCGCGTTGGGCGCCGTGGGCCTATGGCCTGGGCGCGCTGGTGATGGCCTGGGGCCTGTACGGTGCGCTGTTCCAGGTGCCGGCCGATTACCAGCAGAAGGACAGCTTCCGCATTCTGTACATCCATGTGCCCAGCGCCTGGATGAGCCTGGCGGTGTTCGGGCTGATGGCGTTGTACGCGGCGATCGCGCTGATCTGGCGGATCAAGCTGTGCGAAATCCTGGCCATGGCCTGCGCGCCGATCGGCGCGGGCTTCACCGTGATCACCCTGGCGACCGGTTCGATCTGGGGCAAGCCGATGTGGGGCACCTGGTGGGACTGGGACCCGCGCCTGACCACCGAATTGATCCTGCTGTTCCTCTATCTGGGCGTGATCGGCCTGTACCAGGCGATCGACGACCGTCGCGCCGCCGCGCGCGCCGCCGGCCTGCTGGCGATCGTCGGCGTCGCCCTGCTGCCGGTGATCCGCTATTCGGTGGTGTGGTGGAACTCGCTGCACCAGGGCCAGACCATCAGCCTGTTCGGCAAGTCGAGCATGGACCCGAGCATGCTGGCGCCGCTGATCTGGATGATCGTCGGCACCAAGCTGTGGTTCGTCGGCGCGCTGCTGGTGCGCGCGCGCGCCGACAACCTGCGCCGCGAACAGGGCAAGGCCTGGGTCGCGCAACTGGCCGGCGTGGCGAACCCGCAGGAGCGGCGCTGATGGAATACCGCAATTACCTCATCGCTGCCTATGCAGTGTTCTTCATCGTGCTGGGCTGGGATTTCTTCGCCAGCCAGTGGCAGGTCCGCCGCGAATTGCGCCAGGCGCGCAAGCGCGCGGCGCGCGACGCGGCACGCAGCACCCCCAGTGAGTTGAGCCGATGAATCCCACCCGTCGCCGTCGCCTGTTGTGGGTACTGGGCCTGGTCGCCGCCGCCGGTGTCGCCACCGCGCTGGTCGCCACCGCGTTGCAGCGCAATGTTGCGTATCTGTACACGCCCAGCGAGATCCTGCGCGGCGATGCCAGCGAACGCGCGCGCTTCCGGCTCGGCGGAATGGTCGCGGAAGGTTCGTTCAAGCGCGCATCGGGATCGATGGACGCGCATTTCAGCGTCACCGACGGCGATGCGCTGATGCCGGTGGTCTATACCGGCATCCTGCCCGACCTGTTTCGCGAGAAGCAGGCGGTGGTCGCGACCGGACGCATGCAGGGCGGTACGTTCGTCGCCGAGGAAATCCTGGCCAAGCACGACGAAACCTATATGCCCAAGGAAGTGGCCGACAAGATGGGCCAGGCGCACAAGAAGCATGATGTCGCGGCGCCGGGTGGCGTGGAGCCCACGCGTTGAGGTATTTCGCGCGTGGAGCAAAAGCGAATCCCCCCTGCCCCCCTTTTGCAAAGGGGGGAACAGCACGGGTCGGTGCGGGTTTCGCGCTTGAGCCGGATTACCGCATAGCAGTCCGATCACAGGTTTCTACATCGAAGCCCGCTTGTCTTCCCCCTTTGCAAAAGGGGGACCGAGGGGGATTTGCTGTTGCTGTTGCTGTTGCTGTTGCTGTTGCTGTTGCTGTTGCTGTTGCTGTTGTTCTTGCCGTCATCGCGGACAACTCAACCCACGCCATGACCCACCCCAAGGCGATCGCCCATGCTGCCTGAACTCGGCCAGATCGCCCTGATCCTCGCCCTGCTGATCTCGGTCCTGCAGACCGTGCTGCCGTTGTTCGGCGCGCACCGCGGCATCGAATCGTGGATGGCGATCGCGCGGCCGGCCGCGTATTCGCAGTTGCTGCTGGTCGGCTTCGCGTTCGTGCTGCTGACGCATGCCTTCGTCAACCAGGATTTCTCGCTGCGCTACGTCGCCGAGAACAGCAACACCCTGCTGCCGGTGCTGTACCGCTATTCGGCGGTGTGGGGCGCGCACGAAGGTTCGCTGCTGATGTGGGCGCTGGTGCTGGCGCTGTGGACCGGCGCGGTGGCCTGGTTCTCCAAGGCATTGCCGTCACAAGTGATCGCGCGCGTGCTCGGGG